>JAFIFG010000142.1 GCA_020832135.1 Clostridiaceae bacterium
AAAGTAACTCCTAAGGAAAAGGGTATTATCCTTGATAAATAAGTTATAAAATTATGCCACATCATCTTTTTTTATGCGAAGGATTTTAGAGGTGAAAATCGTCATCACTACCTATAACAATACATTTGCATAAAGGTGCTAGAAGTACGTATCAAGGGAAAGGTCAGAGCACCACATCCCTTCACCGGGAGCGAAGCTCCGCCAAGGGGCAAGGTAAAGTGGGGTCGTTTCAGGGACGTTGCAAATGCGAGACCGTTCTCCGAAACCATACGTTAAACCCACAACATCCGGCTATGGATTATGGAAGCCCACTTTAAAAGCCTTATTAATTAAAATTTGCAATAACATTACCTAAAAAACTAGAAAATTATGAGGAGTGATAATGTGAAATCAGTAATGTCATGTATATTAAATCGTAGAAGTGTACGAGCATATATGCCACAAGATGTAAGTAGGGATAATATAATACAATTATTAACTGCTGCAAGCTGGGCTCCATCTGGAAATAATTTGCAACCATGGAGATTTTCTGTGGTAATGAATAATAAAGATTTAATCAAAATGTTATCGTCTCTTACGATATTTCATAAATGGGCACAAAACTCATCTTGTTTAATTGCAGTGTTCCTAGATACTAAAGTAGTGGATTCCAAAATAGAAAATGCTTATTTGAAACATACACAGTCGATTGGGGCAGCAATACAGAATATATTACTTGCTGCAAATGAGTTAGGTTTAGCTACTTGTTGGATTGGAGAAATATTGAAAAACGAAGATCAAGTGCGAGAGTTACTGGGAGTTTCGGATGATCTGCAATTAATGGCAGTTATATCTGTTGGCTATTCAAATAACGTTAGCTTAAAATCCAAAAGAAGAGATGTTTCTGAAAATATTATAAGCTGGTTATAAAGAGAATACAAAAATTTTGTTAGGATCAAATCGTATCATATTAGCAGAATGCGCTGTAGAGTTCAAGCTATAAGGGTAAACCTGCTATGTTCTGCCGTACTCTGAGTAATGGGGCATGGGGCATCGGAGAACAATGCATTTGCATAAAGGTGCTGGAAGCACGTTTTGTGGGCAGGTTCAGCACCACACCTTTTCGCTGGGAGACAAGCACCGCCAAGAGGTATTCCTTTAGGGTCCAGTTCGAAGGCGTTGGGAATGGCAAAACCGTAATGCGAAATGCCAAAAAACAATTGGAGGCAAATTGCATGGAAGAAATTGTAAACCAACAGTCAAATATTGCAGAGTTAAAAGATATTATCAATATTATATTATTCGTCTTTAATATTGTATTTTTTATAGTTGTTGGTACTGTTACAGTACTTACGTATAAAAGTGCACGAAGAGGTTTGCTTAATACAGTTAATACAGAATATCAAAAGAGAGTGATGGATAAATTGTCTGCAGTGTCAGAAGAATTATATAGCGAATTTGATAATTCTTCTGATAATTATTGGGCAAAAAAGCGGGATGCTTTAGAAATAGCAGATATAATCATTAATAAATATAAAGAAGAAGGAAAATCTATTGGAATTCCAACATCTACTAATTTAATGAAAGTAGAAGCAATTTTAGATAAGTTAAAGTCAGATCCGTTCATTCCAAATGAAATATCAGATATATTAATTAAACATCTTGATAAAAGAGTTAATACTATGAGAAAAATAATTACGTCTGAATCTGAAAACTTTAAAAATGAATTATTTGAAGGTAAGTATGATGAAAATTTAGACACAATCAAATATGCATTTAGTAATAAGGTTAATGAAGAGTTATATGAAAATGGGTGTGGTATTTCTCAAATTGAAGAGGAAGTACATCAAATTAGATTGGAGATTAGAAAATATTTACAATCGTTTAATCCTTTTGACAAGAGAATTTCTAAGTAGGTTTACTTAGTAGGCGTCATCATATAACAAGCCATTCCCACAAGGGTGCAAGAAGCGCCGTCATGGGGAAAGTCTCTGTAGGCACCGTCATGAAAGCACGGTCAGTACCACACCTTCTCACTGGGTGCGCAAGGAGGTATTCCTATGGGGTCCAGTTCGAAGGCGTCGGGAATGGCAGAGACGTTATGTGCCATACTATGAATTATCCATGGTTTGGTTTTGCTTTAGTTTAAAGTTAAACACTAAAGATTTCATTATATAAATATTTAGGGTAAATCAAGGAGGAGATAGAATGAGCACAATTGATATTGTGACAGGAGGAAGAGAATTATTAGATTTTGTAAAGCCATTGTGGGAGCAGTTAAACAAGCATCATGAAGAAAATTCTAGATATTTTCCAGATAGATTTAGAAATCTTAAATTTGAAGATAGAAAGAAAAAATTCATAGATGATACAAATACACAATTAAGAATTGATTTAGTGAAAGACCAACAGAATCAGATATTTGTAGGATATTGTATAAGCACAATAACTATAGATTTGGTAGGTGAAATTGATTCACTATATATCGAAAAGGAGTATCGGAAATATGGTATTGGAGACAAGTTGATGTGTAGGGCTTTAGAGTGGTTGGAAAGTGGAAAAGCAGGAAAAAAAGTTATTGGAATTGCAGAAGGCAATGAGCAAGTTTTTGAGTTTTATAAGAAATATGGTTTTCGTGAGCAAAAGATAATATTAGAGCAAGTGATAAGATAGAAGAACTACGCCTGTCAAGTCATGAATTGAGAGTCATCATCTTTAGTGTACTTTATATCAATGGTCATGGTACACCACATAACAAAGTTTTTAGCGTAAAGGTGCTAGAAGCACGTGTCAAGGGAAAGGTCAAGCACCACATCCCTTCACCGGGAGCAAAGCTCCCCCAAGGGGTGAGGTTAGGTGGGTACGGTTCAGGGACGTTGCAAATGCTAGACCGTTATATGCCATCCCTGTCGAAAGGTGTGGTAATAGGAAAATGGTCAAGAAGGTCATATCAGATGAAAAATACGAAGGATAGTAGTGAAAAATTATATAAAGATCTGAATGAGCAAGGGGGGATACTGTAGTGAAATTTAAATATGGTAAACTATTGGTGGTAATGGTGATGATTTTTGTAGTATGGATGATATACCAGGCATCACTAGATGAATATATTTATGAAGATGCATCTATTTTTTTTGATGATGGCATAGCAATTATTCAAATTAATGGCTTATATGGATTGATCGATAAAAATGGTAAAATCCTATTAGACCCTCAATTTCAAGATATTCACTACACTTCAAAAAACTATATACAAATAAAAAAAGATGGATATTATGGACTTATAAATAAAGAAGGAAAAACTATCTTAGAACCCAAATATGACTCAATAGCACCGTTACTACCTGACTCCCTTATAAGAGTAGAAATCGATGGAAAATATGGCTATATTCATCAAGATGGTAGGATCATTATTGAACCTAAGTATGATGATGCAAAATTATTTTTTAAAGAAAAGTTGGTTGCAGTCAAGGAAAATGGTGAATGGGGCTTTATTGATAGGAATGGGAGGATGGTTATAGAACCCATGTATGAGGAGGTCTATGGTCTTCATGAAGGTCTCGCTGCTGCAAAAACCAATGGGAAATGGGGTTACATTGATGCACTAGGAGATTGGGTAATTGAGCCTAAGTACGATAATGCCTTTAGCTTTGCTGAAGGTTTTGCAGCTGTAGCCATCGGTAACAAATGGACTTACATAGACAAGGAAGAAAATTTTTTGACAGAGCCAAAGTTTCAAACAACTGTTCTTTTTTCAAAGGGGTTAGCTTTAGTAGCTGTTGCGAAAACAGATGGGTACAGAATAGGCTATATAAATCAGACAGGAGAAATGGAGATAGAGCCAATCTTCACTAGTGGAACAAATTTTACAAAGAATGGCGCAAAAGTACAGCTAGGTAATAAATGGGGATTTATCAATAATAAAGGTGAATTCCTTCTAGAGGCTAAGTACGATAGATTAGAAGTATTTTATGAGGATTTATTTGTAGTGGTGCTTGATTCTCAAGAGAATAAGTGGGGGCTGGTTGATCATAGTGGAAATGTTGTTATAGAACCAGAGTTTGAATTAATAGAATTTTTTAATTATCACTTAGGGACTATAAAACTAAACAATCAATACGGATTGATAGATAAACATGGGAAAATTCTTGTAGAACCACAGTTTGATGAAATAGATGCATATAGTTCACCAGGCTATCTTAGAATTAAAGTGCAAGATAAATACGGATATGTAGACATACAGGGCAAGGTTATCATTCAACCACAATATGATGCAGTTGGAATATTCAACGAAGGTTTAGCTGCCGTCAAAGTCAACAATCAATGGGGCTTTGTGAATGAAGAGGGACAGTGGATAATTAAGCCTCAGTATGATGAAACAAAAGGGTTTAGTAATGGACTATCCCCAGTAAAAGTTGATGAAAAGTGGGGGTATATCGATAAGACAGGGAAGAAAGTGCTATAGTGAGGTGTTTCATCACAGTATCTTTTCTATACCTCACAAAAGCAATTAATTAGTGCAAGTAGAAAGCTTAGAGTCAACGGGACAGCATATAACATAGGGTTAGCAACATTTTGATTTAGGAAATAAAAATACTGTCATGACGTCGCTAACCCTAAGAATGTTATGTGAAACTTGGCTAGTAGGAATTCTTTGTAGTAGCTGTTAAGGCAAATTGAAAAAAATAAGAACTGAAATAAAACTTTCTTATATAAGATGAAGCAAGGGGGATAAACGTGAAACATATAAGAGAAGAATTTAACTCAATTATTTTAAGAAATACACAAGAAGAGGATTTAGATTTTGTTGTTAACTGTGAACAAGAAACAGAAAATGCACAATATGTTGGGCAATGGACAAAGGAACAACATAGAAAAGTACTACTTCAAGAGGATATTTTACATTTGATAGTAGAGGAAAAAGATACAAATAAAGCCGCTGGATATATAATTCTTGCAGGTCTTACAAAATCTAGTAAAAGTATTGAATTTATGAGAATTGCAATAAATGATAAAGGTAAAGGTTTTGGAAGGGAAAGTTTAAAAGGAGTTAAGAAAATTGCTTTTGAAGAACTTAATGCCCATAGACTATGGCTTGATGTGAAATATAAAAATCATAGAGCACAAAACCTTTACAAATCTGAAGGTTTTATTGAAGAAGGTGTTTTAAGAGAGTGTATTTTATGCAATGGCAGTTATGAATCATTGGTTATAATGTCACTCTTAAAACACGAGTATACTAATACCCTTACTTTATAATTTTTAAATAAAGGAAGCATATAGATGTGTAAGGTTTTAGGTGGAGCAATCCTATTGGTATATATACCAAACTTCACATAACAAGCCATTTCCACAAGGGTGCAAGAAGTACGGTCAAGAAGAGAGTCTTTGTAGGCACTGTCATGAAGCGAGGTCAGGCACCACATCTTCTCACTGGGTGGAAACACTGCCAAGGGGTATTCCTATGGGGTCCAGTTCGTAGGTGTCGGGAATGGCAGAGACGTTATAAGAAATGGCGATAACGGGGCTATTCTTTAGGGTCTTATTAAAGAAAAGGGGAGTCATAATTGTAGAATATTACGTAATAAAATTATTTGTTGGTCAATACGAAGAAAAATAGGAATTATCATAATTTTAAAATTTGTTTTGTAAAAAATTTTATAATCTAATATCATATAAGTTGAGAAAAAGATGGAGGGAGATTGTAACTTTGAAAGAACTATATGATATGATTTTTAAAAGAAAGTCATTTAGAAGATTTAATGATACATTAACTCTTTCAGAAGAGGAATTGCAGGATATAAATCAAGAAATAAAAAATTTAAATCCTCTTGTAGATGACATAGAAGTAAAATATAAGATTGTTCCAAGAGAAAAAACTACATCGAAACGTGGAGAATACTGCTTGCTTATTTATAGCGAAGAAAAAGAACATTACTTATTAAACATTGGTTATATGTTTGAGCAATTGGATTTATATTTAGCATCAAAGAACATAGGTGTATGTTGGTACGGGATGGGAAAAGTAAGTGAGCCTGAATACAACAACTTAAAATATGTCATAATGCTGGCTTTGGGAAAGGGGGAAGATAGCCAATTTAGGAAAGATTATAAAAAAAGTAAAAGAAAAGAAACAAGTGATATATGGAAAGGTGATTTGAGCCTTGAGATAGCTGATTTCGTTAAATATGCTCCAAGTGCTTGTAATACTCAACCATGGCGAGTTGTTTGTGAAAATAACACATTGAAAATATATCGAACAACAGATGTAAAATCAATTATGCCAAAAGAAAAAGTACCTTTTTATAATTCAATAGATATGGGGATTTTTCTATATTTCTTAGAGTTGACTTTATCCCACAATGAATTTTCATTTCAAAAAACTTTGAGTCCCGAAAATGATGGTTCTAATTTAATATCTATAGCAACATACACTTTGAAAGCAAAGAAGAATAGACCTTAGACAAGTTTGAATTTTTCAGCAGATCAAATGAGCATAATCTTTAGTTCAAACTTTTTTGTGTGTGAGTATTTATAGACGAAAAAGATGTCGTCAAATCTTATAACAATGCATTGCCGGCTCCGCTATGCTCCGCCCAAACCTTTTCACTGGGTGCAAGCACGGCCAAGTAGCATTTCTTTGGGGTTCAGCTCAAAGGCTTCGGCAATACGAAACGTTAGATGACAATTCTCTTCAGGACATTTCTATTAGGGTTTAAAGAAAGGTTTTGTAGTTTTGTTTACTAGAGACAACTCTCATTATTTCTATTAACTGCGAAGAGTCATTCACGAGGTAAAATACTATGTAAGAATCAATGATTAGCATTCTATACCCTTTTGACTTTAGATGAAAGTCTCTAGGAGCCATTCCTTTATAAGGGAATAAAGCTAAGGATCCAATAGATGTATTTATTTTTTCAATAAGTTTATATGCAGAAGGAGGATCATCAATGGAGATGTAGTCTAAAATACCAGTGATGTCCTCCGTAGCAGTAGGATAATATACAATTTTATATGAGTTAGACATGGTAATTACTCCTTAAAGTCTTAATAAAATCTTCATGAGTAACAGTAGAAGCATTATTTGCTTTTTCAGCTTCTGCAATAGCAAGTTTTTCATATAAATCTAACTTAGCTTGAAGTTGTTCAAAGTATGCTAAACTCATTACTACCAAATCACCTTTGCCGTTTTTTGTGATGTATATTGGTTCTGCTTCTTTATGGCATGCTTCAGATATAGCATTAAAATTATTTCTTAAATCAGAAATCGGAAGAATTTTTGGCATAAATATCACCTCTCTATACTTATTATGATTAAATTATATCATAATTATGATATACAGTAAATGGAATTTTTAATACAATTAAATGTTTTGAAGTTATAGTGATTAAAAATACAGGAGAATCATCATCTAACAGAGCCTTAGCAGATATCGGAAAGAGGTTTTCTAGGGAAAGTCTGACATCGCTAAGCCACGGGACGTTATCAATCATAATCATATCGGGGGTGTGTATGGGGTTCATGATACTAATCGCCAACAAATAAACGGTTCTATTAATTTGAGATAATAGAGAAAAGGCAAATGGAGAGGACAAAATGAAGAAAAAGAAGAAATCGAATATTCCAAGACATAAGAGAATGAAGAGAACATCTAGGCTACAGGCTACAAGAGGTTGGATCTCAAAATATGAAGGGGAAAATATAGTAAGAGGTTACAGTAAGCATTTTGCAGTGGACAAGCTATGTGCAACTAAAGAATTGCAAATTTTAGGAATTCATATTGACCCCGAGTATATAAAACAACTTAAAGAAACTTTAAAAGGCCAAGAGAAGGCAAGAAAACTTCTTAAACTACAAAAAGAACAAGAGCGGGCTTCAATTAAGTATTCTGATTCGGATGACACATTTTATTATATAGCAGGTTATACATGTGGGGGAGTTCCTTATGGTGTTACATGGGAAGAGATGGGTATGGAGCCATATGGAGATGAAGATATATACGAAGATGAAAATAACGAGTTTAATTTACTTATTACTAATACAGATGGAGACATACCATTTTAGTAATAGTAGCTAGTTAGAAGGTAGGGCTGTGATTACAACTGATAACAATACATTTGCATAAGGGTGCTAGAAGCGAGTGTCAAGGGAAGGATCAGCACACCACATCCCTTCACCGGGAGCGTAGCTTCACCAAGAGGAAGGGTCAAGTAGGTCTGGTTCAGGGACGTCGCAAACACGGGACCGTTATAGGAAATAGTGATATCGGGGTTATTATCTGTAGCCTATAAAAAAAAAGATAAGGTTATACATAATAGCATAAAAACGTGAAATTAAGTTTATGAATTTGTTCAATAGTAAGATAAACATTATAAAATAATTAATCTATGAAGGAGAGATTTTATGAAAGAATTTAGAAATCCTGGTAATATCCACAGTCCGGTTGCCGCTTATACTCATCAAATAGAGGTTTCTGGAAAAAATCGGTGGCTAGTTTTATCTGGACAACTTGGAAAAGATGAGAAGGGGACTGTCCCAGATGATCCGATAAAACAAATTGAAATTGCTATGGATAATATTACTAAAAATTTACACGCAGCTAATATGGATGTCAAGGATTTAGTAAAAGTAGTATTTTATCTGGTTGGAGACATTGACAGTTTAAGAAGGAGAGAAGCTATTTCAAAAGCATTCAATGGTCACGAACCATGTATGACCATGCTATATGTAGCTTCCTTAGCTGACCCTGTATTTAAAGTGGAAATTGATGCATGGGCATGCTCTGACATCTAATCATTACTTGTTTTTAAATATGATCAGCTAATGTATTATCTTTAAAAAGGAAGTCACTACTCCCTATAACAATGCATTTACATAAAGGTGCTGGATAGAAAGATCAGGCACACACTCTTCTCACTGGGTGGCAAACACCGCCAAGGAGTATTCCTTTGGGGTCCAGTTCGAAGGTGTTGCAAATACGGAACCGTTATATGCCATCCCTGCTCAAAAGTAGTTGCAATTCTAAAAAAGAAAGATGGTAAAGAAAGCCCTATCACATAGAAGTTGTGTCATTATTTATAGCTAAGAGGGGACTTTTGTGGACTTCAATACAAGTGTTACTTCTCGAGTGGTAATAATGGGTACATATTATTTATAGGAGTAAGAACATAAATGGGGGTATAGTAATGTTATTAACTCTATGTTTTATATTTTTACCTTGGATAGGATATGTTTTTCATGGCAATTCAGGTGTTATAATTGGGATAAAAATAGCGATTGTAGTAGTTTTATTGAAAAACATGCCGTTTTTACCTATGAAAAGAGCTTTTATAAAGATAGAGGAAAAATTATATAAGTTTTCAGAGTATCTAGGGGGACATGTAGAAAGTAGACAGAAACACAGAGACGAGACTCGAGAACTATTCGTTGAAAAATTTGTAAGAAGAAGTAAATATGAAGGAAGCAGTAAAAAAAGAGATAGATAGTATCATTAATAATTAGAGATTGTCTTTTCTATGCATCACAAAGATTAATAAATTAGAGGAAGTAGAAAGTTTACAGCCAACGGTACAGCATATAACATAGGGTTAGCAACATTTGTACTTGGGTAATAAAAATTTCTACAGGACGCCGCTAACCCTAGGAACGTTAGTGCGCCAAGCAAAGCTTGGCATTTCTTACAGGGTGAGAGTCCCTGTTGGGTAAGGTCTAACCAAGCACCCATACCGAGTGTTGTGCCGAAACTGGTGACAGTCAGGTAAAGTGTACACATAAGTAGAGAACCAAAATACCCAGTATTTTGTGTGAATCACTTAGTTGTTTCATCTAGGGAATAATATAGACCATAAGGGATACCGTAATCCCTGAAGCATATTCAGCCCCGTAAACCGTGGGTCTAGAAATAGACAAAATGCAGATGACGACGTGTTTAACGTCACGGAAGTCAATACAAAAGAATTGCTATTTGCGAGATTCTTGAGGGTCTGTCGGGGTCAGAGGACGTGGTATGTATGGAGAGAGGTGTCAGGAACTTGGGAGACCCTGTAATCTCCTGCATGTAAATTGACAGGTAAGCTTACCCAATCGAAAAAAAAGGATAGCTGAAGGAT
>JAFIFG010000012.1 GCA_020832135.1 Clostridiaceae bacterium
CATAAGTTTCTCCTTTCTTTTAAGTTTTGAGTTATACACATCTTGACAATGTATATATACCCAAAATGGGGGAAACTTAGCCATTTCAATAGATTAAAACATAGTGTATATGCGAGTTGTAGCATTCTGCAACGAGCTAATCTAAAATTAAAAAGGGGGGTAATCTGTGAAGTATTGGAAGGTTGTTGTTTTAATGGGAATTATTTTTGTGTTAGTAGCTTGTCAACAACCAACCGATGAAGAAATTTATTACAAAATACAAAAGAAGTTTTTAAGCATGGAAAGTTATCAATGCACAGCAACCATACAGATGCAGCATGATGATGGTGAAGAGATAGAATATGTTTTCCAACAACAGTTTAAAAACCCAAATAAGTATAGATTAGAAGCATTATCACCGGAGGGTTTTAAAGGTAATCTCACTGTTTATAATGGCAGGACGGCTTGGCTATATAATTCCTCTATTAATCAAACCTTTAAAATAGACGATTTCCATCGATCACCTGAGCAACTTATGTTTATAGGTTATTTTTTAAGAAATTATACAAGCACAAAGGAAGCTAATCTAAGGTTTGAAAAAACCAATGATGATGAGTTTATAGTGATGGAGACAGAAATTCCAGGAGGAAATTTTTATTTTGATCATCAAAAGTTATGGTTTGATAAAAAAGATAGGACTCCTGTCAAATTGTATATATATGATGAAAAGGGTAATACACACTTTAGAGTATACTATAAAGACTTTATATACAATCCTGATTTAGATGATAGATTATTTTATTTACCATCGGAGGAGGAACAAGTACAAGAAAATCTATAATCTTTCACAAACTAAAAAATAGGGGGTAGTAGAATGATAACAAAAGATAAATTAAGACCCGTATGGGCTGAGATAAACCTAGACAACTTACGCCATAATATAAAGGAAGTTAGAAGAGTGGTTAAAAAGGATAGCTTAGTTTGTGCTGTAATAAAAGCTGATGGCTATGGACATGGAGCCACAGTTATTGCAAAAACTTTATTAGAAAATGGAGCTGATAGGTTAGCAGTAGCTACACTTTCAGAAGCTATAGAATTAAGAAAAGCAGGATATAATGTACCCTTAATGGTTTTAGGTTATTCAACTGAAGCACAAGGGGAGGATATTTTAAAGTATGATATTATCCAAACCGTATATACTTATGAACAAGCCTATTCTTTTTCAAAATTAGCACAGGAAAAAGAAAAAGAAATGACACTTCATCTAAAGGTCGACAGTGGTATGTCAAGATTAGGTTTTCAAATCAATGAAGAGGCTGTAGAAGAAATAAAGAAGATATTATCCCTGCCTTCTATAAAGGTGGAGGGCATATTTACTCATTTTGCTGTAGCAGATGAAAAGGATAAAACCTTCACCTATAATCAGTTTAAAGCTTTTATGGACCTAGTAAACACTTTAGAAAAAGAAGGCTATAATATACCTATTAAACATGTATCAAATAGTGCAGCTATAATTGATCTACCAGAGATGAACTTAGATATGGTAAGGGCAGGGATTATGCTATATGGGCTATATCCATCAGCTGATGTAAATAAAGATGCTGTGGAGTTAAAACAGGTTATGGAGCTTAAAGCAAAAATATCTCATGTAAAAGCAGTACCTAAAGGTAGAGGGGTAAGCTATGGGTTAAAGTATATAACAGAAGGAGAAAGGGAAATTATCACCCTGCCAATAGGTTATGCCGATGGTTTTACTAGGATGCTAAGTGATAAAGCAGAGATAATCTTTAAAGACAAAAAAATTCCTATAGTAGGGAGAATATGTATGGATCAATGCATGGCTGATGCTACGGGATTGAAGGCCGAAAGAGGAGATGAAGTAATTCTTTTTAGTAATGATCCAAACAGTGGTAATACTATTGATGACGTAGCAGAAAAATTAGGGACAATTAACTATGAAATCGTATGTATGGTAGGGAAACGTATTCCTCGAGCATATGTGGCAAATAATAACTTTGTACAAATAAAAGATAATTTGTTAAGATAGTATAGAATGTTTTTTAATATATTTGTATAATTTAGTAGCAACATTGACACACTTATAATAAATAATATATAATATAATATATAAAAGTATATATACTCTTTCATCAAGGAGTATATATTTTACAACGAATTCGTTGATAAGTTTCGGAGGTGCAAAATGGCTGATTCTAAGAGAATAATGATAAGTCTTCCTGAAAGCCTTTTAAAAGAAGTGGATAATATAGTTTCTATAGAGGAAACTAATAGAAGTGAGTTTGTAAGGGAAGCTATGAAATTATATATTAGAGAAAAAAATAAAATCAAGCTAAGAGAGAAAATGAAAAGAGGCTACCAAGAAATGGCTTCTATTAATTTAGCCATGGCTGAAGCTGGGTTAAGTATGGACGTATCCTCCCTTGAAGATTATGAGGCCGAAATAGCGGAGTGTGAGTAAAGTGGTGGTTAAAAGAGGCGATATATATTATGCAGATTTGAGTCCCGTCATAGGGTCTGAACAAGGAGGGGTTAGACCTGTCTTAGTTGTGCAAAATGATATAGGAAATCGCTATAGTCCTACTATTATTATTACAGCTATTACTTCTCAAATTAACAAAGCGAAACTTCCTACTCATGTGGAAATCGCAGCCTTAGAATACGGTCTAACAAAAGACTCGGTTATATTATTAGAACAAGTTAGAACCATAGATAAAAGACGTCTTGAAGAAAAAATTGGGCATCTAGATGAAGAAATGATGACAAAGGTGAATGAAGCTTTGTTGATTAGTTTAGGGCTCGTGGACTTTTAGAAAAATCCTCAATAAAATTACCGTGAGGATTTTCTTATGCTGTAAAATAAATGAAGTAAGTTACATAATAGGTAATTCTCAAAATGCTCTGATTGGTCATTGGCCAAATTGAGCATTTTCTTTTTATACAAAAAATCCAAGTTTATTTTTATGTCAGTTTGTTCTATAATAGATAGAGTGGAAAGTACTATAGATGAATTGAACATAAGGAGGAAGTAAAATGAGCATCATAGATAAAAAATGGAGATTATTTGGCAAGGTAAGTGTTATTGATTTAGCAGTTTTAACTGTAGTTATTGTCATTGGATTTGTATTATTACAAAATAGATTCATGACTTCAGAAATAGCGGAGAATATGGGGGAACAGAAAACAGTAACGACAACGGTATTTTTTAATAGATTAACGGAAGAACAAGTAAATGTATTGCAGGAGGGTACTGCTAGACTTCAAAAAACCGGTAGAAACGCTAATGTTGAGATAGTAAATATAGAAACTTCTAAAGCTAAAAACTTAGTAGAAACTAGAGAAGGTAATATAGTAATAGCTGAAAATCCTTTGTATTATGAAGCTAGGGTTACGGTAACGGGTCCTGGGGAGGTTATGAGGGACAAGATAAATATTGGAACAGTAGAAATCAAAATTGGAACTGATTTAAGACTTTTAACAAAATATTTTGAAGGTGTAGGAGTTATACACAGCATAGATGAATAGATGGAAGGTGAGACCATGGAAGGAAGTTTAATATTTAAAACTCTATTTTTAATATATACCATTATAGAAAATAGTAAAATTTATAAAGGAGCTAAACAATTAACACTTAGTTTAACTAATGTTATTTATAATAGTGTTTTTTATCGATATATATCTACAGACTTTCATTTGTTCGAAAAGTGGAGAAGTAGTATTATAGGTAGCTTATTTGCTAAAATTTGTAGTACAGTATGGTATCTTATGGTGAAGATAATAGAGGCTTTTAAAGCAGTAAGTAGTTATAGTTTTATGATACAGATTTCCAATAGTATATATAAAGGTTTGAATTCTAGTAAGGTCATAGGGTATAGTCTTCAGGCTTTAGCAATCATGTTAATAGCCTTTGGAACCAGCCCGTTATTAAATTTATTAGGAATAGTTTATATTATTTATATCTCCCTATATAAAATTGAGAAAGGCATTTACACTATAGCTTTTCTAATTCCTTTTATTAGTTCTACTTATTTAACATTATTGGTTATAGGTTTGTTAGCAAGCTTTATTATCAATATTAGACCTGTTTATGCTATAAAACTAGAACCTTATTTTCTTGTATTCATTCTATTCCTAGCACTGTCTGTAGTAACGTCTCCTACTAGAGTAGATAGTTTAAGAACATTTATGCTCTATGGTAGTGCATTGCTTTTTGCTTATATATTGATTTATGCCTTAGATAGCCCAGAAAAGGTAGTAACACTTTTAAAGGTAAATGTATTAGCGGCGGTCATACAAAGTGTATATGCTGCATTGCAATACAAATTTGGTATTGCTATGGGGGGAACCTGGGTAGACCTTGAAGCCTTTGCTGATATAACTACTAGAGCTATGGGAACATTAGGAAATCCAAATGTATTAGCCAAGTACTTGGTGTTAATAATAATCATGGGTATTATTATCGTTTTAGTAGAAAAGTCTTATTATAAAAAATTCTTATATGCATTTTTAAATATGATCATGTTGACAGGATTGGTATTAACCTATTCTAGAGGAGGATGGCTTGCATTAATATTTGGTATATTCTTAATGGCAGTGCTTATAGACAAAAGACTACTGCCTGTTTTTGGGCTAGGTGCTGTTTTAGTAATGGCACTATCTCCTGACATTATTATTCGAAGATTAACCTCTGCTGCTAATTTAGAAGATACTTCAAATGCTTATCGTATATCCATATGGATAGGGACCTTAGAGTTGATAAGAAGTCATTGGTTATTAGGGACAGGCTTAGGTTTAGCTGCATTTTCTCAAGTATATCAATATTTTGTATATGGTAGTGCTATGGCGGTGCATTCTCATAATTTAATTCTACAGATTACAGCTGAATTAGGGATCTTTGGGCTTGTAACATTCTTTCTATTAATAGGGGCTTTAGTAAAAGGATCCTTGCTGGCTGTTAAAAATACAAAGGATAAAAGAGGAAAATATTTTGTATATCCTTTAATTGCTGCTATTGGTGCGCACTTATTACATGGTTTTGTAGATTATGTGTGGTATGACCCTAGAATACTATTTACCTTTTGGATGGTATTTGGTATGCTGAGCTGTATAGTTCAGCAACAACAGGAGGTGTAGCATGACTAAGGTTACTCACATTATAGCAGATCATAACTTTGGAGGAGCAGGACAATATTTATTTAACATATTAAAATACAGAGATAAAACAAAATTTGATGTAGAGGTTATATGTCATGGTAAAGGGCAATTGTATGAAAAGCTTTTGGCGGAAACAGATATTAAGGTGCATTTAATTTCCTCTACCATCGGACCCAAAAGCTTTGACATGCAATTACTGAAGGGTATTTATGCTGTTTTAAAAAGAGACAAACCAGATATAGTACATGTACATGCCAGCTTAGCTGGAAGGATTGCAGCTAAGCTATTGGGAATCAAGGTTATATTAACAAAGCATTGGAAGCAAAACAATACCAATAAACTTGTAGCAGGTGCTACATCTAAAATTTTGACAAACAAGATTATTGCTATATCTAATTCTGTGAAGACTTCATTAATAGAAAATGGTGTGCCTGGAAATATAGTAGAAGTAATTTATAATGGTATAGATGTAGAAGTCTTCATGAAGGAAAGCAAAAAAGATTATAGACAAGCCCTAGCGCTACAGGATAAAAAAGTTGTAGGTATGGTAGCTAGATTAGAGGCTGAAAAGGATCATGATACCTTTATTAGGGCGGCAGCACAGGTAGTCAAAAAACATAAAGATACTATCTTCCTAATCGTAGGTCAAGGCAGTAAGCAACCTTATTTAGAAGCATGTGTAGAAAAGGAAGGACTGCAAAAGCATATTCTATTCACTGGCTTTGTCAGTGATGTAAAAGAGGTTACTGAGGCATTTGATATAGCGGTACTAACCTCTGTTAATGAAGCATTTGGTTTGGTATTAGCAGAAAGTATGGTGTTAAAAAAGCCTATTATTGCAACAGAACTAGATAGTATTAAAGAAGTAGTACAGGATGCAGGCTTGTTCTTTAAGCCTGGAGATCATGAGGCATTGGCAAAACAAATTGATTATTTGTTAGAGAATAAGGATGAAGGCGAAAGACTAGGCAAAAGAGGTAAGGAGCTAGTTTTAAAGCAATTTGATGCAAAAAAAATGGTTAGAGAACTGGAGAAAATATATAATAAAATGTGATGAACTATGTAAAGGAGCAGAAACTTATGGGTAATATACGTTCCTACAGAAATGGTGAAGAGACAGAAATATTGAATCTATTTAACAATATATTTAATCAAAAAAGAACTATAGACCGTTGGCTATGGCAATTTAAAGAAAATCCAAATGGAGAAGCTATTATTTCTGTGGTGGAGGAAGAAGGTCATATCTTAGGACAATGTACATTAATACCATCAATGATGAAAATAGACAACTCTTATTTAAAAGGTGGACAATCTATTGATGCTATGGTCCATAAAGATGCTAGACGGAAGGGATATTTTGAAAAATTATCTTTTCATACCTATGAAGTAGCACCTGAAAAAGATGTGAGCTTTAGGTATAGTTTCCCAAGCCCCCCCTCTTTAAATGGTATATTAAAAAAACTTGGAGGAAAATTGGTTTGCAATATTCCCGTATATATCTATATATGTAAAGTAGATACCTTTGCTGGTTTTTTTATTAAAAATAAAAACATAGCTAAGGCTATAACTTATCCTATTAATAGCTTTTTAAAGATAAGAAATAATATAAAAAACAAGCATAGAATGCAAGACATTATTGTTGAAATCAATAATTTTAATGCAGACTTTGATATATTATGGCAGGATTTTAGTCAACAACCTGTTAATATGACTATACGAAGCAGTGAGTTTTTAAATTGGAGAATTGGTAATCATCCTGATATTGAATATAAAACCTTTGCTCTTTATAAAGAGAAGAAGATGCAGGGTTATATTGTTGTAAAAACTGAAGAAAAAAAGGTGAGGGGCAAATACCTGCTAAAGGTAGGAAATATTGTAGATATTATGGCTTTAGACCAAGAGATCTATCATCAACTTATAAAAAAAGGAATATGGTTCCTTAAAAATAATGATGTAGATTTTATCACAGCATGGGTGCAAGAGCATATACCTTATAAAAGTATGATCAAGAAAAGCGGATTTATAAAAACACGAAGTACTATTCCTTTTGCTGTTAAAAATATAAGCAGCAACAAAGAGTTAGATGGAAAAATTTACAGTTGTGGACAATGGTATTTAACCCCTATAGAAGCGGATACCTATTAAATCTAAAAGGTGGATGGATATGTTAAAGAAATTTTTAAAGCTGACACTAAAGTATCCATTGGGATATGCAAATTATACATTTTTAAATAGCTACTACCGGTGGATGCCGAAGAGTATATTTACAATGGATAATATGTTTGGTGAAGAAAAGAAAGATGTTGTTGTTTTAGCTCCCCACGTTGATGACGAAACTATAGGCTTAGGGGCAACCCTCTTAAAGCATAAAAAGCGTGGAGATAATATTTATTGTATCTATGTATCCGATGGATCTGGTAGTTTAACAGAAGCTTCAAAGGAAGAAATAATAGCTTTAAGGAAGAAGGAAGCAAAACAAATTCAGGAAAAGTTAAATATAAAAGAAATTTATTTTATGGATGAACCAGATGGTGCTGTGAAAGTTACACCAAAGTTATATAATAGATTGTATAAAATAATAGACGATATAAAGCCAAATGTTATCTATACTCCTTTTTTTATAGATGGACACAATGATCATATTGAAACAACCAAGGCATTAACTGCTGTGCTCAAGGATTGGAATCAAGACTTTAATAATATTTTCATGTATGAAATTAATTGCCCTATTGTTCCTATTTTGGTAAATAGTGTAAGTATTATGGATGAGGATTCCTATAGAGAAAAAGAAAAGCTATTAGAAGAATTTGAAAGTCAACAGGTGATGGCATTTGACGGATTTATGCTACTAAACAAAATGAAAAGATTTATTCCTCAAAAAGGTTATGGTGCAGAAGTGTTTGTAAAGGTCACCGTAGAAGAAATGATAAAGATAAGGGATTTACTAGAAGAACATAAATTCTCCTATAATGATTTTAGGCAGTTAAGTAATCGATATAATCTATTATTAGGGTTTATGAAGGGATATAGTAAAAAACAGCACTATAGCAAAGAAATAGAGAAAATTTTATCTTAGAAATAGTACATATCGTGAAAGTAAACTTTAAATATTCTAGCAGGTATAGTATAATATATGAATAATTTATGTTTATTTTTAAAGAATCTATACATACAAGGGAGGACAAAGAATGAAGAAGTATAATAAGAAACAAATCATTTCCATATTTTTAGCAATTGGGATTCTTTTTGCTGTTGTACAATTTGTATATGCTGCTAACGGTGAGCCAGGTTCCAATGAGGATCCTCTAGTTACTTTGTCCTATGTAGAACAGAGAATTCAGCAATTGAGATATTATATAGATGATAGTATAGATTCCTTAAATGTTGGAGGTGTGTCTGATAAACCTCCAGTAGTAGAAACAGATGGTGGGAGCACCAGCTTCGAGGTAATAGAGTTAAATGCTGGAGATCAGCTTATTGGGCATCAAGGAACGGAAATTATTTTAAGAAGTGGAAGGGCAACAGCTATTGTTCAAGTTCAGGAGGAAGGTGCCGGGTTATCAGATGTTACAGGTGCCACTAACATAGAAAGAGATGGGATTATTCCGAGGGATCATTTATTAATTGTGCCAAGAAATGATGGCAGAGGTGTAAAAGTTTTAACCGACAGAACCTTTTTCATGGTGAGGGGATCCTACCAAATTAAAAACTAATAGAGCATGATATGTTTTAAAGTTATATAAAAAAGACTTCCCAACATTAAAACAACGGAAGTCTTTTTTCTGGAGTTACGGCAATAATGTAAGGTGTAAAGATTTTTATGAAGGAGCGTTTATATATGGATAAATTAAAAATCCTTTTGCCCACTGCTGTATTGGATATTGGTGGAGCTGAAACCCACGTAGTAGGTCTAGCAAAACAGCTTAAACAAATGGGACACGAGCCCATTATTGTGTCAAGCGGTGGTGTCTATGTGGAAGAAATTAAAGCTAATAATATCAAGCATTACTATAGTCCTTTAAATAGTAGAAAAATAAGTGATATTATGACTTCTCTTAAAGTATTTCGTCTTATTATACAGAAAGAAAAGCCAGATTTAATTCATACTCATGGACGAATTGCAGCACTGGCATCTAAGTTAGTCAGTCTATTGTTTAAGGTCCCTTTTATGACAACGGCCCATGCTTTTTTTCATGCATCTGGCATATTTAAATACTTAACCTTTTGGGGCAAGGAAGTAATAGCTATTAGTGATGATGTGAAAAATTATTTAATAGATCAATTTGGTGTAGATCCCAATAAAATTACAGTCATACAAAATGGTATTGATATAAACGAATTTCATCCTTCTTTTAAAGAAGAAAAAATCCTAGAGGAGTTACAGTTAAAACCTAGCAGTAAAAAAATAGTATATATAAGTAGAATAACTGGACCCTTAGGTGATGTGGCAAAAACCGTTATAAATACAGCTCCAAGGTTAAATGAAATTCTGGGGGATGTTGAAATTATTATTGTAGGTGACGGAGAGCAGTATGAAGAAATAAAAATTGCTGCAGATAAAGTAAATCAAAAGGAAAATCTCGTGAAGGTAGTAGGAAAAAGAACGGATGTTGCAAATATTATAAGTATTGCTGATGTAGTGGTGGCTGTTAGTAGAACAGCATTGGAGGCTATGGCTATGGAAAAACCTGTAGTACTAGCAGGTGGAGAAGGCTATATGGGCGTTTTGAAGTCTACCAACTATACTGTAGCTAAATCCACAAATTTCACTGGTCGAAAAATTGAAAAATTACAATCAGAAGATCAATTGATAGAGGATATTAAAAGTTTATTTCAAGGGACCACAAAAGAAGAACTGGAAAAAATGGGAGCGTTCAATCGTGAAAAAGTAGAAGAAGAATTCTCCATAAGAAAAATGACAGAGGATACTATAAATGTATATAAACAGTTGTTAAGAGATAGGAGGTAACACCATGCAAATACTAGATGACAAAGGAAGAATTTTTGGAAAGATAAATTTGTTTGATTTGTGTATTTTAATTCTATTGATAGTAGGCCTTACTTGGGGTGTAGGTAGATTTACTGGTAATCAAGATGCTCATTCAGTAGAAACTCAAGAGATTGAAGTTCAGCTATTTATACATGATGTTCGTAACGTAACCACTGAAATTATCCAGGTGGGAGATAGGGTAAGAGATTATAAAACAAATCAATTTTGGGGCGAAATTATAGATAAAGAAGTAATGCCGGCTAAAAAGCTAGTAGAAACAGAAGATGGTACAATTGTACAAGCTGTAATGCCAGAAAAATATGATGTGCTTTTAACCCTTAAAGGACAAGGGGTTGTAACTGAAGAAGAAATTACTATAGGTCAAAGAGTAGTTAGGTTAGGAATGCCTATGGCAATTAGAACCAATAGCTATGAAGTGACCACAACAGTTTTTGGAATTGATTACTAATCCTTTTTAAGATGAAGTTGGGAGAGGAAAAAAGCATGAAAAAAATTTTTTTGTTTGGATATTATGGTTTCAAAAACACAGGGGATGAAGGAATATTGCAGGGTATCATTATGCAATTGAAAAAAGCTATACCTAATGGTGAAATCACCGTGTTAACTTATAAAGCTCAAGAAACTGAGGAAAACTACGGAATAAAAGCCGTCAGTAGAAATCATTTTAAAGATATAATAAAGGCTATAAAAAAGGCTGATATTGTTATAAGTGGTGGTGGTTCTATTTTACAAGATGTCACCAGCAGTAGGTCTTTAATGTATTATTTAGGAATTATTTATTTAGCTAAAAAAATGGGTAAAAAAGTTATGTTTTATGGTAACGGGTTTGGGCCTATTAATAGGAATTTTAACAAGAAAATTGCAGCACATATTATAAATAGGGTAGATGCTATAACGGTTAGAGATTATCAGTCAAAAGAATTAATGCAGTCCTTAGGTATCCATAAAAAAATAGAAGTCACAGCTGATGTAACTTTTCATATGGACTTATTATCAAAGGAAGAAACGGATAAAATTCTTAAACAAGAGAAAATTAATGAAGAAGATAAGTTCATAGGTATTTCCGTTAGACGATGGAAGAGTCAAGAAAACTATAAAGAAATCATTGCTAAAACTGGAGATTACTTAGGTAAAAGAGGGTATAAGATTATATTTATTCCTATGCAACATCCCAATGATCTAACCATATCTCAAGAAATAGCTGACTTGATGGAGATAGAACCTAAAATTATTGAGAATAAATATTCTCCAAAGGAAATTATAGCTATAATAAGTAGATTAGATGTCTTAATAGGTATGAGGTTGCATTCCTTAATATTTGCAGCCATCCATAATATTCCCATGGTTGGATTAGAATACGATCCTAAAATTAGTAGCTTTTTAAAATTAGTGGATCAAAATAGTGGTGGTCATGTAGAACGTCTAGATACAATTGAATTGTGGGCAGCTATTGATGATACATTAGATAAAAGTAAGGAATATGAAGAAAAACTGACTATGAAATCAGAGGAATTACACAAAAAAGCAGGCAGAAATATAGAGATTTTAAAAGAACTACTAATAAGAAGGTGACGAAATGAATGAAAAAGTAAAAATATTGGGTGTACCTATAGACAATATAGATAGAGAAGGTGTATTATTAAAACTTGTGGGGTTTCTAGAAGGTGAATCACTTAAGAAGGTTTATACCCCAAATCCGGAAATCGTTATGCTAGCCCAACAAGATCAAGAGTTGTATCGAATTTTACATGAGGCTGACTTAGTATTACCAGATGGTATAGGCTTAATAATTGCTTCAAAACTGAAGAAGCTTGGATTACAACAGAGAATAACAGGGATTGACACTATGGACAGTTTGTTGCAATATTGTGGACAAAAAGGCAAATCTGTTTTCATAGTAGGTGGTAAGCCTGGTACAGCTGAAATAGCCTGTAAGAATATTGAAAGAAAGTATTCAGGAATAAAAATTGCTGGTTTTCATCACGGCTATTTCAAAGAAGAGGATGAGGCAGGAATTCTGGATAAAATTAATAGCGGTAATACCGATATTTTATTTGTATGCCTTGGAGCCCCTAAGCAAGAAAAATGGATTGATAAATATAAAAATCACTTAAATTGTAAAATAGCTATGGGTGTAGGGGGCAGTGTTGATATTTATGCAGGGACTGCTAAACGAGCACCTGTTTTATTTCAAAAGCTAGGGTTAGAATGGTTTTATAGGCTTGCAAAGGAGCCATGGCGAGCGAAGAGGATGGCGGTCCTTCCGCAGTTTTTAATTCGCTTCATTATAAAGCAATAATTTATTTTCTTTTATTTTAAATATGGAGGGTTTCACTTGAAAAACAAAAAAAATACAGTAATAGAATACATGTTTATTACACTAGGCTGTGCACTAATGGCTTTAAGTCTTAATCTTTTCTTAAAGCCTAACACTATTGCTCCTGGCGGAGTGACAGGATTAGCAATTATTATTGAGAAATTAACTGGAATTCCTATTGATGTTACAAATCTTGTTGTAAATATTCCACTTTTCATTGCTGGTTTAATGATTTTAGGGGCAGCTTTTGGGGCGAAAACAGCCTATGCAACTGTTATGCTATCAGTATTTATTAGAGCTTTTCTTATTTTGTTTGGCGAAGGGGTAATAATTACCCACGATCTTTTATTGGCTGCTATCTATGGTGGACTGATTCTAGGGTTAGGATTGGGGATTATCTTTCGATTTGGCGGTACTACTGGAGGAACTGATTTGGCAGGAGCAATACTTAATAAGTACTTTCCTTCCCTTAGTATAGCTAAATTAATGATGCTTTTAGATTTAATGGTGGTGGCAATAGCTGGTCTTGTAGAAAGAAATATTGAGACATCACTTTATTCTATTATCGCACTTTACATATTGGTAAAGCTAGCAGACTTTATTGTAGAGGATTTAAGTTATGCTAAGGCATTTTATATTATATCCAGCCAACCTGATGAAATAGGTAGAAGGATTATGGAGGAAATTGGTAGAGGTGTAACTGCTTTTCAAGCTAAAGGTTTATATACAGGTACTGAAAGAGAAGTTTTAATGTGTGTAGTAAATCGTGCCCAAGTGGCAAAACTAAAGGAAGCAGTATATGCAGTTGATGAAAAGGCCTTCATTATGGTGACTACTGTACATGAAGTACTAGGTGAAGGCTTTAAAGAAATAAAAAAGTAGGAGGCGAAGGTTTTGACTATTGATTACAAGTTATTACAAGAAAAGTCAACGACAATAAGAAGACATATTATCGAAATGCTTTACGAATCTGGTTCTGGTCATCCGGGGGGTTCTTTATCGGCAGCTGATATTTTATCAGCGCTATACTTTCATGAAATGAAGGTGGACCCTCAAAACCCCAAAATGGAGGATAGAGATCGTTTTGTTCTTTCAAAGGGACATGCTGCTCCAGTGTTATATGCCACTTTAGCAGAAAAGGGATTTTTTGATGTGAAGGAAATTTACAAGCTTAGAAAGATAGATGCAATGCTACAAGGGCATCCTGATATGAAGGGAACACCAGGAGTGGAGATGTCTACAGGGTCATTAGGACAAGGATTTTCTGCTTCTTGTGGCATGGCTATAGCGGGTAAAATGGATAATAAAGATTATAGAGTATATACTCTATTAGGAGATGGAGAACTTCAAGAGGGTATTGTGTGGGAAACTGCTATGGCAGCAGCACACTATAAGTTGGACAACTTAACTGCTATTATTGACTATAACAAACTTCAAATTGACGGAACAAATGCTGAGGTTATGGGAGTTGATCCAATTTCCGGTAAGTTTGAAGCCTTTGGTTGGCACGTATTGGAAATTGATGGACATTCCTTTGAAGCAATTATTAAAGCCTTTGAAGATGTCAAAAAGGTGAAGAATCAACCTACATTAATCATTGCGCAAACTGTAAAGGGCAAAGGAGTATCCTTTATGGAAAATGCAGTTGGCTGGCATGGGAATGCTCCAAAAGAAGATGATAAAAATAAAGCTCTAGAGGAATTAGGGGGTGTTATAAATGACTAAGAAAATAGCTACAAGAGAAGCATACGGTGAAGCTTTAATTGAATTGGGAGAAAAGAATCCTAAGGTAGTAGTATTAGATGCAGACCTATCTAAGTCCACTAAAACCAGTGGATTTGGTGAAAAATACCCTGAAAGATTTTTCAATATGGGAATTGCGGAACAAAATTTAATGGGTACCGCTGCTGGTTTAGCCACCACAGGTAAAATTCCATTCGCCAGTACTTTTGCAATGTTTGCTACCGGAAGAGCTTTTGAAATTATCCGTAACTCTATTGGATACCCTAAATTAAATGTTAAAATTTGTGCAACACATGCAGGTTTAACGGTAGGAGAAGATGGTGCATCTCATCAAGCTTTAGAGGATATAGCATGTATGAGGGTAATTCCGAATATGACTGTTATCGTACCTGCAGATGCGGTAGAAGCCAAAGCTGCTATCCACGCTGTGGCAAATATGGAAGGACCAGCCTATGTTAGACTAGGTAGGTCTGGAGTACCGGTGCTTAATGATGAAAATAACTATGATTTTGAAATTGGCACAGGTGTTATGCTGAAGGAAGGTACTGATGTTACAATTATTGCTACAGGAATTATGGTGAGTGAAGCTATGGAGGCAGCTGAAGAACTTGATGCTAAGGGGATATCAACAAGGGTTATCAATATACATACTATTAAACCTATAGATCAAGACATTATTGTTAAGGCAGCTAGAGAAACAGGAACTATAGTAACAGCTGAAGAGCATAATATTATCGGTGGCTTAGGATCAGCAGTAGCAGAAGTAGTTTCAGAGAATCATCCTGTTCCAGTAAAAAGAATAGGTACCATGGATACCTTCGGTGAATCAGGAAAACCACAAGAACTACTTGAAAAATATGGGCTAACAAAAGAACATATTGTAAAAACTGTGGTACAAATAAAGAAACAATAAACTTGAAATATAGCAATAGCAGTGGAGAAATCCGCTGCTATTTTTTATTGGGCTTTTTTAGCTTGGACAATTGAATAAATCACCATAATGAGGAATAGACATAATTATATAGACTGCCTTACATAGGGCGGCAATAAAAGGGGAGGGATAATGTGAAAAATAAACTTAGAATGCCGAAATTACCTAAGATAAATTGGAAATTATTTATTACAATAATGATAATACTTGTATTAGTAGTAGTTGCAGTAAGAGTGATCCCAAAGTTCATATCAGGGGGTGACAAAGACGTGAGTTATACAATATTAGAAAAAGAAGAACTACCCACCAAAATACAAGAAATACTACCTAGATATAAAATGTTAGAAAGAGCTTTGGCGGCAAGACTTGATGATGAAATCTATGTTGTTGTTACTAGAGGCGAAAAATTAACAGGGGGCTATAGTGTAGACATAGATAAAATAAAATTGGTACAGGAGGAAGATGAAACTAAATTAATGGTTTATGCAATATTCAAAGATCCTAGTCCAGATGACCTAGTACCACAAGTTATAACATATCCCCATGTTGTGGCGCGAACTGATCTAACAGAATTACCACAAAAGGTAGAATTAGTTCCAGTATATATAGAGTAGGTTTAATACCTGCTCTTTTTTTGTGTTTTAATAAAGTTTATCACTAGTGTTCAAAACTTAGAAAATGTTTCTATTGACTTTCATAAAATTGCCTAGATATTTTTCCAAAACCATAAGATCACAGGCTTAGGAATTAATTTCCATTAAAAAGGTATACACCTAACCCCGAGAACATACATT
>JAFIFG010000019.1 GCA_020832135.1 Clostridiaceae bacterium
AGCGTATGCCAAGGAACAGCAGGTTAAAACAGTAGAAATCTATGTCAAGAAAAGATTAGATAATGCTGTGAAATTTGTTGAGAGAAGAAGCTTCCAAGTGATTCTATATTCCTGGCAAATGGAGCTAGAATTAGAGAAAAAAGCAGAAGAAACTCATTTGACCCATGAAGTGAAGGATGATATCACCTTTAGAAAAGCAACTATAGCAGATGGCAAGGACTATGCTAGGATCATTCATGAATGCTTTGGAGATGAAGTAGGGGAAGATTCCCTAGGGCGGCAACTACTAAAAGACCCCTCAGTATCGGTATATATGCTAGAACATAAGGGAGAAGTCATAGGCTCAACCACAATGCAGATAAGAAATAACCTTTCCCTAGGATATATTTATGATGTTGCAGTAGCAAGGGAGCATAGAGGGAAGGGGTTAGGAAGTTGTTTATTACAGCAGTGCATTATGGAATTAAAAAAGAATGAGATTAGAATAGCCTCCCTACTGGTAGCAGGGGAAAATAAAAATGCCTTATCCTTGTATAAAAAAGTAGGCTTTAAAGAGGTAGATACAGACCTAATCATGCAGAAAATCCTCTAAGGGATAGAAAAGAAACAATGGGGACGGTCCTTTTTGTTTCAAATGTCCTACTAGACCTAACAAATGCCTTTGCCAGTATTGAGCAATCCATAAACTCATTATTATCTAAGTTAGAAGATAACGATATTCCAGCAAAGACCGATAAACTTAAAAATGCTTTGAACACAAGGGTCACAGAGGGACACGGGGACAGGTCCCTTGTCCCACTAGATAATTCCAATTAATTTAGGTTAGGGCGTAGAGTGGTTTCGAGGGAGCGCTGAAATTGCACCAGGCCCGTTGGCTGTAGGTGGTATGCGGGGGTTTAGGCATTGGTGCAAACTGCTTTAAAAGTATTTTTAGAGAATATCAAAAGTTTTGGGGAAACTATAGTAAATCCTTTAACGTTTTGATAAAATAGCAGTAAGGTAATCGGATAAAAGTAGGGTGTGATTGCCACTTCACTTCAGATGAAGGGAGGTGGTGCGATGAGTACATATGAGGCAATATCAATCATGATAATGTTTTCTATATTTACGATATCGCTAATCTCCTTAATTGTTAGTCTAATAAAGGACGACAACAAAGGAAAAAAGTAATCACCCTGCATGGCACTGCAGAGTGATTAGGTAATTTAAGCTCTTGGTGGCAATCGCATTTTGCGAATCCGATTGCCTTTTTTATTATTATATCATAATTAGAGAAAAAATAAACAGGATCATGAAAGTTTTTACTAAGAATTCTATAAATTTTTTAAGGAAACCTTAGGTGATATTGATACAGCAAGTATAGGGACACGGTGACAGGTCGCTTGTCCCACCAAATAAATCCAAAGTATTGAAGGGGAAAGAACAAACCTTGGGTGCCTGACGCCAACTTAAAAACAGGAGTTGAATAAAAATGAAATGTAAAAAATACGTCTGGGGAACATGGTATGCACAAAAGAAAGTGTACTGCATGTTCCTCAGTTGTGTTAAACAGGTGAAGCCAAGTGCTGATATATGGAATCACGGTTTTTTAAAAAAAATTTTTATCAAATGCTAATATATATATATAATTTTAAGGAAAAAGTCAAAAAAACTCGGTTTCGTGTAAATACAAACATAAATTCCTTTGATATAATGAGTATGTTAATTTGATACCAATATTATAAGGGGGATTTTGTATGTTTAAAATGAAATCAAGTATTTGTTTTTTATTAATGTTGTTACTAATTCTTTCAACAATAGTAGGGTGTAGTTCAGAGACAACTTCTGAAGAGGGGATTGTGGAAGCAAATTTAGAAGACGGTACTTATAAAGGAAGTGCTCAAGGGCATAATGCAGAGATTGATGTTGAAGTATCTATTGTAGATGGAAAGATAGAAAGTATTAATATATTGAGTCATGAAGAAACTTCAGTGTTATCTGATCCAGTTTTCAATGATTTGAAAAATATGATGGAAGAACACAATAGCATAAATATCGATACAGTTTCTGGGGCAACGATTTCATCGATGGGGTTTCGTAATGCTGTCAAAGAGGCATTGGAAAAAGCAGGAGCTACAGATGAGATTTTAAATGCTGGGAAGAAATTAAGCTTAGTTTATGGTGTAGCAGAGGAAGAAAAACATTATGATGTAGTTGTAGTTGGTGCCGGTGGAGCAGGTTTGATAGCGGCAATAGAGGCAAAATCACAAGGAGCAGATGTAGCTATTATTGAAAAGAATCCTTTCACTGGAGGGAATACATTGGTTTCAGGTGGTGAATTTAATGCACCGAATAGTTGGGTACAAGAAATGATGGATATAGAAGATAGTGTAGAACAGTACTTAGAAGATACTCTAAAGGGTGGCGATTATGAGGCTGATGAAGCATTAGTTCGAATTATGGCAGAAAATATTACAGAGGATGGAGAATGGTTACGAGACTTTGTTGGAGTTGAATTTATTGAAGATTATTTAATGCATTTTGGTGGACATGAAGTACCAAGAGCAATTTATCCAATTGGAGGTTCTGGAATTGAGTTAATTCAAAAACTACAGAAAAAAGTGCATGAATTGGATATTCCGCTGTATTTAGAAACTGAAGCGAAGGAAATTATTATAGATGAAAATAATCGTGTTATTGGAATAAAAGCAGAAAATCCAGAGGGAAAAAATATACATTACTATGCAGAGAATGGTGTTATATTGGCTACTGGTGGTTTTGGTTCTAATATGGAGATGGTGAAAGAATATAACTCTATTATTGATGAGCGTTATAAGTCAACAAATCAAAATAGCTCCACTGGAGATGGAATTATTATGGCTCAAGAAATAGGAGCAGATGTTACTGGCATGGAGTATGTACAAACTTATCCAACATGTAACCCTAATACAGGACACTTATCATATGTAGCAGATACAAGGTTTGATGGTGCTATTTTAATTAATCAAGAAGGAGAACGTTTTGTAGAAGAATTAGATCGAAGAGATGTTATTTCACAAGCTATTTTAGCACAAACAGGTTCTAATGGTTATTTAATGTGGGATAATACAATTAAAGAGAACAGTAATATGGATAGCTATTTAACAGAATTTAAGAATTTAGAAAAGCAAGGATTAATTATAAAAGCAGATACTATTGAAGAGGCTGCACAGTATTTTGATATAGAAGTTGAAAGATTAAAAGAAACAATTAATAGATACAATGAATTTGTAAAACAAGGTAAAGATGAAGATTTTCAAAGAAGGGGAAGTCTTACTGAATTAGAAGAAGGACCTTATTATATTCAGCGAGTAGTGCCAGCTATACACCATACGATGGGTGGTTTAAAAATCAATGAAAATGCTCAAGTAATTTCTACTGAAGGGGAAGTTATTAAAGGGCTTTATGCAGCTGGAGAGGTTACTGGTGGAATTCATGGTAAAAATAGATTAGGTGGAAACGCAATATCTGACCTGATTGTTTTTGGAAGAATCGCTGGAAAAAGTATAATTAAATAAAGACTTATAGATAAGGAAAAACAGCACCTATTTTCAATTAATAAAGTAGATGCTGTTTTTATTTTTAAATTTATGACAAATATTGTTTCATTGTAATGTTTTTAAAGTTAAGCTTTAATGATAGAATGAATAATTATAAGATAAAGTAGAAAAGAAAGTGGCGATTATGGTGCATAGATCCTTTAGATGGAGAATACTATTATATTTTGGAGCAGCAACAACTATTATATTTGCTATGGGTATTTTGATGATTCAATTTCAAATCGCAAATACCAATATTCCTTTAACTAAAAATTTAAATCAACAAGTGATTACAGCAAAGGCAGAAGAATTAGGAGGGTGGATCGATAAAAGGATTTCTGAGTTAAGAATTTTAACTGAAACAGAAGAACTTTCCTCTATGGATAAGGAAAATATCAGACCTTTTATGTTTAGGATGGATCGATTGCATAAAAAAGATTATGAATCCTTTGCAATAGTAGATTTAAATGGTAATGCTTGGGTGACAAATGATACTTATATTGATATTTCACAACGTCCTTATTTTAAAGAGATTCAGCAATCGTCTAAAAATTATGCCATTAGTGATCCTATTCTTTCCCATTCCAATCAGGAGCCTATTATTGTAATTATTCATAAAATTTATGGCAAAGAAGGAAACTTAGTAGGATATATTAATGGAGCTATTTATTTGGAAAATTTCTCTAGAATTGCAGAAGAAATAGAAATATATGATGGGAAAGCTTGGTTAGTAGATTCTAAATGTAATTTGTTTACTACTAGAGGAGATCCACATGAAGAATGGATTAATCTTTTAAATCTAGCAAGTTTAGATTATAAAAAAGTTGATAATTTGAAAGATGATATGATAGCAGGGAAAAAAGGAATACAAGTAATTACTGCACCTGAAGGACAAGAAAAAATAGTAATATATGCTCCTATTCCTTATACGAATGGTTGGTCTTTAGGTATTGATTTTTCAAAATCATTAATGACAGCAGATACAGATAATTTGATTTATACAGTACTATTTTTAGGTATTGCAGTAATGATTATGTTAGTTTTTGTGTCGTGGATGCTAGCTAAATCCATTACAGAACCTATCATACATCTCCAAAAGAAAATGGCTATAGTAGAAAAGGGAAATTTAAATGTTTCTTATAATAGTACAAGAAAAGATGAAATTGGACAACTTGGAAGAAGTTTTAATAGAATGATTCAAGAGATTAAGCATTTAAGTGTTCTTTTCAAAAAAGAACAGAAAGAAAAAAGACAAGCAGAGCTTAAAATATTACATGCTCAAGTGCAACCACATTTTTTATATAATACGCTTGACACCATTCGCTGGTCTGTTTTAGAAAATGAAACACAACAATCTGTAGAACTTTTAGAGGCTTTAAGTACTTATTATCGTATTGGATTAAGCCGGGGAGAAGAATTTATTACTTTAGAAAAAGAACTAGATCATATTGAGTGTTACCTTCAACTGTTAAAAGCCCGATATGAAGAAAAGTTAGAGTATAGTATTAGTTATGATGAAAATTTATTAGAATGCGTAGTATTAAAACTGATCTTACAACCTATAGTGGAGAATGCGATTATTCATGGGTTTAATCAAAAATCACAAAAAGTATTTTGTATTCATATTCAAGTAGAAAAGAGAAGCGAGCATTTAGAAATAATGATACAAGATCAAGGGGATGCTATAGATTTAAATAAATTAAAAGAGATTCAAAATTGTCTTGGTAATAGATTGAAGCCAGGCAACGAATTGGGATTTGGTCTTTATAGCACAAATAGACGGATACAATTAACCTATGGAAAATCCTATGGATTAAGTTTTGAGCGAATAAAAGGGAGTACTATTGTTAAAATAAAACACCCCTTTATAAGAAAATCATAGAAGGAAGAGGTGAAATGACTATGTGGAAGGTGGCTATTGTAGACGATGAACCAAAGATTCGAAGAGGATTTAAAAAATGGATTAATGAAAATAGCATATATTTTGAAACTGTTTATGAAGCAAGAAGTGCTGAGGAAGTTTTAGAAAAAAATAAAAGTTATTGTGTGGATCTTTATTTTTTAGATATTCATATGGATGGGCTAACAGGGTTGGAGCTAGGAAGAATAATTAAGAAAAAAGATCCAAAAGCATTAATAGTATATATTACAGGTTATGATTATTTTGAATATGCTCATGAGGCCATAAAACTTCAAGCTTTTGATTATCTGTTAAAGCCTGTTCCTCAAAGTGATTTTTTTAAAGTGCTAAAAAAAGCAAATGATTCTTTAAATCAGTTGTTTCCAGAACGTAAAAAGAAAGAAGAGGGAAAAAGTCTTAAATCGATGGAGAAATTTGATGGTAGCTGTTCACAAATTGTGATTCAAGGAAAAGAATATATTGAAGTTTGTTATGGAGATCCCAATCTTTCTTTAGATAAAGCAGCTCAAATTTTGAATATACACAAAGATTATTTTTCAAAACTAATGAAAGAAGAGTTAGGTTATACTTTTATAGAGTATTTAACTAAAGTTCGAGTAAATCGAGCAAAAGAACTATTGGAGCAAGATTTAAGTAGTATAAGTATGTATGATATTGCTCAAAAAATTGGATATAAAAGTCAACATTACTTTAGTAGGATATTTAAGAAATATGTAGGATCAACACCTTTGCAATATCGTAATCAAAAACATTATCAAAAATATAATGATTCATTCTAAGGAAACCATGTAGGAAACTATGGGGAGGGTTCTTGTGGTTGGCCTTGACGGATTTAAGTGGTAAAATTTACTATGAGATGTATAAATCATGCCTAGAAGAGGAAGCGTAAAAAGCCAAAGTGAGGCATACCACATTATATTCAGAGGAATAAATAGGAAGACGATATTTGAGGAAGAAGAACTAACAGTATCTAACACCAACTTATCAATAAAACCCAAATCCCATCAACCTCAAAGCTATAAGCCGGTTGATTAGATTTGGTTTTTTATTGCTATCTAGTTCTTTCTCAGGGTTTTACTTTATCCTCTTCTACTTTCTCTTTAAACTAATAGAGTAATTTAAAGGAGG
>JAFIFG010000023.1 GCA_020832135.1 Clostridiaceae bacterium
CCCTTCTTTTATTGAGGGTATGTCAAAGGGAGTAAAAATTTATAATCCTGTTAAAAATGAACATACAATGACAAAACGTTGCAAGGTAGTAAAAATGGGCCACAAAACATTTAAAATCACCTTGTCACAAGGACTAAATCGACAGATTAGAAGGATGTGTACTCATTTTGGGTATAGGGTAGTAAAGCTAAAACGGATCCGAATCATGAATATTGAACTACAGGGTTTGCCGGTAGGCAAGTGGAGGAATTTAACAGAAGAAGAGGTCAGGGTTTTATTGGGTAGAACAAAATAAAAAAATGCTAAACTACCGTAGGGGGAGGATCAGATGGAAAGAAAAAAGGTATCTTTAGTGGAATGTAGAGCATATGAGTATACTCTTGTTAAGAAATCTATTGTAGAAAGCTTTCATAATTTAGGGGGAATAGAAAAATACATCAACAAGGGAGATAAGGTACTTTTAAAGCTTAATCTTTTAATGAAAAAAAAGCCAGAGGAGGCTGCAACTACCCATCCTGTGTTCACCAAGGCACTAGCTGAAGTTCTGATTGAATACGGAGCAAAGGTAGTCATAGGCGATAGTCCAGGAGGTCCCTTTAGTGAAAGAATGTTAAAGGGTGTCTATAGAGTCTGTGGCATTGACGAAATAGCTAATGAGACAGGGGCTACGCTTAACTATAATACCAATGGCATAGTAGTTCCCAACCCTGAAGGCAAGTATCTTAAGCAACTAACAATAGCAGAAATGATAAAAGAAGTAGATAAGGTTATCTCTGTTTCTAAGCTAAAGACCCATGGTTTTGCTGTATTTACTGGAGCTGTGAAGAATATGTTTGGTATAGTTCCAGGCCTTATAAAGGCTGAATACCATTTAACTATGCCTGAAATAGAAGAGTTTTCTGATGCACTTGTTGATACTTGTTTATGTGGAAAGCCTACATTGTCCTTTATGGACGGTATCGTTGGAATGGAGGGTCATGGACCATCTGCAGGAGAACCCAGAGAAATTGGGGTAGTTCTGGCATCAACTAGTCCTTATCATCTAGATGTTATAGCAACATCCATCATAAACCTTAAACCAGTAGAGGTTCCTACGATCAAACGGTGCATAGAAAGAAATATATGCACAGGAACACTTGAGGATATTGACATTATTGGGGAAGATATAAGCAAATTTATTTTAGAGGATTTTGTAATACCTGAAAGCAGAACTATAAAGCTTACCAGTGATTGGATGCCTCAATTTGTAAAGACCTTTATAGACAATAGGACCAGACCTAGACCTATATTTAGTCATGATGCATGCATTGGCTGCAAGGATTGTGAAGAAGCCTGCCCTCCTAAGGTAATAACTATGGAAAATAACAGGCCATTTGCCAATCTAGAAGGTTGTATTAGATGTTTTTGCTGTCAGGAACTGTGTCCTAAAAAAGCTGTCAATATACACAGACCTTGGATGCTAAGGAAAATGACTAAATTTTAAGCCTAGTAAGGAAAAGGAAAAACTGCCCTTAATATGATCAATGTTAGGGGCAGTTTTTAGTAGAAAGGAACAGTCCTAATCAAACTGTGCTTCTACCCAGTCGGTGATGGGTTGCATTTTCTCGATGCCCATCTCCAAAGGGCTCTCCTTAAAAAAATCATAATTGTCTGCTATGGCAACTGATAAAGCCATTCCAACTATAACAACATAGAGATACAGCAGCATTTTATTGCTCTTCTTTAGCTTTAAAAAGTCAATAACCAATACACCAACAATGAGTAGTACTAAAATAATATCCATTATATCCTCCCCTTGTTTAAATTAAGAGCGGAGTGAACCACCGTACTTTCTACATCTACTGTAATAGTAGCATTAGAAAATACTTGATTCCAGTCATCTCTTAGTTCCTTAAACTCCTTAGGATATTTTCTGAAAAAATCCTTACTTAAATTAAAGTAATCAATCTCATACTTTTGTTGAGCAGTATCTATAGCTCTAATAAGCTTATCCTGTAAAACTTGATCTAATTCATCTTGCACAAGATCGATACCTAATTCCCGAGCTCTACCATGTAGTGGAATTCTTTCTGCCACGTTACCCTTGAGTCTAAGCTCAATATGAAAGCTTACTTTTTGATTTTCATAACTTGGGGTAATCTTGGTGGTTGACTCTAATACCTCTATAACGATTCTATCACCGTCAGGGGCACTTTGAAATGTAATCAATCCATTTGTAAAATTATTGGTAATCAAGTTAAATCCCTGGCCCTCTTCATAATCTAGATATCCTTTTAGACTATGATCTTCAAAAACAGCAATTTGAGTTAGTTTTAGGTGGGGTAGTTCCTCCTCCGATGGAGGTGGCATCTTTTCCACTAGTGTGGTTACATAATTCCTACTAGGATTGTTTACTGCTTCAATCGTTTCATGAAGGTCAGAAATATATATTTTAGAATTGGCTCCATAATTATCTGCCATTGTTGTCAAGCCAACCGCGGGAATTACCCCAAGATAATTTGGTGTATCAAAAATATCTTCAGGAGGTATTTTACTAATAAATACATTTGTTTCTAATCTAGTTTCCATATCCTGAACAAGAAAGCTAACCACATCCCCTATCCCCTCTTTAGCTATGGACTCATCTATTACAAGGGCTTTAATATGAGCGATATAAAGACGTCTTTTAGCGACCATAGATAAATTTCTTAAAGCATCAAAAACCGTGAGGCCTTCAGATTTTATAATAGTATAAATAGCTCTTGGATCAGGAGCATCTGCTACAATCCTATCAGTGTTGGCAACCTGAGCCACCACTGAATAAAGACCTTCCTCAGTTTTAGAAATACCTAAACCCATGACAAACCCAAGTTGGTCTATTTCTCTTCGACTCCAGCAGGAGGTAGTAAGTAGGGTGGATAATAAAAGAACAAGTATAATGCTACTTCTTTTCATAATTCCTTCCTCCCTTCAGTGTTCGGTGGTTTAGGTTTCAGATGCTTTGCTTTTTTATTGATGTTTTCATGAACAATATGAGGTGACCTTTGGGTAATAGCCCATTGAGGAAATCTAGCCAACCAATCCTTCATGTCTTGAAGACTTAAGGGAGCAAAGGGAACCATAAAGGGAACACCGAAGGACCTTAAGGAAATTAAGTTGAGGGCCAATAGTAATGCCCCTGTCATAATGCCGTAAATTCCAAGGGTTGCTGCTAAAGCCATCATAAAAAACCTTGCTAGCCTTAAACTTGAGGAGAAATTCGTATAAGGCAAAGTAAAAGAAAAAATAGCCGTAGCGGCAACAACAATAACTACCGTAGAAGAAACTAGCCCAGCCTCAACAGCAGCTTGACCAATGATTAGAGCCCCGACAATACTCACAGCTTGGCCTACATGGGTGGGAAGTCTGGTACCCGCCTGTCTCAAGGCCTCAAAAGAAACCTCCATAAGTAATGCCTCCACAAAGGCAGGATAAGGCACTCCAGCCCTGGCACCAGCTATGGTAAGGGCAAGGCTTGTAGGAATCATCTCTTGATGAAAAGTAGTAATTGCTATATAGATAGAGGGTAAAAATGTCAACATAAAAGCACCTAGATAGCCAAGAAATCGACTAAAGTTAGAAAAATAAGGGTTTTCATAATAGTCTTCAGAACTAATAAAAAAATCTGAAACTATTGCAGGAACAATAATGATAAAGGGGGAACCATCATAAAGGATAGCTATCCTACCCTCCAGTAACATGGCCTGTACCCTATCAGGTCGTTCAGTATAAAAGGTGGTTTGAAAGAGGTTGGTGGGGGAATCGTTAATATATTCTTCAATAATGGAGGAACCGACAATCCCATCAACATCTATCCTTTTAAGTCTTGTAAACAACTCTGCCACAATAGAAGGACTAGCGATATTATCTATATAGGCGACTTTTATTTCTGATTTCGATTCCCTACCTATTTTAAGTTCCTTGATGACAAGGTTGACAGACTTAATTTTTTTTCTAATCATTGAAACATTGGTATCTATATCCTCCACAAATCCCTGCTGAGGGCCTTTAACGACTTTCTCTGTTTGAGGATCAGCATATTCTCTTACAGCACCTCTGGATATATTCATTGATATTGCAGTTGGGTATTTATCGATTAGCAAAATACCTTTTCCTGATAAAACCTCATCTATTGCCTCGCTAACATCTTGTATAGGAACAATATTCCCGTTAGATAATACTCTTTTTATTAAGCTATCTATATGAGCATGCAAGTAGGTTCTTTCTTCAATAGATCTTCCTCCAAGGCCTTGGGTTAAGGGGGTTAATACTGAGGATTCTAATAGGCTTTCATCCACCAAGGTTTCTAGAAATACTACGGATGCCCTTATACTAGGATGGGTAGAAATTTCAAGGTGCCTAAAGTTAATATCATCACTGTTACCGAAACAGGATTCAAAAATATGAATGTTTTTATCTAAATTACGAGAAAATTTTATCAACTTACTATTTCCTTGGGTTTTAATATTTTTACTTACATTTATTTTATTATTCTTTTTAACGATGTTATTTAAAGTTTCTTTAATAATTTCTACCATGGACTTTCTCACAGTCATTCACTCCCTTTAATAATTATAATATTTTGTCCATAAATGGGATAAAATATGACAGGATAGAATGAGAGGGAGGTAAACCTATGATAGGAATAGATCATGAAGATAAAAAATTTATATCCTTTGGACAGCTTTTTTGGTTAGCCACAGCTCAACTAGGAGGAGCATCGGTGATTTATCTTCCAGGTATGGTGGATGCCGGTAGAGATGTTTGGATTTCCAATATAATAGCCTCCATAGTAGGCTATATCGTTATTTACTGTAATTATCTTCCACTATCCCTATGTCCCGGCTGAAGTATGACAAAAGCTCTAAATAAATATTGGGGTAAGCTCCTGGGGGGCTTAATGAATCTTTATTATCTTTTTTTCTTTTTTGTTCTTTGTTTGCTTATTGTTTCAGACGTCTTTTACTTTGGCAAAATAACCATGCCAGAGACCCCTGGTTATATTTTCATCATTTTTTTTCTGGTGCCTGCAGTTTATGGGATAAAACGTGGCTTGGAGGTAGTTGTAAGATTGATAGAAATGCTACTACCGATCCTTGTAATCATTTATTGTGCTTTATTTTTTTTAGTTTTACCGAAGCTAGATGTTCAAAGGCTATTGCCTGTTATGGCGGGGGGTATAAAGCCTGTACTAGCAGGAGCAATCCCTAATATGAATTTTCCTTTTGCTCAAATACTACCGGTAGCTTTTTATTATAAATATACTAGAACAAACCCCCATGAAAAAAGCAAGTTCTTGAAATATACCTTTGCAGCAATTTTTTTCTCTACAATACTATTAGCTCTTAGGGCATTGTCAGCTGCCGCTGCCTTTGAGGAAGCAACTTTAATAACCCTCAACTTCCCCCCCTTTAGCACCATAAGAATTATCGAGATTGGGGATGTTATTGAAAGACTAGATCCATTATTATTGGCAATTTTCTATGGTACTACCTTTTTTAAATTCTCCCTTACTTTCCATGTTATTTGTGAAATCATCTCGGATTATTTTCAAGTGGGGGAGCCTAAGGATTTTGCATGGCCAATTGCGATTCTCATTGGGGTATCCATGCCCTTTCTAATACCTAGATTTGATATAATTTTACAAACAATAGTACCCTATTTTATTGTATCTCTACCATTGTTTATACCTATACCCTTACTGTTGTTTATAACGATTAAATTTAAAGATAAAAAACATAATAAGACGATAAAGCAGTAATTACGGTGTTTATAAATAGCAACAATAAAAAGGGAACTTAGTTCCCTTTTTATGATTTGTTAGTGGTTTTTTGTGGAGTTTCAATATTTCCATCACTATACTTTGCAAACCTACCTATATCTTTAGGATGGATAGGATCTTTCTTATCCCATGGCCATCCACCAAATTCAGTAGCATGATAATCCTTATAGGCTTGTTGGATTTCATCCATTGTATTCATCACAAAGGGACCGTAATTTACTACCGGTTCATTGATGGGTTCCCCTTCTAATAAGAACAAATAACTATCTTTATCCCCATTTATCACTTTAATTTCTTCATCCCCAGCTAATTTGAGACTGCTGTTAGATTTTATAGAAGTAGCATCTATTGTTATACTGGAGCCTTTATAATAATATAAATTTCTATTTAAAGTAGGGGATATGCTTGGCAGAGTAAAGCTAGCACCTGGATCTAGTTTAATAGTCCAAATGCCTACATGATTATCTCTGTTGTTGGCCCACGAATTAGGATTAGGACTTAAACTTTTAGTATCCTTATAGGATCCTGAGATTACATGGATAGTAGCTTTATTACCTGAAGCATCCTCTTCTATTACTATAGGAATATCTTCAGCCCATAACATTTTATAATAACAATCTACAAGTTTATCTCTACTAGGTAAGTTTAACCATACCTGAAACAATTCCATAGTATTTTCTTTATCCTCATGTACCAGTGGAAACATCTCTGCATGTTGTATTCCCCTGCCTGCCGTCATCCATTGCACATCACCAGCACCATATCTACCGGTTGCACCATTAGAATCAGAATGGTCTACATAGCCCTGTAGTACAATGGTTATTGTCTCAAAACCCCTGTGGGGATGCACAGGAAAACCCGGTACTTCTTTTCCATAATACATTTTCCAGTCATTACTAAAGTCAAAGTCTTCTCCCAGCTTTCTTCCCTCTAAATCAGACTTAGAGACCCCTATATTTCCATTACCTTTAGGATAATAATCAATATGGTGCATTCTTGCAACAAAAGGATCCCCTACATCCTCACGAAATTTAAAGTCATTCACTTCAATTATTTTTTTGCCCATAGTTACACCCCATTCTGGATTTTTTTAAAATTTTATAAGTTTTTATCCTATATAGAAATTATACCTAATAGGAAAGAACTTAAACTTATATATATTTAAAATACAATTTAAAATTTTAACAAAATAGTATACAATTCTATATAAGGTGTGAATTTATTGAAATCTTATAAAAAAGAATTCCACAGAAGTTCAAAGCTAGCTAAGATACAGTTAAAAGCACATAGTTAAATTACAGAAGGGGGTAATACTATGAACGATGTTTTAAAACAAATAAAGGATAGAAAATCAGTACGGGTATTTGAAGATAAGAAGATACCAATAGAAATAAAAAATGAAATACTCAATGCTGCATTTGAAGCTCCTACTGCAGGAGC
>JAFIFG010000029.1 GCA_020832135.1 Clostridiaceae bacterium
CCTCCTACAATCCCTCTATTTTCTTTAGATATATCTGTCATGTATATCACCTCTCCTTTTATATTTGACTATCTCTAGCCCTAGTATAAAATATGCACTCGCTGTAAAATGGTGCTATTGCTAAAAGAGTTTATTTTATTAAGGCCCTCATTAAACTATTGACACCACCTATTTTAATAGATCGTAAATTAACAAATTTTAACACAATTCATTGCCCAGTAGCATATAATAAGCTGAAAACTAAACTGGTTTAGAGGGAAATTCATGTTATATAATTACTTTAACAATCTAGGTCCAATAAACTCTATGATTGTTGCTTCTGCACAAGGAGATGTAAATGGTGATGGTATACAAGTTACTTACCAGGATTATTACAAGGTATAAGTAATCAATGTTACTGAAGGTATTAAATATGTAATCGATATCTCCAACAGAGATCAAGATTACCTAAATGAAATATATAATGCCGAAGGTAAGCTTAAATCACCAATAGTTTGTAAAGTACTTTAATACATTGCAAAAACAGGAAGAGAAAGTTATTTTTTTGTCAATGTGGGCCACTAGGTAAGTAGCTAAAGCAAAATATAGCCTCTATAACTATCCATAATTAGATACATTTTTTTAGTGGCTGTAAAGTGGTGTCAGGCAAACTTCTACAAAAGATTAAAAATCTAGAGCGGGAGAATTCATTTTTCTCCTGTTCTAGATTTTATTATATTCTATCTATTTAAATTTAGGAAGTTACTCAAGTTTTTTAATTTTTACTCCTAAGCCCTCCAAATAGTATTAATACTACTTTATAAATTTCACAAAACGTTTTTTACCAATCTTCATAACATCGTTAGCAATCATAGCTCTATTCATACCACCTGATATTAGTTTCTCGCCATTTAACTGAACTCCACCTTGGTTTACTAATCGGATAAATTCGCTCTTGCTTTTTACAAAATCCATTTTTATTAGCTGTGGAATAATATCCGTAACAGTTTCCTTGTCCCCTTCAATTGAAAGTTCTGGGATATCCTCTGGTATAGCTTTTTTACTAAAAGCTACATCATAGTATTCAATTGCCTTTTCTACATCCTCAGGTGTATGGTAAAGGGAAGTTATGATTTTAGCTAAACGGTATTTTACATCCCTTGGGTTTGTACCGCCATCAAGTTCTGCCTTGATTTTCTCAACTTCATTCGGATGCTCATCTGTAGCAAGTTCAAAATATTTGATGATAAGGCTATCTGGTACCTCCATTACCTTTTTAAACATGACCTCAGCAGGTTCACTAACACCAATGTAATTCCCAAGACTTTTGCTCATCTTTTCTACACCATCTAAACCTTCTAAAATAGGCATAAATATAGCGATTTGTTGCTCTTGATCTAATGTTTTTTGAAGGGTTCTACCCATTAGTATATTAAAGGTTTGATCAGTTCCGCCCAACTCAATGTCTGCTTTTAGCTCAATAGAATCATATGCCTGCATCAAAGGATAGAAAAATTCATGAATTCCTATGGGGATTTGATTTTCATATCTTTTCTGAAAATCATCTCGTTCCAAAATTCTAGCAACAGTAGTAGTAGCAGCAAGCCTAATAACATCTTCAAAATTAAGCTTAGAAAGCCACTCACTATTAAATCGTACTTCTGTTTTATCTTTATCTAATACTTTAAATATCTGTTCACAATAGGTTTTTGCATTTTCCTTTACTTGCTCGTCAGTTAGTGCAATTCTACCTTTTGATTTTCCAGTAGGATCACCAATTTTTCCAGTAAAATCACCAATGATAATTACTGCTCGGTGTCCTAAGTCCTGCATTTGTTTGATTTTACGTAATACAACTGCATGACCTAGATGAATATCTGGAGCTGAGGGATCAAGTCCCAACTTAATCGTTAGTGACTCATTTCTTTCAAAGGATTTTTTAAGCTTTAAAAATAACTCTTCCTCGCTTACTAAGGTATGCACTCCTTTTAAAATAATCCGTTTTTGTTCTTCAGGTTTTAACATATTTAACATCTCCTTGAAATATTATTTTCAATATTTGCAAGGTCTATAAGAAGAAAAAGCTGGCAATAAAAAAACTCGCCCTCTTGTTTCCAAAAGGACGAGATGACATCTCGTGTTACCACCTTAAATTCATAAGTAACTTACATTACTTACCTTATCAAGTACGTCACCATAAGATGAGATACTTTAGCACGATAACGGGTGCTGATTCCTGTTGCAGCCTACTAAGTAAAACTATTCGGTGCAAAGCTCAAAGATGTATTCACAATCACTATCCATGCACCTCTCATCACCCGGCAACTTTCTGTTTGGCATCCTGATTGATACTAATTCTTATCACAGCTTTTATTTCTTATACTCCGAAATGCGAAATACTACAAATCTTCGTTATGCAGATATTAAATTAAGTAGTATTATACCGAATAATTTATTACAAGTCAATAGTCTCCCAACTTACTTAATGCATTTGGAATATTCATTATAAATAAAAGCCCTATGCCTCATGATAATCAACTCTTACAGTCTTTGTACCAATCAACTATCATCAATTATATAAGTACTAAATAATTCTGTTGGGAGTAAGGCAGGAGAGATACCCTACTTAATTTCTAGATTTTAATAGATAAGGATGATTTTCACACCATGCTATGATAGAAACGTACATCCTTCATCATTTGAATTAAAAATTTTGTTTTAAAAATTTTATTGAACTACTCCTACCATTTTAACTTTTATATTAGTATTTACATGAATTTTTGCATTAGAAAACTGTTCGTTCCATCTCTTATCATCAAAATATTCAGGATGATTTACTCTAACATACCTACCATATCCTATGTTATCGTTTTTAAGTTCTTTTTGTAGCCGTAGGAGAAGCTGTTCACAAGAACTCTTCAAAGTGTTATTGGCAATTTCCTCTATTTCTTTTATAGCATTATCATCAAATACTCGATGTGCTCCTGTATATTCTGATATGTTAGTTGTCAATGAAATATTATTATATATGTGTAGTTTGTTATCCTTTATTTCTGTTGTAATTTTGTTACGTCCCCTTATTATTCTTAAAGATAAAATATTTTCTATATTTTTTTCTTCGTGGGAATACGCTATAGAGAAAAACCCCTCATAAATTTTACCTCTTAATTTCATCAGTGTCTTGCTTTCTTCTTTTTCTAAGATACCTATCATTTTATCCTGTTGAAATAAAGCAATGTTATTAATGAGTAGCTCTGTAGGTTTATTGCCATATCTAATAAATGGAACAATTGGCTCTATACCATCAGTATATAATTCATGATTAAAATCTCGTAAAGAAGTATTAGGTATTGTAGTAGTTTCATAACTCTGTTCGAGAGATTCTACTAAATAAAGACTTATGTATGGTATGTGAGGCAACTTCATATTTAATAAATCAACCGCTCTTCCTTCATTTATGGCTAATCTTATGCTTCCTCTACCCTCTGGGTCCCTTAACATGGTATCTATATGCTTTTCCAATCCATTTCTAGCTGCATCTTCTCCAACTAAAAAAACTTTAGTATTGTTGAAAGTAATTCTTCTAGCAGCTTTGCTTTGAATATTGTCTTGGGCATTTCTCATAGAAGAACCTTGGCTAGAAATTTCAATCTTGGTTTTCTCTCCCTCAGGATGTATGGTGGGAGCCACTATGGTTACGAAAAACTCTTCTGGATTATCTTCACTTATATCTATCCCAATTCCATAAACTAAATACAAATCATCCAATTCTTTAGCATCCCAACAAGCAGTTAGGCAAAGCACAAAAGATAGTATAATTATTAATTTACATTTTCTGTTCATAGTTACTCCTCTTTCCCCTCATCAAGTACATCAGTAATAAAAGGATTGGTAATACAATACCAAAAAATATATTCATTTTTCCTATTTTGTCACTGTATTCCACTACTTTAACACTATTTTCAGGATAAATAGAAAGTATATATATGATAGGTGCTAATATATAAGTATATAAGTGAATCCCTTTAGTATGAAATATGGATTGCATTACAATGCATCCTGCTAAATATTGTATTGTTATAGTACCTATCACTGAAAATAGCCAAAATATGCTAAATAGAACCTCAACCCTTTCCAGTAAGACTGTCTCCACTATATTCAAATAATGTATTGAAGGGTACAACATTCTATTGATTTCTTGAAATCCAAATAAGGCCAACTGTGATGCTACTGTTGCAGTATACAATATTGTTACTGAAAACACCGATAGCATAGATCCTTTTAGTAGAGATTTATTTTTATTATCTATAAAGGGATAAAGAATCAAAACTACTTCATAGCCGCTAAAAGCATAAAAAGAAGGTACTATTCCCTCAGCTATTTTACTGAATCCAACTCCCCCCACAGGGCGAAGGTTTAAAATAGATGTTTCAGGAATACCTAAGAAAATTAAAAAAACCAAAGGCAAAATAGCAAAAACCATGATTTCATTGAACCTAGCCACATTTGTCAATCCATTTTTGGTAATATTAACAATCGTAATTACAATAATAAAACTTACCACATATATTGGTGTTCTAGGTAAAAACCATGTAATAATTAACTCACACAAAAACCGAACAACGATACTAGTAAGCAAGGTAGCATATATTCCATAGAGGAAAGCTACTAGATAACCGACAGGCTTACTCAATAGATACGAAGTGTACTGTAGAAAACTATTTTCCCCAAATCTACTGGTTACAAAAATCATGATGCCCATTAATGTGGTAATTAATACCCCTGCCAGTAATACGGATATCCAACCGTCTTGTTTAGATACCTCTGCAACAGTTCTAGAAAGATTTAATACCCCTGTACCCACCATCATACTGATTATCATTATATATATTTGTCCAACCGATATTACATCAGTCTGATTTTTTTTAATCATGTAGTTGACTCCTTCTTTTTACTTTCTTTTTTTATTTTTATCAGATGCTATAGAAGGACGATTATTTTTAGCCCAAAGAGGATTTCTAATAACTGTATCTTTTATATCTTTTGTATTAAGAGGAGCAAATGGTGATAGATATGGGTATCCAAAGGAGTTTAACTTACATAGATGGTTGATAATCCAAATCCATGTAATGATAATACCAAATGCACCGAAGGTAGCTGCCATCAAAATCATAGGAATACGAATCAAACGCACTGCAAAAGAAGTGCTAAAATGTGGAAAAACATAAGACCCAATAGCAGTAATGGCAACTACGATAACCATAACGGGGCTTACTATCCCTGCTTTAACTGCCGCATCACCAATAACAATAGCACCAACTATTCCTATGGTTTGTCCAATAGTAACTGGTAATCGTGCACTTGCTTCTCTTAATAGTTCGATTGTTACCTCCATTAATAATGCTTCTATTATAGGAGGAAATGGTACTTCAATTCTTGATTTTGCAATATCCAATGCTAAGTCTGTAGGTAAAAGCTCTTGATGAAAAGTAGCTACGGCCACATAGATAGCAGGAAAACTAGTCGCTATAATAAATCCTAATACTCGTAATAATCTAATCATATTTCCCGCAATATATCTTTCATAATAATCTTCGGGGGATTGAAAAAATTGAATGAAAGATACGGGCAATATCAAAGCATCTGGAGAACCATCAACAATAATGGTAATCCTTCCTTCCAGTAGATTTCCACAAACCTTATCTGGACGTTCTGTTATTTGCATCTGTGGAAAAATAGAAAAAGGACTATTTTCCAAAAACTGTTCAATATATCCACTATCAAAAATACCATCTACTTCAATATTTTCTAGCTGGTTTAATACATTTTCTAAAACTACTTTACTTACAATGTCTTCCATATATACCACTGCAACATTTGTTCTAGTTCTCGATCCAACCTTTAATTCTTTCATCTTTAGATTTGGATCCTTAATTTTTCTGCGAATAAGAGCAGTATTGGTACGAAGGTTCTCTATAAAACTGTCCTTTGCCCCCCTAGTTACACTTTCTACAGGAGATTCTTCTATGGAGCGGTTCTCCCAGCCTTCTGTATTTAAAATAAGGGCTTCGCTACAAGTATCTACCATCATCACCGTGCTCCCTGTTAATATACCGTCTATTATTTTTTCAAAGTGTGTGGTTGTTTCAACATCATTAATGAATATTCTTTTTTCTATATCAGTAATAATCTTACTTTCCTTTAACATCTCTTTTTCATCATATAAGTATCCATGATTCAGTGGCTTAATAATATCTTGATTTATTAATGAAGTATCTACTAAACCATGTGTGTAAATTATCATGACTTTAACTGGATTATCCGTGTATTTAAATATTTTTACCTCTCTAAAAATAATATCGTTACAATCTTTAAAAATGCCTTTAAGCTGTTTCATATTTGAATCTAACTCAGAAGATAATGAAATGTTCCCACTAGCATATGACGTTATTTGTTTTGCACTAATTTTTGTTTTCTTAAATCTATTAAATAACCACAAGATAAATATTCCTCCATATACTAATATTTGTATATTTAGTATTTAATAATATTATAGAAATATACGTTATTAATAATTTGTGGCTTTGGCACATTTGTATTTTTTATTACTAAACTCTGATCCTGTGCACCCTTAAAGTCTTAAAACAAGTAGACGACCTCGTCTTTGATTTAATGTCAATTAATTTCTCTGCCCTTTTTTATTTTTTATATGTACTCTATATGTAAATTCTGTAACTCGTTATTATAGACATATAAAAAGACGAGTGAAATTTCACTCGTCACTTTTACTGTTATAATTTGTTACTTACTCTAGTGCATTATTTCACCATCATCTATTACAATCTGCGCTTCAAACACATATGCATTATTCATA
>JAFIFG010000031.1 GCA_020832135.1 Clostridiaceae bacterium
CCTCCTACAACAATGGCAAATATAATCCAAAAGGGTTTTAACCCTACACTATCCCCCAGTATTTTAGGACCTAAAAACAATCCATCAAATTGCTGTAGCGCTAATATAAATAAGATTACCCAAAGTGCTTTTATAGGACTATCGAAGAAGGTTATAATAGTAGCAGGCACTCCTCCTATAAATGGTCCAAAATAAGGGATCATATTTGTTATTCCTACAATCACACTTATTAGTAGTGCATACCGTATATCTAAGATGATTAATCCCACCAAACAAATTACTCCTATAATAAAAGAGTCTAGGGATTTCCCAATGATAAACTTCCCAAACAATTCATCAGCCTCTCGACCGAAGTCCTTTAGCCTATCTACTTTTTCTTCCTGTATGACAGCCCTTAAAATCCTTTCCCCTCCAATTTTAAAGGACTCTTTGTCTGCCAATAGGTAAAAGGAAATGATTAAAGCCAAAACAAAATTTAATACTCCCGAAGTAACTGTCATAATATTGACTACTATATTATTTAAAACATAATCTAAAACCTGCCCAGTAGTATTAAATACTTCCCTTATATTTTTTTCTATATACTCAGCAAAGTTATATATGTTAACTAACTCCACCTCATTTGCCCATTCCTCTATCATTTTACTGGAAATATTGATATATTCCGGAACCCTTTTTATAATTTCATTTATATTGTTACTTATTTGAGGTGCCACAAACATAATTAACATCGATATAAGTCCTATTAGAATAAGGTACACCGTCAATATACTCAATACTCTATGAAGTTTCTTTCTTTGGCTCACATACTGAATATTGCTATAAAGTTTTTTTTCAAACCAGCGAACTCCAGGGTTTAAAATATAAGCAATAAATGCCGCCATAATAAATGGACTTAAAATTTTTCTTATCCAACTTAGACTATCAGAAAAGCTTCCCACTAAATATCCCATGTTGTCTAGTATTTGATAGGATATAATGGACAACACGATAGTAAAACTGGCATAAATAGCATATTTCATCAACTCTGTATCTATTTTCATCTTCATGTTGATCATCCCCACTTTAAGATAGTTGCAATTTTATTATACATGATTTTATATAAAACTGCTATGCATAATGCTGGTAAATTTTCTGTAAACTTCAAGGTTCTTCTGCTTTCTCATTAGTATTGACCTAATAAAAAAACTCTAACCCTTTTACAAAAGGGCTAGAGTTTTTTCTCCACGACAAAATTAGGAACCGTAAAGCATTCAACAACACTTCCTATCACGTTTTCCCTACCGGTACGGGTATATATTCCTTGAAGCTTTTCATTATACATAAAGAGTCCGATAATATGATTGTTTTCTACAAATGTTACATCTTCACCTGTAAACATAGCCATAGGTTTTTTAGGTATATCACAAAATTGCTGTATTAAATAGTCTTGCCCTACCCTTTCCTCTATGATCTCTTTCCACATCTCTGTAGAAAAATCTCTACCTATATAGACTCCATAGGATGCATATTTGTCTGTGGGCTTTAACACAAGTTGATCTTTATTATTTATAATAAACTCTATCATCTCTTTGTTGTCAGCATCAAATTTAGTGGTATAGGGTATATGTTGTTTCACAAAATTTCTTTCCTTTTCAGTTAAAAAGAAGGTTTTATTTTCATCATGCAGGATACTGAATATATTTTTATTGTGGATGATTTGAGATCTAATTGGCCCTACCACACAGACAGCTTCATCTAGATAGGCTTCGATAAAATCCTTTACCTTATCTTGATTTTCATCTATATCTGAAGTTACCGCTCGACGATAGATACAATCTATCTCAAAATCTTCGTAAAATAATTTACCATCTTTATACTTTAATTCTCGTATATCCGCCACCACAGTAGGACAGCCTCTGTTTTCAAAGGTCTTTTGAAATTCTAAAAATTCAGTGGAGGGTATTGTATCTATAAAGTCCACTATAGCAACTCTAGGCTTTTCTTTGTTTTTACTAAACTGTTGATAGTTATCTAATAGGGCATCTACCCATGAATCAAAAACTTCAAATCCAGTAAGTTTGTACTTTTTCTTCATATCCTCTATAGCCAACGAGTTTTCAAAGGTGCTTTGAAGCTCTCTTACCTCCACCATGCCAGAGGAGCCATCTGCATTGAGCTCACAAAATTGAAATTTTTCATGATTATGATAAAATATATCAAATCTTCCCACCGGTACATTTCTATTGTAGCCGGGATCCTTTAAAATAAGCTTTTCTACTACATGAGAAAACCCAAAGTGCTTTCTAAAATCCTCATCCTCTAGATATCTATCTATTACCTTATTTAGGATGGTCATTAACTCTCCTGTAAGTTGGTGAAACCCTTGAAGATCTTTTTCGCTTAAAAACATAGGCTGATATAAAAACTCAACAGCCTTCCCCTTATATTTGGCAGGAGATTTTTCTATTTTTTTCAAAACCTCTTCATATGCTTGAATATACTCTTTTTTATTGTTTAATACATTGTTCTTATGCTCTAAAAAAAAACTATCTACAGGGCCCATGGGCATTTTCCTTTCCATATTGGTTTACTGAACACCACTTTAATGCTTCTAGTCCGATTTCTTCTATATTTTTCTTAGAAGCGATAGCGGGATTTTGATATTTAAATATTAATTCCTCTAATGATTTTAAGTAGAGTTTTTCTTCTTCATTAAGCCCCTTCCTAGCTAAATCAAATAAAATAGGAATAAAGTCCCGTATGTGCTTACATTTAAAAGTCCCTAGAAACCCTTTTTTAACCATATTGCTCTTAGCCTGTACAACCTGTTGTTCTTCTGAGTCCTTCGCCATTTCATAGAGGTATTTTAAGGCAACATCATTATAAAAAATCCCTTTTATCAAAGCAATATACCCAAAGCTTAAGGGGTAAGGTAATATATCCCCCATCCGTATTTCCATATACTGCCTTACCCGGACATCTGGAAATACCATGGATAGTATATGATCTATTTCTTCATCGGTGGTGCTATTAACATCTATTAAATCCTTAGCCTTCTTATCTCCTGTACCAATAAATTCACCTTCTCTAACAACAAGAATAGGAGGGGTATTTAATACATACTCCGCATATTCTCTATATCCAAAATCCTTTTCTATGGATCCTGGAACGATGCCACTTCTTTCACTATCTGTATTTTCCCATATAACACTTCTAATGCTATGATTTTCATAAATTTCTCCTTCAAATACAGGGGCATTATCAGTTATCAAATGAAATAAAGGTGATAAAAAATTTGCTACTTTAAATTTTTTCTTAAAATCTTCTTGGTCTTTATAGTCAATAACCACCTGAAGAGATGCCGTACCCTTCATCATATTGTGGGCATATTCTCCTTTAGTTCCCAGATATTGTGCCATATATTTATAACGTTCCTTGGGGTTAAAGGGTATATCCTTTATAGAGGTTTTAGGATGGTAACCTATTGCCATTAAAAGTTGATCTTGCTCCTCCAATATGGGAGTTATTTTCTTTAAGAAATCCAAGTAATAACCTTCTATTTGTTTTATGGTGCTACAGGGTTCTATGCTAATTTCAAACTGTCCTCCCGGTTCTAATGTAATAGCATCATTCTCTCCTTCTAACCCCACAACATACTGCCCTTCATACTTAGGCTTGTATCCTTTAGAGGCCAGTTTTTTCAATATATTTTCAATACCATTTTCTTCATAATAGTTTACAGTCTCAAAACTGTCCTTTTTCACAATAATATGTTCGAATTCTGCACCTAGCATGCACTGTTGTTCCGATTTTTCGCCACTTTTTATAAATGCTGCAATTCTATCGATCTGTTTTTCATAGTCCATCCTCTTCCCACCTCATTCTACGTATAAGTCTTCTATCTATCTACCCATTTGGCTTGTTTCTTACTCATATTTTTTAAAACTTATTATATAGCTTTACTCTCTGCTTTATCTACATATACATTATACAATAATCCTGCAATGATACACAAAAAACCAACAACTTTACCATAGGAAATAGGTATATTGTTTATGGCATCTATGAGGATACCTATTAAAAATTGTCCCGAAAATATAAATAATACTGTGTGCACTACTGGAATTTTGGGGATAATGATATTACTGCCTACCACGATAGCCACCGCTAATAGCCCTCCTGCTAAGCTCCAAAGAGGAGCGATTTTTAATGCAGCCACTTCTCTAGAAAAACCTCCATATAGGATTATTAATATAATCAGTGCTGTAAATGCAGCCAATACATTGTTAATAAGCGCAGATTTATATGCACCTACCCTTTTAGCCATTTGTGCATTTAAAGTAGATGAGATTATAATACACCCTCCAGCAATAAATGCCGCCAATACAAATAAAATCTCCATTTTCCCCCTCCTACATCAAAGTCATAGCAAACACACCTATGGTAATAAGCAATAACCCGGGAATTTTCCTTTTGTTAAAAGGAATTTTTTTCATGTTAAGAAGCCCATAGCTATCTATAAATAAAGATATTACAACTTGTCCAAAAAATACTAAAGCAACAGTGACAGAAACCCCTAATTCCTTAAAGCTTATGTTATTTAATACAATAATCAAAGACCCTAAAATCCCTCCACAATAGTAATAGAAGGGCAATTCCACTGTTTCATCTGTTTTTGATTTTACAATAGGTAATATAGCCAGCACACCAATTGTTGCAATAATATGTACTACAAAGGAGCTAAAATAGACATTGGTATAGTTTCCCAATGTTCCATTGGTATGAATCATAAGAGCAATTAATCCCCCTACTCCAGCCCCCATTAAACCTATCTTCATTTGTTTTCCCCCTTTTGATGAATCAATTAACTTTTCTTAAATACAGGTTATTGTCTTTATTAATTACGATAAAATTCCTTGTCTCCTCATCGAAATACAATTGACTTACTTTCCAAGGAAATTTTAATATCAATTCTACGTCTCCTTGAGGTACAATACTAACTAACTGATCTCCATTGATAAAATATCCCTCATTTTCATGGGATATCATAAACATATCTGCACTATTTAATAGTACAGGATCATCATAACTTTTCCTATCTTCACCCCAAATCTCTATAACTTCTAAAGCATCTCTTCTGCCTAAACTGCTGCCATAAAAATAACTGTTAAATGGAATTTCGTAATAATTATAAGGTACTTCCCCTACTTCTCTACCTTCTTCTCTTTCTAAATCATATAAAAACACAGCTTCATAGTCTACATGTTGGAGGTGGCCTTCGGAACCTCTTGTAATTTCTCCTAACGATACTCCAACGATTTGTCCATCTTTACTCCACTGTATACTATCAATTTCATCCACTAACCCTTTAGAGGTTTCATAAATAACCTCACTTTGTAGATTTTCTACATTAAATAGCATAAATTCATAGCCTATGTAAGTCTGCCAATCTCCTATAATAATTTCTTCTTCCCTTAGATTATCTGGTTTTCTGATGAAACCTATATATACATCATTAGGTGCCCATTTTGCCATGGTGGCATCCAATACAGCGTATCTATTTCCTTCAGCATCGTAGACCTCTCTATTGTGAAAGATAAAGTGATTCTTTTCATTACTCCACTGGGTTGTAAATCCAAAGGTATTAAAGGCATCCTCTGATATATTCTCTTTAACCAAGACATATTCCTCCTGCTGCAGGTTATAAAGATATAAGTCAGCATCCTCTACCGTCCCAGTTGTATAAAGCAAGGCATCTCGATTAGGAGATAATAACAAATTAGGTCTACGATGTCCCTTTACTTCTTCTGCAATCTTTTTTTCCGTATCATCAATACTATATAGAAGTTGTCCATCCAAGTCAATGTAGACCGCTTCCTCTGCACCTATTGGTATATAGACATCATATTCCTCACCTTTTTGGTGCATCTCCTTCAACTCTTTCGTATTGAGATCTAATCGATAGAAATACCATTTATTTTCTTTAATACCAGTAAAATAGAATCCTCCTCCGTCTACCCTATAGCCGCTTAAATTTCTAAATCCTTCTATTTCTGTAATTTTTTTAAACCCTTCTACATATTCTTCCTCTACTGCTTCTTGTCTACAGCCAACCAAGAAAAACATTATCATAATGCCATATAAAACTAAGCTTTTTTTCATAAATCCCATCCTTTATACATAGTTTCTCCCAGTAGTTTTCCCCAATAATTTGTAATTAATCGATAGCTATTCAAGAGATTTTTAAAATAGTCTTACCTTTTTTAGGGCTCTAGACCTATGTTTTTATGTTGCTGTCGAATTTTGTAGTATTCTTGAAGGATAACAGCTCTGTATAGCGAATTTATATTTATTAGAAATTTCATTATTGACAAAACTCAATCATTAAGGAGGTTGTACATGTCCCTAAGATTAAAAATCATCGCTATTTGTACTATCTTAATTATTTTACCAACAACATTTTTAGGTTACACTAGTTATAAAAATGCCAATGAGGTCTTAACCAATGAGCTACAACTGGCCTCTTCGCAAACCGTTAATCGTGTCATTGATACATTAGATTTATTTATGGATTCTATGGAGGATACATTAACTACCTTGAGTCGCGACCCTAATATTCAAGGTCTTCATAGTAACCCCGATAGTGTAGAGCGTATGCTTAAGACCTTTGAAGCCGTTGGTGTTTCCCACGAGGATATACTACATGTCTACATAGGTACACCTCAGCAGGATATGTTTATTTATCCTGTCACAGAGTTGCCAGAGGGCTTTGATCCCACCACACGACCTTGGTATAGGGATGCCATGACTACTGATGGTGCTATATGGACAGAGGCCTATGTTGATAGTGGCACAGGAGATCTAGTAATTTCCACCGCTAGGGCTGTATATCATGAAACCACTGGTGAATTTATAGGAGTTATCTCCCTTGACGTCTCCCTAGAAATTTTAAATCAATTGCTAGGAAGTATTCAATTAGGAGAAGAAGGTTACATTATTTTAACAGATGAAGATGGTTTAGTCATGGTACACCCTGATACTAACTCTATTGGTAGTAAAATTCCTATTGATAATCTACTTGAAGCTGTATCAACTCAGCAACAAGGCATGGTAGATTATCAATTTGAAGGAGATCAACGCTTTGGTGTTTTCAATACGTTAGATAGAACCCATTGGAGAGTATTGGGTATGCTACGTTATGAGGAAGTCCGTAGTAATACTTCTATTATTCTAAGGGATATCTTAATTAATGGTATCATTGCTCTAATCGTGGCAATCTTAATAGCCATCGTATTTTCTGGCAAAATAACAAGATCCCTAAAGACCCTTGTTGAGGATATGAAAAAAATTGGTGGAGGGGATTTTACCATCCGTAGCAATGTTCAATCTAAGGATGAAGTGGGTGCTCTAGCCAAAACTCTAAGTACTATGACACAGGATTTAAGTAGTCTTGTAAAAAGTATTCAATTGGTTTCCACAGAAGTAAGTGCCTCTGCCGATACTCTAGCTGCTACAGCCGAAGAAACAAGTGCTTCTACCGAAGAGGTTACAAGAACCGTTGAAGAGATAGCCAAGGGTGCTTCAGAGCAGGCAGATGAAGCAGAAAAGGGTTCTATGAAAACTAATACTCTGGCTGAAAAATTTGACGAATTAGAGGCAAGTTCTGAAGAGATGTTACAGGCCTCCGATGAAGCTATAACCGCCAACAAAAAAGGCCTTGATGTAGTAGAAGATTTAAAAGAAAAAAATAAGAAAAACAACCTTTCCATTGCAGAGATTGAAAAGGCTGTAGGTGATCTGGATCATAAGGCACAATCCATCGGTGCCATTCTCCAAACCATTAGCACCATTGCGGAACAAACCAATCTTTTAGCATTAAATGCTGCTATAGAGGCAGCTAGGGCTGGCGAAGCTGGCAAAGGCTTTGCTGTTGTTGCTGATGAAATCAGAAAGCTGGCAGAACAATCTGGTCGCTCCACCGATGAGATTAGAGAAATTATTACAGCTATTCAACAGGAAAGTAACAAAACTGTTGGTGTTATGGAACAGGTGAAGGTTCAAAATAAGGAAAGTGATGCAACGGTTGGAAATGTTGGTCATTCCTTTGAGGATATATCCAATGCCATAAACATTATTACAAATAAAATACACCATATTAATGATTATGTTGTCACCATGGCTAGAGATAAGGATGAAATCGTTATGGCCATTGAAGGTATTTCAGCCGTATCTGAAGAAACCGCAGCCTCCTCTCAAGAGGTAACGGCATCTATGGAACAAACCTCCAGTGCTGTAGAGGAAATAGCTAGAGCATCTGAAGGCTTAAATGACTTAGCAGAACAATTAAGCAATCAAGTAAATAAATTTAAAATATAATGTCTAAGCAAGAAGACGGAGAATTGAAATTCTCCGTCTTCTTGTTATACTATCCCTTTATTGTCTCCCTTTAGGGTTTTAAATTCCCAGGTTTCCGACATTTCTTTAAATAAACTATAAAAGCCCTTTTCTTCTTCATCCTTCTTCCAATTTAGATAAATAATAGATGGACCCGCCCCACTTAAAAATACATTGTTTAAATTTTGATCTCTACATCCATTAAATATCTTTTCTAATGAATCCATCAACTTTACTCTATAGGGTTGATGCAATCTATCCTGTAGTGCAACATCTAACTTATCTAATTCTCCCGACATAAGGGCAGCCACCAACAAAGAAGCTTTTCCTACATTGAAAACTGCATCCTCAAAAAGGATATTTTCAGGCAAAACACCCCTTGCAGCTTTTGTACTTAATGACACCGCGGGAATCGCCACAATGAATTTTAATGACTCAGGAACCGGAAATCTGACATAGCTAGTCTTTGCTTTGTCTTGGCTAGAAACCACAACACCTCCAAATAAAGCTGGTGCCACATTGTCAGGATGCCCTTCTATTTCTGTTGCTAACTGTAATAGCTGATCATGATTGAGAGGGCTGCCACATAATTTATTCGCTGCAGTCACACCCCCTACAATACAAGCAGCACTACTGCCTAGCCCTCTGGCCATGGGGATTCCATTATGTTGTTTTATCTTTAAACCCTTAGGTCTATAGCCAATTTTATCAAAAACCTTTAGCATACTCTTATAGACTAAATTGTTTTCATCCTTCTCTATATTTTCTGCATCTCTACCAGTAACTTCTATTATAAGATCTTTATTTGTTTCTTCTACCTGTATTTCATTGTAAAGGGTCAGAGCCATACCTATACAATCAAATCCTGGACCTATATTGGCAGTGGTGGCGGGGACAGATACTTTAATCATTCTCTTCACTTCCTAAGCTTTTATAGATCAGCTCCTTAATACCCTCTGTTTTTACACCGTATACCTTCGATTCCTTCTCTACCTCTACTACCGAAGGATCCTTTAAACCATTTCCAGTAACAACACATACAATAGTTTTATCCTTTTGAAAATAACCTTTTCTACTTAACTTGATAACTCCTGCCACACTGGCGGCAGAGGCTGGTTCTACAAAAATGCCTTCTTTTGATGCCAATAGCTTTTGAGTTTCTAGTATTTCTTCATCTGTTACTTTATCAATTAAGCCTTTAGACTCATCCCTTGCTGCAGTGGCCTTTTCCCAACTGGCGGGATTCCCTATTCTAATAGCAGTGGCGATTGTTTCAGGTTCTTGGAAAACCCGATCCTCCACAATAGGTGCTGCACCTTCCGCTTGAAATCCTAGCATTGTGGGAAGTGCTTTAATTTTACCTGCTTTGTAATAATCGTTAAATCCAGCCCAATAGGCGGATATATTTCCAGCATTCCCCACAGGGATAGCTAGATAACCTATATCTCCCTCCAATTGGTCACATACTTCATAGGCTCCTGACCTTTGACCTAATAGTCTATTGGGATTTAGGGAGTTTACCAAGGTTACTCTGCCCTCCTCAGCAATCTCTTTAACAATCCTTAAGGCATCATCAAAGTTTCCCTCCACTGGAATAATCTCAGCCCCATATATAATAGCCTGTGCCAATTTACCCATGGCAATTTTATTGTTTGGTATCAAAACAAAGCATTTCAATCCTGCTTTTGCTGCATAGGCTGCAGCCGAGGCTGAAGTATTACCTGTAGATGCACATATAATAGCCTTGCTTCCCTCCTGTACCGCCTTTGTTACCGCCATAGTCATACCTCTGTCTTTAAAGGAACCAGTAGTATTCAATCCTTCATATTTTAAATAGAGCTTCAGTCCCCCCAACATCTTTCCAATGTTTTCTGCAGGAATTAAAGGTGTATTTCCCTCATTTAATGTAACAATGTTTTCTCCTTCTTTTACCCCAAAAAAATCTTTATATGCTGCAATAATTCCATTCCACATTTTTATGCCCCCATTTCCTTCTCACCATTTTCTACTCTAATGAGATTCCCAAGCTCTACAACCTCTTCCATAGTATTAATTTCCTCTAAGGCCCTCTGCACCCTAGCTTCAACTGTATAGTGAGTGATGAACACTAAAGATACCGATGGATCTCCTTCTCCCTTTTGAATGACAGAGGCTAGACTTACATTGTGTTTGCCAAATAAGGAAGCAATTTTTCCCAGTACACCAGGTCTATCTTTTACTGTTAACCGTACATAATACTCACTTTCAGTGTCCCCCATAGGCATAATCCTTTTATTATCTTGAGGAAATAATTGCTTTTCTTCTATCTGTATATTCTCTCTACCTTTTATAATGGCTATAATATCCCCAACTACAGCACTTCCAGTAGGCAGATCCCCTGCTCCTCTACCATAGAACATTAAATCGTCTACAGCATTTCCTTTTACAAATACGGCATTAAAGGAATCATGAACAGATGCCAAAGGGTGAGATTCAGGTACAAAGGTGGGATGCACCCTTAACTCTATAACACCTTCTTTTTCCTTCGCTATTCCTAAAAGCTTGATAACATAACCCAACTCTGCAGCATATTGGATATCTATAGGTTTAATTTCCGTAACTCCTTCTCTATAAACCTGTTGAAATTCAACCTGTTTTCCAAAAGCCAAAGATGCTAATATAGTAAGCTTATGGGCGGCATCATATCCTTCTATATCTGCTGTAGGATCCGCCTCTGCATAGCCCTTCTCTTGAGCTTCTTTTAAGACCGTATCAAAGTCCACTTTTTGCTTTGTCATTTTTGTTAAAATATAATTTGTTGTTCCATTTAAAATCCCCATAATCTTTTTAAACTTATTTCCTGCAAGACTTTCCTTAATGGTATTTATTATAGGAATACCTCCAGCAACACTAGCTTCATAATAAACATGAACTCCTTGTTTTTTTGCCTCTGTTAATATTTCACAACCATGGTTTGCAAGTAAGGCTTTATTTGCAGTAACAACATGCTTTTCATTTTTAATAGCTCTTAATATGTAATCTTTTGCGGGTTCTATCCCCCCCATTACCTCTACTACAATCTCAATAGCTTCATCCTGTAAAATGTCTTCATAATTTGAAGTAAATAATTCCTTTGGAATGCCATCATGTCTTTTTTTATTGACATCCCGCACCAGTATTTTTCCCACTTCTATTTCATAGCCACAATTCCCTACGATCTCATCCTTGTTCATGTGGAGTATATCCCATACTCCACCACCTACAGTTCCTATACCTAGCAATGCTATTTTAATTTTCTTCATTTAAGATTTCTCCTCTCCATGCCATTACTTTTTTATTCCTTTGACAATATATTTACATTCTTTACACCTTGTATCTGTTGTATATTTTTTAATAATCTTTCTATGTTTATCGTAGCATTCTTTGTTTCTAGGGTTGTAGTCACATTGGCTACACCATGTACGGGAATATTTTGATTTATGGTTAAAATACTGGCATTAGCCTTTGCAATCTCATTTAGAACCTCCGCCAATATTCCGGGTGAGTGTTCTAGTGTAAGGGCCACCGTAATCATTCTTCCTTTACTCATTTCATAGAAAGGGAATATATAGTCTTTATATTTATAATAAGCACTTCTACTAATGCCCACCTTTTCCACAGCTTCAAAGATGGTAGTAACTTCTCCTTTTTTTAATAATTCTTTTACTTCTATAGTCTTTAAAAAAACCTCCGGTAAAGCCTCCGTCTGTACAATATAATAAGTATTGTCCTTAGATTCCACGATTTAACCACCCTTCCTTGTGTGTATATTGAATACAATTGTTTTTATATAGAGTACATATTATCATAAAGTCCTTTTTATTTCAACTATAATTATAAACTCAGACTTAATTCCACAGTAGTCTTAGTACTACATCAGAGGTTACCTAAATTTGAAAAATAAAAAATAACAGCCAAAACCTGACTGCTATTTTTTATCCACATTTTGGAGAGATATATTGTGGGTTTATCCCCATTATGCACAATATATTGTGTAAAACCTTTAACCTCTACCTTCCGACGGAAATATAGATACGGTATCCTCTTCTGTTAACACCCTATCGAACTCTCCATCCCGTCCATTGATCAATAGAGTTGCCACTTCCTCTTTAGGAATATTTAGTTGGTCTATAATCATTAGATAACCTATAACAGAGTACAACGTCTCCCTGGGCCATAATGAAACAAAGTCACAATAATCGTTGTTCATATTTACAACACTGTGCTATTTCATAACAATGTATTTTATCTTTCATCTATAATTCATAAGCAGTAAAAACTTCTCCTGAATTAAGTTTTATTTTGTATTTACCAATTTTTCTATATAGGGTGTTTCTACCTATTCCCAGTATTTCTGCCGCCATGCTGATATTTCCTTCTGTTTTATATAATATTCTTTTTATATGATTTTTTTCCATGTCTTCTAGACTCTCTTCCTTTATAGCAACATAAGGAACAGGACTACTGCTGATTTCTTCCACCGGTTCAAAAACATACTGACTCTGTGCATTAATGGTTTGTTCTATTACGTTTTCTAACTCCCTAATATTGCCTGGCCATGGATGTAGCATCATTTTTTGAATAGTGTTTTCTGTTAGGTGTACTGGTTTTTTACCTAATTTTAAAGACTTAGTAGTCATAAAATAATCTATTAGCAAAGGAATGTCTTCTTTTCGATCTCTTAGGGACAATAATTTCAAAGGTAATACATTGAGACGATAGTAAAGATCTCTTCTAAAGTTACCTTTTTCCACCTCTTCCTTCAAATCCTTATTGGTGGCGGCAATTAACCTAACATCTACTTCGATTTGTTTGTTTCCCCCTACTCTAAAAAGCTTACCTTCCTCAATTACTCTCAATAGATTTGCTTGCATATCCATCGGCATTTCCCCAATTTCATCTAAAAACAGTGTTCCTCCATCTGCTAATTCAAATTTACCAGGGTGACCTCCTCTTTTAGCACCTGTGAAGGCACCATCTTCATATCCAAACAATTCCGATTCTATGAGGTTTCGAGGTAATGCTCCACAATTTATAGCAACAAAAGCCTCTTCCCTTCTACTACTTTCATTATGAATGGATTGAGCAAATACTTCTTTCCCTGTTCCACTCTCCCCGGTTATTAGAACCGTTGAGGGACTATCGGAAACCTTTCTAGCATAATCCAATACTTTTAAAAACCCTTCACTCTTCCCTATTATTTTCTCAAAGGTATAGAAAACTTGCTTTCCTGTCATTTTGTTTGCTAGTTTTCTCGCCTTTTTTATTTCCTTTACAGCACATACAATACCCTGTAATTTCTTATTGTCATCCAATATAGGATATGCACTTAAAATACAATGTATCCTATCTGCTCCCTTCTTTAAAAAGGCCTCTTCTTCTATATAAGTCCCATGTTTTTCTATACAGTTTTCAATTCCCTGCCATCCTTCTATTAAATCCCCTACATTTACTCCCACAATATCCTCTTGGGTATAATCTAGCATTTCCGTCGCTGTTTTGTTGAGAGTCTTTAGATAACCCTTAGGACCTATAGTGAAAATCCCTACTGTAATAGAATCAATAATGGCCTCCATAGATTTTTTAGCCACTATTAATTTATTATTGGTACGTTTGATTCTAAACATCTGTTCTATGGCATTTACTGCCGCCACCACCATCCCTAATGTATGGGAGTGGACAAGACTATTGTCTCCAGTCAGATTTAGAGTCCCTATAATATTACCCTCCGTATCCCTAATAGGGGCAGCCGAACATGTCCATCTGTGATATGCTTTTACAAAATGCTCCTCTCCTGAAACCTGTACCGGTATCCCCTCTGCCAATGCAGTTCCCATAGCATTAGTCCCTATATGCTCTTCATTCATATATGCTCCTGGAATCATTTCTAAAGCAGAAGAAATTTTTAGAACCTCCTCATCTCCTACTACATTTAAAATACATCCTTCCCTGTCAGTTAAAATACCAAAGAAACCTGAACCTTTTACAAAATCATAAAGTTGATTCATGAAGGGTTCTGTCGTCACAATAAGATCTTTATTTTTCTCGAAACGTCTTTTTAATGTCTCACCCTCTAGTATTTTACTGCTATATATTCTGTCATAATTTACTCCTAAATCAATACACCTTCGATGAGACCTCTCGATATAATCTTTTTTTCTCATATCACATATCATCCTCCGTTTCTAGCCCACAATCTTCTTCTTTAATATATAATTCAATTTATAATGAATTATTCCTGCAATAATAACATGGGATTTATATCCATCTACAGGCCTATTTAAAATGTACATTTCTTTTCATTTCCCTAATAAAAGTATATAATAATTTTAATAAAATAGAGGAAGGGAATGAAGGCTAATGACTAAAATAAAGACGGCTTGTCCTATGGATTGCTTTGACGTATGTTCTATTGATATGGTGGTAGAACAAGACAAGATCATGGATATCAAAGGAGATATAGAGGATCCTATCACAAGGGGTTTTATGTGTAAAAAGGGACTGCAGCTTATAGATAGGCTTCGTCATCCTCATAGGCTAACAGCTCCTATGAAAAAGGTGAAGAACAAATGGATAGAAATAAGTTGGAGTACAGCTATAGAGGAAATAGGTCAACAACTTCTAAAAATTAAGGACAGTTCCGGTACAGAATCTATCATACACTATAGCGAATCTGGACACGGAGGCTTAGTAAAAAATATTGATACTGCTTTTTTCAATGCCTATGGCACTATTACTGTCCCCCAAGGTAGTCTTTGCTGGGGTGCTGGAATAGGAGCTCAAACCATGGATTTTGGTGATGTACTAGGACACGACCCTTTAGATTATCTTCATGCTAAGGTTATTATCATATGGGGTAGAAACCCCGCCTATACCAATGCTCATATGATCCCTATTTTAAAAGAAGCCCAATCTAATGGAGCTAAAATAGTGCTTATAGACCCCGTGAAGACGGCTACTGCAGCAATAGCTGATTACTACTATCAAACAAATCCCGAGTCAGATGGTATGTTAGCTATGGCTATGGCCAAGATTATTTTAGAAGAAAAGAAACATCATAAGGACTTTGTTCAAAGCTTCTGCAATAACTTTGAAGCCTATGCAGCTTCTCTTGAGGCTATGGATTTAGAAGAACTCATTGCTAGAACTGGTCTTTCTAAGGAAAATATCTATCAACTAACCAAGCTATATGCTGATAATAGTCCTTCCACCATTATTTTAGGCTATGGATTGCAGCGTTATAAAAGTGGTGGGAAAAACATTCGTCTTATCGATGCCCTCGGTGCCTTAACCGGCAATATCGGTGTTTCCGGTGGAGGAGTAAATTATGCCAACAAATATATCTCCTCCTTTGTCGATAGAGAATACGTTAGCAACAACCAAGGTAGAGCACATAGAACCTTTAAACGACCCCTATTCCATCAATATGTTCTAGAGGAACAAAAAGATGAAGTAAAGGGAATTGTAGTGACAAAAAGCAATCTCGTACTACAGCAACCTAATACAAAGAAAACAATGGAAGCCTTCAAGTCTATTCCCTTTAAGGTGGTAATAGATTTGTTTATGACGGACACTGCACAGCTGGCTGATTACGTTCTTCCTTGTACCCATATTTACGAGGAAGAGGATTTTATGTTTTCCTCTATGTGGCATAACTATTTCACCTATACAGAAAAAGCAATAAATCCTCCTAAAAATGTAAAAAATGAATTTGAGATTTTTAACCTACTGGCTGATTACATAGGCTTGAAGGATTTTACCAACAATTATAATAACCCTCAACAGTATTTAGACAAAGCTTTAAAGCCATTGTTAAACAAATTAAATTGTAGTTTAGAGGATCTTAAGGGCAAAAGACAAAAACTAGAGGGCAACGATATACCTTGGGCTAATAAAGTTTTTGCTACACCCTCTAAAAAGTTTGAATTCATTGTTCCAAATCTTCATGACTTCAATTTAGTAGATCAAGAGGATGAAACATATCCCTTGCAGTTTTTAACTCTACATCCTAAAAATTCTCTTCACTCCCAGCATTTTATGGATGTGGATGCAGGTGAACTTCCTGAAATATTTGCAAATGAAAACACTCTAAGGAATTGGAGAGTAGAAGAAAGCCAAAGAGTAGTGCTGGTCTCTGCCTTTGGCAAGCTTCATGTCACCGTCAAGATAGATAACGGTGTAAAGGATAATGTCGTTATAGCCTATGAAGGATGGTGGTTAAAAAACCAAGGAGTTAACAACCTTACACCCTCTGGCATCTCTGATATAGGGGATCAAGCTATTTATAATAATTGTAGATGTAGGCTAGAGGTATAAACTACCCCCACTTATAGAAATTAGCATCTTGTTGACAATTTACGTTAAAAAGAAAAAGGAAGGCACAATAAAGATAAGAAATCTATATTGTGCCTTTATGCCTTTGGTTTATATTTTTTACTTTGAAAATTATTAGGTACTACAACATATTAATTAATATAGGTGCAAGGATTACCGTTATGAGCCCCGCCACACCTATAGCAAGACTGCTCATAGCCCCTTGTGTTTCTCCTAATTCCATTGCCTTTGTAGTTCCCAGAGCATGAGATGCAGTGCCTATAGCTATACCTACTGCAACCTCATCTTTGATTTTAAATATTTTGCAAACACCAGGACCTATTACTGCCCCTAAGATTCCTGTTAATACAATAGCGCCTACTGTAATAGCAGGTATTCCTCCAATTTGTCTAGATATTTCTACACCTATGGGGGTAGTTACAGACTTAGGAACAAGAGAAATTGCCACAGCATCATTAATGCCAAATATATTGGTTAATACAATGACACTTACAATGGCAGTAATAGACCCTACAATAATTCCCGCGATAATCGGAACAAAGTTTTTCTTTAAAAGGGAGATCTGCTTATATAGAGGTACAGCTAATATTACTGTAGCTGGCCCTAAGAAAAAGAGAATCAGATTTCCACCTTGATTATAATATGCCATATCAATATTGAAGATGGTTAAAACTGCTACAACACCCACAATACTTATTAACAATGGATTTAATAGAGTAATCTTTGTTTTTTTGTATATGGCAAGACCTATTTCAAAAAAGAATATAGATATAATTAGTCCAAAATAAGGTGTATCTAGAATGTCCATTATACTGACTCCTTTTTCTTTAAAAGTTGTATAGTAATTCCAGTAGTTACTATTACTAAAATAGTAGATATAATAATGACCGTTACTATTGGAATCCATTGCCCTCTAATTGCATCTACATTATTCAGTATCCCCACACCTGCTGGTATAAAGAAGAAGGCTAAGTGATCTAATAAAAATTTCGTTACCTTATCAATCATTTCTAGCTTTATTACTCCTGTTAAAAGTAAAGTTAACAGTAAAATCATACCCAAAACATTTCCTGGTATAGAAATATTTAATAGACGATTTAAAAACTCTCCACTTAAACAAACAGCTAAAACAATTAAAAACTGTCTCAAAATAAGCAATTTTTTTCCCCCTCAAAATTAAATAATTTTCATTTTATATTATACTATTTTAATTATAATAATGTAAAATTACCCTTGCCAGATATTTTTTTATTTTCCTATAAATACAAATCATATTAATGTTCCTTATAACAAAAAATATGATTTGAAAGGAGTGATAAATATGCCTTGGAAACATGGTGAAATAACATTAGCTGATGGAACTAAGTATCCTGCTGAATTTTTAGTGGAAAATGGCAAAGATATATGGAATGTTAAAATACACAAAGGTAACAATGTGGTAGAGGAAATAGATGCTGAAATATTTTCAAACAAACTAGACAAATCACCCGATGAAGTATACCCTTTCTCCTATAAGTTAGACAGAGAATAAAAAAGGCAAATAAAAAATTAAGCGATCAACTCAGTTTATTAAATTCAATTGGGTTGATCGCTTATTTTTATTATTTTTTAATTTATATACTTAAAAAATAATTATATTTTTCATAAAAAGCTATTGCATTTTTATTCTTTATTATGTATAATTATTTTAAATTTAGTATATTTATATTTCAAGCCCCATTATATTTAAATATTTATATATGTGTTGTTATACCAAGTTTTTATTGTGGGTTTCCTTAGATATATGTATATAATTAGCTTGTAACTATACAACAGTCTTATACAAATATTATGAATATATATACAAATAATACAGGAGGAGGGATTACTTATGTTGGCTAATTTAAAACCAATAGCCACACCGGTAGATTTACAAGGAAAATCTTTTTTAACTTTAAAGGATTTTACAACTGAAGAAATTCATTATCTACTGGAATTATCAAAAAGTCTAAAAATAAAGAAAAAAACTGGTGGAAAAGTAAGGCTACTAGAAGGTAAAAACATCGTATTGCTCTTTGAAAAGACCTCCACTAGAACACGGTGTGCCTTCGAAGTAGCTGCAGCAGATGAAGGGGCCTTTACCACTTTTCTAAGTGGTACAGATAGCCAAATGATGAGTAAAGAATCTATTGAAGACACAGCCAAAGTATTAGGTACAATGTATGATGGCATTCAATTTAGGGGTTTTCATCAGGAATCAGTAGAAGCATTAGCCCAACATGCAGGAGTTCCTGTATGGAATGGTCTTACAGATATGTATCACCCAACACAAATATTAGCGGATTTATTAACCATTACAGAACATGTAAATAAGCCATTGAACCAAGTAAAATTCGTCTATGTAGGGGATGCACGAAATAATATGGGAAATTCTCTTTTAATAGGTGCCGCAAAAATGGGGATGGACTTTGTAGCATTGGCACCTAAGAGCCTATTCCCTTCCCCACAACTAGTAGAGGAAATGAAAGGAGTGGCACAAGCAAATGGTGGCACCATCACATTGACAGATAATATACTTCAGGCTGTAAAGGGTGCCGACGTAATCTATACAGATGTATGGGTTTCCATGGGGGAAGAGGATCAACTAAAAGAAAGAATCAACCTACTGCAACCCTATCAAGTAAACATGGATATGTTAAAGGCAACAGGAAATCCAAATGCTATCTTTATGCATTGCCTTCCAGCCTTCCACGATTTAGAAACAAAGGTTGGTAAGCACATCTTTGAAGAGTTTGGTTTAAAAGAGCTAGAGGTAACAGACGAAGTCTTTAGAAGTAAACATTCCGTAGTATTCAACGAGGCGGAAAACAGATTGCATACCATCAAGGCAATTCTGGTGGCAACCTTAGTTTAATCCAATTTAAAGATAAATTAAATTTATAGGGGAGGAAATAAAAATGAAAAAGGAAAAAGTTGTATTAGCTTATTCGGGAGGACTAGACACTTCAGTAATTCTTACATGGTTGAAGGAAACCTATGGATATGATGTGATAGCAGTATGTGTTGATGTAGGTCAGAAGGATGATTTTGATGCAGTTAAGAAAAAGGCACTTGCAACAGGGGCTATTAAGGCATATGTTCCTAATGTTCAAGAAGAATTCGTTACTGATTATATTTTCCCAACCTTAAAGGCCGGTGCTGTGTATGAGGACGATTATCTATTGGGTACCTCCTTCGCTAGACCTTTAATGGCGAAAAAATTAGTAGAGATAGCAGAAAAAGAGGGTGCTGTTGCAATTGCCCACGGTGCTACTGGTAAAGGAAATGATCAAGTTCGATTTGAAGCTGGAGTTAAAGCCTTGAATCCTTATTTGAAAATTATTGCTCCTTGGCGAATATGGGATTTAAAGTCCAGAGAAGACTGTATTGATTATGCTATAAAGCACAGTATTCCCATCGAAGCGACAAAGGAAAAAATTTATAGTCGTGATGAAAATCTATGGCACATTAGTCATGAAGGTGGCAATTTAGAGAACCCTTGGAATGAACATAAAGAGGATGTATATATGTGGAGTGTAGCCCCAGAAAAGGCTCCAGAAACCCCTACTTATGTAGAGATTGATTTTGTAAAAGGTATTCCTGTAGCAGTAGATGGTAAAAAGCTTAGTCCTGTGGAAATAATTAGTGTATTAAATGAAATAGGCGGTGCCAACAGCATCGGTATTATTGACATTGTCGAAAACAGATTAGTAGGTATGAAGTCCCGTGGTGTCTATGAAACTCCAGGGGGAACTATACTATATGAAGCCCATAAAGCCCTAGAAAAACTAACTCTAGACAGAGCAACCGCCAGTTTTAAAAAGACTATCGCTGAAAAATATGCCCAATTGGTTTATGATGGCCTATGGTTTATTCCTTTAAAGGATGCATTGGATCAATTTGTGGATAGTACCCAAGAATATGTTACAGGAAAGATTAAACTAAAGCTTTATAAAGGAAGTTGTGTAGCAGTAGCCTCTTCTTCTCCCTTCTCTTTATATAACGAAGAATTTGTTACCTTTGGAGCAGATGATGTTTATAATCAGCAGGATGCTGAAGGCTTTATCAACCTATTTGCTCTACCTCTAACCATTCGTGCTCTTATGAAGGAGGAGCTAGAAGGAGAGCCAAAGGCCAAGGAAGCTATTTAAAAGTTTCTCCCATATATATGGCGAAGCTCTACAAATTCAAGAATAGTAGAGCTTCGCCAAATTATTTTAGTAACCTTCTTCTTGTCGTTGATGGTTTACTTCATTCTTCATTAGGTAGGCTGATTCAATCTCCTGCCATGTAAAGTCTAATTTTTCACCTAGGGTTAGGAAGGCCTCAAATAAAGACTTATAATTTTCTACCTTTGTATGCTGTTGCAACTGACTACTTTCAGTAAACACCTGTTGAAATTGCTGTATTAAATCTTTCTCATTATCCTGCATTTCTATAACAGTGTTACTAAAACCTTTATCTAGACCGATGCTGAGAATAAAGTGTAGGCAGTCTACGTATTCCTCTAAAATAGTAGCTTTAGGCGCAGGGGGTTTTGTACTCCAAAACTTAAAGCAACGGGTTTCATTAGCTAATTCTCCTAGTTCCACTTCTAATGCTAGTATTTTAAATGGTACTAAATCTTTATTATGTAAATGGTGTTTATCAGCAATGGTTTTATCTAATTGTTCTTGAATATGGTATAACTTTTCTATATTCATGGTGTTTCCTCCTAGTTTATAAATTAAGCCCTGTTACTTCTCAATATTCTAGCATAAACAGCAGTAAAAAACTATTGGTATTTATTAAAAATAATATTGGAGGTGTTTTTATGGAAAATAAAGATAAGGCACTTTGGAGTGGTCGTTTTGCTGGTTCTCCAGCAGAGGTTATGCAACTATTTAGTCAATCTATCGATTATGATTGGCATCTATATAAAGAGGACCTACAGGGTAGTAGGGCCCATGCAGAGATGCTACATCATATAGGCATCCTAGATCAGAGAGAAGTAGACAATATTCTTGAAGCCTTAGATGAAATAGAAGAGGAAGTGGAAAATGGAGTGTTTCGACCAAAGGTTTCCTTAGAGGATGTTCATATGAATCTTGAGGCTAGACTTATAGAAAAACTAGGTGCTTTGGGAGCAAAGATTCACACCGGAAGATCTAGAAACGACCAAGTTGCCACCGACTATAGACTCTATATGAAAAAAACTATAAAAGACCTACATGAAAAAATGCTTACATTCCTAAATGTTTTATTAAAAAGAGCAAAAGCTGATATAGATATTATTATTCCTGGCTTTACCCATCTTCAACATGCACAGCCCATATCTCTTGGTCATTATTGGATGGCTTATTTTTGGAAATTTACCAGAGATATAAAAAGATTTCAAAATGCCTATACAAATACAGATGTAAATCCCTTGGGAGTTGGGGCTTTAGCAGGCTCAACTTTACCTTTAGATAGAGAGTTCACACGAAAAAAATTAGGCTTTGCCTCCAATAGTGAAAATAGTTTAGACACTGTATCCGACAGAGATTATTTATTGGAATTTTTATTTTCAGCTTCTACCTTCTGTCTACACACTAGTGGACTCAGTGAGGATTTAATTATTTGGAGTACCTCTGAATTTGATTTTTTAGAACTACCTGATGCCTTTTGTACTGGTTCCAGTATGATGCCTAATAAAAAGAACCCCGATGCTCTAGAGCTTACTCGAGGAAAAACCAGCGGTGTTCTAAGTAGTCTATATGATTTAATGATGAATATCAAAGGTCTTCCCCTCACCTACAATAGAGATCTACAGGAGGACAAAAGACCAGTCTTTCATACTATTTATACTATGAATATGATCTTAGATGTACTAATACCCTTGATAGAAACTCTAGAAATAAAAGAAGAAAATATATCCAAACATCTTAACAAAGGCTTTCTTCTAGCCACCGACGTTGCTGAATATCTGGTTTTGAAGGGTGTTCCTTTTAGACAAACTCATGAAATAGTAGGGAATTTAGTTCAGTATTGTAATCAACATAATAAAACCTTTAACGATTTAACTTTAGAGGAATGGCATATGTATTCCCTTAATTTCAAAGAGGATATTTATGAGATTTTGTCTCCTAAGAAATCAGTAGATCGACGAAGTACCTTCGGTGGCACAGCTAGAAGTGAGGTGCTGAGACAAATAAGTAATGGTGTTGAATTAATATTAGAATTAAAGCTAGATTAATATAAGATTAAGGTTAAGTTTTATACTTAACCTTAATCTTATCCCTTCACAACCAACAGTGCTTCTGTACTATAAATATTTTTGGTTTTATATAAAGTAAAACTTAATATAAATCTAATTCATCACAGCCCATATAATCATGATAGGCGCCCTATACAACCTGGTCTTAACCATATCTGCCACACCTCCTATATTATCGTACCGTCCTTTAGGAGAGAACTTTTATCTATAGAAAACAAAATTTTTGGTTATATCTACAACACTTTGGTTATAAATAGATTAGAAGGACGTTTTAATACATAAAAGGAGGAAATTAATTATGAAAAGTTTTGGTGAATATTTACAATCAGGAGATTGGAAAGGTGAAAAACACGTTCCTGTCATTCATGCTCCAGAAAAAGTTAAATCAGGTGAAGCCTTTGAATTAAAAATAACAGTAGGAGAGGAAATTCCTCATCCTAATTCTCTAGAACACTATATTGCTTGGGGAAAAGTATTTTTCTTCCAAGATGGTGGAAAATTCCCAGTAGAGCTAGGGGACTTTAAATTTTCTTCCCATGGTGAAGGCGGTAACTTTACAGAGCCTACAGGGTTAACAAAAGTAAAATTAGATAAATCCGGTACTATTCATGCTCTTATCTATTGTAACATCCATGGTGTTTGGGAAAACACACAACAAATTACTGTAGAGTAACAATGAGGAAGCCCTAAATCTTTTTAAATGATTTAGGGCTTCCCTTTACTTTTCCTCACACAAACTAAAGTATTGGTGAAAATAATCTTGCAATCGACTCTTTAAATCTATGGTTAAAAGGTCTTTTTTTGTATTCTTCCAATAGAACTTCACTGCTATTTTGAAGATCTATATGAAATATTTCTTTCAATCTTCTACTGGTTTCTTCATTGTAAATAAATGCATTCACTTCAAAATTTAGTTGGAAGCTTCTGATGTCAAGATTAGCTGTACCTATTGAGGAAAAGTTATCATCCACAATAAATACCTTGCTATGGACAAAGCCATTCTGATATTGATATATTCTTACTCCTGCCTCTAACAATTCTAAAAAGTGAGATTTTGATGCCCAAAATACCGTTCTATGATCTGGTCTCCCAGGCAATAGTATTCTAACATCCACACCCCTTAAAGCAGCAGTTTTTAAAGCCATCGCAATACTTTCATCAGGTATTAAGTAAGGAGATGTAATGTATACTCTTTTACTAGCACTATTAATAGCTGAAAAATAAGCCTGATGAATAGATCCCCAATAAGAGTCTGGTCCACTGGAGGTAATTTGTATCATTTGTTCCCCGCAACTCCCTAAAAATGGAAAATAATTCGCTTCATCTAATTCTTCTTTACTTACAAAATACCAATCCCTCAAAAATATTACCTGTAGAAGGTATGTGGCTTCTCCCTTTATTTTCAAATGAGTATCCCGCCAAAACCCCATTTTTTTATTCTTACCTAGATATTCATCTCCTATATTCAAACCCCCTACAAAACCTATACTACCATCAACAACTAAAATTTTTCTATGATTTCTGTAATTTAGTCTACTTCCAAAAAAAGGTAGAGTAACAGGAAGAAATGGCTTTATTTTTACTCCTGCTTTCTTTAATGGAGTAAGAAAACCTTCTTTTAATTTCCAGCATCCTACCGCATCATATATAACTCTTACCTCCAGCCCCTCTTCAGCTTTCTTTATAAGAGCTCGCTGAAATTTTCTCCCTATTTCACTGTCTTTAATAATAAAATATTCCATATGTATGTGCTCTTTTGCTTTATTGATAGCCTTTAGCATTTCCTTAAAGGTTTCATTTCCATTTAATAATACCGTTGCCTCATTATTAACTGTAATAGGAGATTCAGAATTTTGTATAAGTAGGGGTGCTACCTTGCCACGGGCATCATTGAAGTTTTTCTTTAATAAGTTTTCATGACCTGTAAACTGTAGTTGTTCTGTTAATAAAGTGTGTACTACCTTATAGTCTTGTTTTCTCTTTTTTATAAAAGTACTTTTCTTTCTGTGATTTTGTCCAATGTAAAGATACAAAAACATGCCCACAACAGGCAAAAATATTAATGATAACAACCAAGCCACTGTTCTAGTAGGATTTCTATTATCTAATATAATTAAAATACTGACCAATATAGTAGTTATGGTAAATATAGTAGTAAATAGTCTCAAGATATCCACAGACCAACCCCCCAGCACTCAATCTTCATTATAACTTTAAAAGTCAAGTCTTAAAAATATTTATCTACAAAGACAGGTATTGATGATGCTTCAGTAAAATACCTACCGTTTCCTCTAATAATCTTTCACGGTTTAATCTAAGAAAAAATTCAGTTTTTAAAATAAACCCTATATTCTTACTATCATTTTTTCTATTTATTCTATTATAATTTACCATACTGTCTTCTAGTAAATTATTTAGCCTATATATAGTAAAAGGATCTATTTTATTATAAGAAGCCATAGCTTCAACTAAGGCCACCACTACATCGCTGTAGTTACAATCCTCCTCTAGTTCCATCAAAGCAATCCATTTAGGTATAATATCCTCTAGCAATAGTCTGTTGTAGCCTTTTACCATTGGAAGATGATAAAGCATTGCTAGTTCTCTTGTAGCTTCCTCTTCAAAGCTCATCAAAAACTTTAGAGCTGCATCTTCCTTTATATCTTCTTCTATATAGTACTTTTTACCCTTAAATCCTTTAAGTACTCTTATGGTATCGAAATATCCTAGTTTCATATTATGTTGAGCCCTTTGGGGGGTGAAATCTATAATACTACCTAAGTCTTCATGAGGCTGTATATAAATCACCTCTAAGTTCTTGTCATTTATCTTTTTCACTCGCCCCCTACCAAATAATCTAACCACCAGAATTTTTTTATAGCCTCTATTACAGAGCATATCGATAGGTAAATTGTTGTAAAAGCTTCCATCTAAGAACTTCTTTCCATCTAATTTTTTAGATTTAAAGATGGGCAAATAGGAGGATGCCATTAAATAATCTGCAATCTTCCCCTCTGGCACTTCTTCTTTAAATATTTCTAAAGGTTTAAAATCTGTTAAAGACACCGTTACAAATCCGAAGTCCTTATTAGATCTTCTTATTTTGTCCTCCTTTACTGTCTCTCTTATTAATTTTTCCAAGGGTTTAGTATCAAAACCAAATCCCTTTATAAATCTACGTACTTCATCGAACATAATATGTATATTATTTACATTAAGCTGATTTTGTGAAAGCATTTCATAGATTCTGTCATCTATCTCCATGACGGTATTTGGTGTGATATTATGCCATATTTCATAGGCTGTATCAAAATCCTCTTGAAGCATTAGGGCACCATTTAATGCCCCCACAGAAGTTCCTGTAATCCCTTGGAACTCTACATTAAGCTGATGAAAGGCTCTCCATGCCCCTATCTGATAAGCTCCTTTAGCTCCTCCACCTTCTAAAGTTAACCCTAACATTTTCTTCACTTCCCTACTGTTATTTTTCGCTTATCTCTATTATATGCAAGTAAGTACGGTTTTGTCTGAAAATTATCATTAAAATTTGGAAAATAAAATTTATTTATATAACTTGCACAAATTCCTGTTTTTTTGTATAATAAATACAATGTTTTAAAAAAATTTAGTAAATGGTAAAAAAAAATCATAAAGAATTTTTTAAATCTTTGTGATATTAAATTTTCTATAGAATTGTTAGAATTTTTATCAAATTAATCAGTAGGCATTTCTTGAGCTTCTGTAGGAAATCAATGTTCACTCTTTTTTAGTATAACAGATGTTTAGTTTTATGCCTCATTTTATTTATGTGTAGATTGATTCACACACTAACAAATTTATAGAATTTTTAATCTTTGCCTTCTGGCAACAAAAACCAAAAAGATAACAAGGGGGAAATTTTATGTTAAAAAACAAAAAAGCACTTATTTTGGTAAGCTTTTTACTAGTGTTTTCACTAGTAGCCGTTGGTTGTGGTAGCGAAACTGCCTCAGGTCCAGCAGATCCTAATAAGTTGGTTGTAGCACAGCCTTCGGATGCTGTAACCTTAGATCCACATGGTCAAAATGACAATGCCTCTGCTAGAGTTAGATTGCAAATGTTTGAAACCTTAGTAGATCAAGATGCAGATTTGCAAATTATTCCTAGTTTAGCTGAAAGTTGGGAACAACTAGATGAATTAACCTATGAGTTCTACCTAAAAGAAGGTGTTAAGTTCCATAATGGAGAAGAGTTAACAGCTAATGATGTAGCTTTTTCACTTAGAAGAGCCCTTGGTTCTGCTAATGTATCCTTCATTATAGAAGCTATTGATGTAGATAGCATTGAAGTAGTGGACACTTACACTGTTAGGTTCTCTACAAAAGAATCTTTCGCTCCAATCTTAGCACATTTAGCTCACCCATCGATTGCTATTGTTAGTGAAGTAGCTGTTAATGAGCATGGGGAAGACTTCGGTCAATATCCAGTAGGTACAGGGCCTTACAAGCTTGCCAACTGGGAAAAAGATGAATTTGTTGATCTAGTGAGATTTGAAGATTATCATAATGAAGAAAGATTCGCTAAAATTGAAAATGTTACTTTCAGAGCTATTTCTGAAGGTGGTAACAGAACTATTGAATTAGAAACAGGTGGTATCGATATTGCTTATGATATCCCTGCAATGGATATAAACAGAGTAGAAGAATCTGATGATTTAATTTTGATCAGAGATATGAACTTCTCTACAACCTATGTTGGATTTAATGCTGCAAAAGAACCTTTTGATGATGTTAGAGTACGTCAAGCAATCAACTATGTTGTAAATATGGATGCTGTAGTAGATGCTGCATACGATGGTATCGGTACTCCAGCTAAAGGTCCTTTAGGAGCTAATGTTTGGGGAGCTAACCTAGACCTAGAAGCTTATGGTTATAACGTAGAAAGAGCTAAGGAGTTAATGGCTGAGGCTGGATATGCTGATGGGTTCACAGCAGAAATTTGGACTAACCAAAATCCTCAAAGAATAGCTGTATTAGAAATGGTACAAAATCAATTAGCTGATATTAATATTAAAGTTGAAACTAGTATTCTAGACTGGGGTGTTTTCCTTCAGGAAACAGCAGCTGGTAACCATGACATGTTTGTTATGGGATGGGGTACTGTAACTGGAGATCCTGATTATGGTCTATATGCACTGTTCCACTCAAGTGGTCATGGGGATGCTGGTAACAGAACCTTCTACACTAACGAAAGAGTAGATGAACTTCTAGACTTAGGAAGAGCAACAGCTGATGAGGACGAAAGAGCTGCTTACTATCATGAAGCACAACAAATCATTCGTGATGAAGCACCATGGATCTTCACATGGAATGGCGAAGAGCTTACTGGTACACAAACTTGGGTAAGAGGTTTCTCTAACAGTCCAGCTGGTCACCATGCTTTATGGACTGTATATTACGAATAAAAGTTTCTATAATTAAGTAATTAAATAGTTTTATAAACAACTTTGTGAAACATAGTGTCCTATTTCTATAGGACACTATATTCATGAGGAATGAATTTTGTAAATAGTTGCTATTTTCAAAAAATATTCCTGAGTAAATATGGAAAAGGAGGTTAATTATGCATAAGTATATACTGCGCAGACTTTTTTTATTGATCCCAGTTATGCTGGGGGTATCCTTCATTGTTTTTACTATGATGTATTTAACTCCTGGAGATCCTGCAAGAATTATGCTGGGAGAGTCAGCTCCAGGTCATGAAGTTGAAAGATTAAGAGAGGAATTAGGTTTAAATGATCCTTTTTTAGTCCAATATGGTAACTTTATAAAAGATTTAGTTGTTCACCAAGACTTAGGTCGTTCCTATACCAACAGTAGACCGGTAATGGGTGAGATTGTAAGTCGTTTCCCTACCACCTTAAAGCTAGCAGGCTTAGGTGTGTTGGTGGCGGTGATCATAGGAATACCCACCGGTATTATCTCAGCTACTAAGCAGTACTCCTTATTTGATAATATTTCTATGGTGGGAGCTCTATTAGGAGTATCCATGCCTAACTTTTGGCAAGGTATTATGTTAATTTTGTTGTTTTCTGTTACATTGGGTTGGCTTCCCGCATCAGGTTTTTCAACCCCCCAACAAATGATTTTACCAGCCTTAACCTTAGGTACTAGTTCAGCTGCTATCATTACTCGTATGACACGTTCCAGTATGCTTGAGGTTATTCGACAGGATTATATTAGAACAGCCAGAGCTAAAGGTCAAGTAGAATCTGTTATTATCAATCGACATGCCTTAAAAAATGCACTTATTCCTATTGTTACAGTTATCGGGTTGCAATTCGGGTTCTTATTAGGAGGAGCTGTATTAACAGAATCTATATTTAGTGTTCCTGGTTTAGGTCGTCTGATGGTAGATGCTATTGGTCAAAGAAACTTCCCTATTGTTCAGGGTGGTGTATTGTTTATTGCCTTAACCTTTAGTATGGTAAACCTTGGAGTAGATATCTTGTATGCCTTCCTTGACCCACGAATTAAATCACAATACAAGTAGGGCAGATAAAAAGGATAGAAGGAGGTAATCTTATGGCAAATGTAAATTCAGCTGTGGATATGAAAACACCACAGGTTGATGCAAAAAAAGTTAAAAAGAAACGAAGCCAATGGTATGAAGTATGGAGAAGGTTAAGGAAAAATAAGGCTGCTATGGTAGGCTTAGTTATTATAAGTATTTTATTGTTTTCTGCTATTTTTGCAGATTTTATAGCTCCTGAAGGTTACGATGATCAGGATTTAACAAGAAGATTCGCATCACCAAGTAGCGAAAATTTTATGGGTACAGATCATTTAGGTAGAGATATATTTAGTAGAATTATTTATGGTACGAGGATTTCCCTACAGGTAGGATTTATTGCCGTAGGCATTGCAGCTCTCACGGGAGGAACTTTAGGAGCTGTCGCTGGCTATTATGGTGGAAAGCTAGACAATATCATTATGAGGCTTATGGATGTTTTGCTGGCTATTCCTAGTATCCTCTTAGCTATATCCATCGTAGCAGCTCTAGGCTCTAGTTTGGTAAACGTTATGATTGCTGTTGGTATTAGTTCTACACCAACCTATGCCCGTATTGTTAGAGCTTCTGTTCTAACCATTAAAGATCAAGAGTACGTTGAGGCAGCTAGAGCTATTGGTGCTAATGACTTTAGAATTATTATAAAGCATATCCTTCCTAACTCTATGGCACCGATTATTGTGCAGGCAACTCTCGGTGTAGCCGGAGCCATATTATCTGCAGCAGGACTAAGCTTTATTGGACTAGGTATTCAACCACCAAACCCTGAGTGGGGTAATATGTTGTCTTCAGGAAGGCATTATATCCGTGATTATTGGCATATTGCTACTTTTCCTGGTGTGGCTATTATGATTACTATCTTTGGTTTAAACTTATTAGGTGATGGTTTAAGAGATGCACTGGACCCTAGATTGAAAAACTAATTGGGAAGGGTGAATAAAATGAGTAAAAAAGAAAATTTATTAGAAATTAAAGGCTTAACCATTCGTTATACAACTGAAGAAGGAACGGTTAAGGCCGTTGAAAATATGAGTGTAGAAATTGCCAAAGGTGAAACCTTAGGTATTGTTGGAGAAACCGGAGCAGGAAAAACCACCACTGCTTTAGGTATTATGCAACTGATACCAAATCCCCCTGGTAAAATAGAAGGTGGAGAAATTATTTTTGAAGGCGAGAATCTTATTGGAAAATCTGCAGCACAGCTTAGAAAGATAAGAGGAAATAAAATTTCCATGATTTTCCAGGATCCTATGACTTCCTTAAATCCAGTTATGACGGTTGGAGAACAGATAGCAGAGGTTATTCAGCTTCATGAAAAGAAAAGTGCTAAGGAATCTATGATCAAAGCACAGGACATGTTAGAAACAGTTGGTATTCCAGGAGATCGCTACAAGGATTATCCCCACCAATTTAGTGGTGGTATGCGTCAAAGGGTTGTTATTGCTATTGCATTGGCATGTAACCCTCAACTTCTAATTGCTGATGAGCCTACAACAGCTCTAGATGTTACCATTCAGGCTCAGGTATTAAACTTGATGAAAAAGTTAAAGGAGGAATTCGAAACCTCCATGATTATGATTACCCACGATTTAGGTATCGTTGCAGAGATCTGTGATAAAGTGGCTATTATGTATGCAGGAAATGTTGTAGAGTATACCGATAGAGACACTCTCTTTACATCACCTAAACATCCCTACACATTAGGTTTGTTTAATTCAATTCCAAATATCGAAGAGGATGAAGATAAGCTAAAACCTATTAAAGGTTTGATGCCGGATCCCACAGACCTACCAAGTGGATGTCCTTTCCATCCAAGGTGCCCAAAGGCAACTCCAGAGTGTGCAGAGAGAACACCTAACCCAGTAGCAGTAAAAGATGGACATGTTGTTTCTTGTCTTTTATTTGAAAAGTAATTTTCAGGAGGTGAATTAGTTGGCTAAACGATTAATTGAAGTAAAAAATTTAAAAAAACATTTCGAAACAAAAAAAGGGCTGCTTCATGCAGTGGACGGTGTTAACTTCTTTATCAACGAAGGTGAAACCTTGGGTCTTGTTGGAGAATCTGGTTGTGGTAAATCCACTACAGGACGGGTAGTCCTAAGACTTTTAGAAGCCACCGATGGAGAAATCATTTTTGAAGATAAAAATATTTTAGATTACAACAAACAACAAATGAGGGAAATGAGAAAGAAAATGCAAATCGTCTTCCAAGATCCTTTTGCATCCTTAAACCCTAGAATGAGTGTTGCAGAAATTATTGCTGAGCCCCTAGAGGTAAATAAAGTATTTAAGTCTAAAAAGGATTTAGATGCTAGGGTAAAAGAATTAATGGATACTGTTGGTTTAGCAGACAGACTAATGAACATCTATCCCCATGAGCTAGATGGTGGTAGACGTCAAAGAATTGGTATCGCTAGAGCTCTAGCTTTAAATCCAAAATTTATCGTTCAAGATGAGCCAGTATCTGCTCTGGATGTTTCTATTCAGGCTCAGATTCTAAACTTAATGGCTGATTTGCAAAAAGAATTAGGGCTAACCTATTTATTTATATCCCATGATTTAAGTGTTGTTAAGCACGTAAGTGATAGAATTGCCGTTATGTATTTAGGTCAAATCGTTGAGTTATCTGATTACAATTCTATGTTTAGAGATCCTCAACATCCCTATACACAAGCTCTCCTTTCAGCCATTCCTGTGCCAGGTATAGGAAAGCCTAAAAGAGAGAGAATTATTCTTGAAGGAGATGTTCCAAGTCCTATTAACCCTCCTGAAGGTTGTAGATTCTACGGAAGATGTAGACATCGTCAAGATATTTGCAAAGGACAAACACCCGAACTAAAAGATATGGGTAATGAAAGATTTGTAGCTTGTCATTTCACAGGTAATTTAAAATAATAATTATAAAAAGGAAGACTACTGTTAAAAGTAGTCTTCTTTTTTCTTTAATTTATCTCAATTGTACAGCTATTAAAAAGACGAAGTCCTAATGGACTTCGTCTTTTACTATATATTATTATTCTGCTAACTTTTTATATCCTTCATATCTTTCTCTTGCTTCTTTTTCTGATTTCTCAAATAAACCTTCTGCTATTTCTGGGAAGCTCTTACTTAAGGAAGCATAACGTACTTCACTTAGTAAAAACTCTCTAAAGGAAGCTTTTGGCTCTTTTGAATCTAATACAAATGGATTCTTACCTTGGTCTTTTAACTCAGGATTGAATCTATATAGATGCCAGTATCCAGCCTCTACTGCCTTCTTTGATTGTTCTTGTGTTTTACCCATTCCAGCACCGATACCGTGGGCAATACATGGTGAGTAAGCAATAACTAATGATGGTCCTTTATAAGCTTCTGCTTCTTTGATAGCCTTGATTAATTGGTTCTTATCAGCACCCATAGCTACCTGTGCTACATATACATAACCATAGCTCATAGCCATCATACCAAGGTCTTTCTTCTTCACCTTTTTACCAGAAGCTGCAAACTTAGCAATGGCAGCAGTCGGAGAAGCTTTAGAAGATTGTCCCCCAGTATTAGAATATACCTCAGTATCCATTACAAGGATATTAACGTCATCTCCAGAAGCCAATACATGGTCTACACCACCAAAACCAATATCGTAAGCCCAACCATCTCCACCGAAGATCCATTGAGATTGCTTAATTAAGAAATCTTTTTTCTCAATGATTTCAGCAATAACAGGATTTGTAGCTTCTGCTTCAATTAATGGAAGGATTTTGTATGTTGCAGCTTTAGAAGCTTTACCATCATCTTTACCCTCTAACCACTCATTAAAGGCTGCCTTAAGCTCAGGATTAATGTCTAACTCTACAGCTTCCTTCATCAAGTCTTCTATTCTATCTCTTATTTGCATATTTGCTAGTGCCATACCATAGCCATACTCAGCGTTGTCTTCAAATAGAGAGTTAGCCCAAGCTGGACCTTTACCTTCTGCATTTGTACAGTATGGTACAGATGGTGCACTACCTCCATAGATAGAAGAACAACCTGTTGCATTAGAAATCATCATTCTATCTCCAAATAATTGTGTAATTAACTTAACATATGGAGTCTCTCCACAGCCTGCACAAGCTCCTGAGAACTCGAATAATGGTTGTGCGAATTGACTTCCCTTTACAGTTTCAATATTTGTTAAGTGAGATTTATCTGTAATCGTAGTTGCAAACTCCCAATTAGCTCCTTGAGCTTCAACCTGTGGCTCTACTGGCTTCATTTCTAATGCTTTATTTTTAGAAGGGCAGATATCAGCACAGTTTCCACAACCAGTACAGTCTAAAGGACTAACCTGCATACGATATTGTAATCCTTCAAATTCTTTACCCATTGTCTTTAATGTATTAAAGCCTTCTGGTGCATTTTTCATTTCCTCTTCATTTAATAGGAAAGGTCTAATGGCAGCATGTGGACATACATAAGAACATTGGTTACATTGAATACAGTTATCAGCAATCCACTCTGGAACGTTTACTGCTATACCACGCTTCTCATAAGCACTTGTTCCTAGTGGGAAGGTTCCATCTTCTGCTCCTGCAAATGTACTTACAGGTAAGCTGTCACCCGCTTGTGCATTCATAGGTCTTAAGATGTTATTAATGAAGGCTGGTGCCTCTGATGTTGCTGCTGTTTCTTCAACTACACCTCTCCAAGCATCTGATACATTGATCTTAACTAGAGCATCTACACCACGCTCTACTGCTTCTTGGTTCATAGCAACAATCTTTTCACCTTTGCTTCCATAGGCTTTAACAATAGCATCCTTTAAGTAGTTCTTCGCATCCTCCACAGGAATAACTTCAGCTAACTTAAAGAAGGCTGACTGCATAACCATATTAATTCTTCCACCAAGACCAATTTCTCTAGCGATCTCTGTAGCATTTAGGGTGTAGAAGTTAATATCATTTTCAGCAATATATTTCTTCATAGCTGCTGGTAATTTTTCGTCTAATTCTTCTGGTGACCATAAACAGTTTAATAGGAATGTTCCACCTTTTTTCAGTCCCTTTAATAAATCATATTGATTTACATAAGCTTGATTATGACAGGCGATGAAGTCTGCCTCATCAATTAAGTAAGTAGATTTAATTGGCTGTTTACCAAAACGTAAGTGAGATATGGTAACTCCACCTGATTTCTTAGAATCATAGGAGAAATATGCTTGTGCATACATATCTGTGTTGTCACCAATAATTTTGATAGCTTCTTTATTTGCACCCACTGTACCGTCAGATCCTAATCCCCAGAACTTACATCTGATAGTTCCTGTTGGTGCAGTAGAAATATTTTCTTTAACTTCTATAGATGTGTTAGTAACATCATCAACAATACCTACAGTAAAGGCATTTTTAGGCTCTTCTGCCTTTAGGTTATCGTATACAGCTAAAATTTGAGCTGGTACAGTATCCTTTGAACCAAGACCATATCTTCCACCGATAATCATTGGTGCATCTGCTTTATTATAGAACATAGTTCTAATATCTTGATATAATGGCTCTCCCAAGGAACCTGGTTCTTTTGTTCTGTCTAGTACAGCTATTCTCTTTACTGTTTTAGGCAATACATCAAAGAAGTATTTTTCTGAGAAAGGTCTGTATAGGTGTACTTTAATAACCCCTACCTTTTCTCCTTTTGCTAATAAGTAATCAAGTGTTTCTTCTATTGTATCGGTTACAGAACCCATAGCAATGATAATATTTTCTGCATCCTCAGCTCCGTAGTAGTTGAAAGGCTTATACTCTCTACCTGTAAGCTTTGAAATTTCCTTCATGTAATCTGCTACAATATCAGGAATAGCTGTATAGTAGTTGTTGGCAGCTTCCTTAGCTTGGAAGAAAACATCTGGATTTTGAGCTGTTCCTCTAAGTACTGGATGCTCTGGGTTTAATGCTCTATCTCTAAAAGCTTTGATAGCATCTTGATCTACTAACTCTTTAAATTCATCAAACTCTATTACTTCAATCTTTTGCATCTCATGGGATGTTCTAAAACCATCAAAAAAATGAACAAATGGCACTCTACTTTTTATGGCAGCTAAGTGAGCAATTCCACCTAAATCCATAACCTCTTGCACACTACCAGATGCTAACATAGCACATCCTGTTTGTCTTGTAGCCATAACATCAGAATGATCTCCAAAAATAGATAATGCATGTCCAGCTAAAGCTCTAGCACTTACATGGAATACTCCTGGTAATAGTTCACCAGCTATTTTGTACATATTAGGAATCATTAAAAGCAAACCTTGTGATGCTGTAAATGTAGTCGTTAGAGCTCCCGCTGCCAAAGAACCATGTACAGAACCTGCCGCACCTGCTTCTGACTGCATTTCTACCACCTTTACTGTTTGACCAAAGATGTTCTTTAAACCATCTGCACTCCACTCATCTACATTTTCTGCCATGTTAGAAGAAGGAGTAATTGGGTAAATCGCTGCTACATCAGTAAATGCATAGGACACATGTGCCGCTGCAGCATTACCATCCATTGTTTTCATCTTTCTAGCCATTAAGATAGCCCCCTTTTATATTTATAATATTAAGACATTTTTTAACATTGTAAAGGATTCTGTATCCTGTATACAATCCTATTATATCTTAACTTTTTCATGATTTACAGCATAAGTTTTTGTAAGACTTCAAATTTTTTAGAAATGAAAACCTTTTCCTGTTATTTGCAAAGGTTTTCATTTCATATAATTAGAAATTTTTCCATTATTTAGATTTCATCATTGCATTTTGTATGCAATGCATTTACTATGTTAATCCTTGTTTAGACCACTTATGCTTCTTTTATGTAAGTTAATAAGCTAATGGATAACCTTTATTAACAAAACCAAAAGTCATCAGCAAATTATTACAATTTTTTTCTATACTCCACCTACATTATACATAAAATTTAACAAACCCTCAACCTTTAAATTTCAGATTGAGGGTTTTCTTTTTTATTTATATTGTAGATTTAATTTTTTACTTAACTCATCTAGCATATCTTGAGTCATTGCTGAAAGATCATACTTCGGACTCCATCCCCACTGTTCCCTAGCAGCACTATCATCTAAAGAATTTGGCCATGAGTTGGCTATTTGCTGTATATCCTGATCTATATCGTAATCCATTTGGAATTCTGGTATATGCTTTTTAATTTCCGCCGCTATCTCTTCTGGATCAAAGCTCATAGCTGTAACATTGAAGGCATTTCTATCAATTAATTTTGATGCATCTGCCTCCATTAGATCTACAATGGCATTTAAAGCATCCGGCATATACATCATATCCATATAGGTGCCCTTATCTAGGAAACATGTATATTTTTTCTTTTTCAATGCTTCATAATAAATATGTACTGCATAATCTGTAGTTCCACCACCTGGTAAAGTGGCATTAGAAATAATCCCTGGGAAACGCACACCTCTAGTATCTACGTTATATTTGCTATGATAATAATCACATAGAAGTTCTCCCGCTACTTTTGTTACACCATACATAGTAGTAGGTCTCATGATTGTCTCTTGCGGTGTATTATCTTTAGGGGTGCTTGGTCCAAATACCGCAATAGAGCTTGGTGTGCACACAGCACAGTTATTTTCTCTAGCTACCTCTAATACATTATACAATCCATTCATATTAACATCCCATGCTGCTGCTGGATTTTTTTCTCCAGTTGCAGATAAAATAGCTGCAAGGTGAACAATAGAATCTGCCTTGTGTTTTTTTATAGCATCAGCTATTTCCTGTGGATTTCTAACATCTACCATTTCAAAAGGACCAGTTTCAGCTATTGCACCCTCTGGTTTTTTTCTCCCACTGGCAATAATATTGTCGTTCCCATAGATGTTTCTCATATGCATTACTAATTCAGAACCTATTTGACCTAAAGCTCCTGTAACTAAAACTTTTTTCATTGTAATTGTATACCTCCTTATAAAAATATATCTTCCACTTCTACATTAAGATTATTATTGTTAAATAAAGTGGTTTTTAATCATCAATTTAAGTTTATCCTATATTACAATTTTTTTAAAGGCCTTACACAAAAATTTTATGTGATTCTGTATAAATCCCATCCACCTTGGGGATGAATTGGACATATGTATTTTTTTCTGATATGATGACAGAGAATATAATTATAAAGGAGCGTTTAATTTATGAGTGAAAAACAAGTTTTAGCGGTAGTAGCTAACCGTGAAATTACCCAAGAAGATGTT
>JAFIFG010000032.1 GCA_020832135.1 Clostridiaceae bacterium
AATGGTAAATTTGTCTATTTAAAGAAATAAATTACATAATATGTTCTGCTATAATACCTAAATTTGTAGGAAAAATAAGATATTCTAAGAAAACAAGAGTAAGGAACCTTTATTCGTGTCCAGCTAGGCTATACCACTCCATCTAGTTTCTTTAATTCTATCAATAGCTGCTGCTGTTCCTGGAACTGCTTGAACTACAACAATTGCCTTTACTTCTGGATCAGCTGCTAAGGCAACGATTTGAGAAATTGTAGTTTCTTGCTCCTGCATAAATCTATCAGGATATGTAACGTGTCTAATGACATCAGCACCATATCTAGCCACCATTTCCTCAGCTGCACGGAACTCTTCTTCATTTTGAGATACTGTTGATGTTGCTAAGCCAATCTTAAACCCTAAACCTTCTTCAACCTCTGCAACTTCCTCTCCATCTACAGGTGCTTGTGCTGGTTCATCATTACCTCCACATGCCATTAAACCCAACATCAATACAAATACCATTAACAAAGCTAATAGCTTTTTACTCATAATAATCTCCCCCTTGATTTTGTAAAATAAATAGTGCATAGCAAATTATTTTTTACTCTTTAATCTCCCATCCCCCTTTCTTCATAATAGTATTATTTAAATAACTTGCTATTGTAAGATAATTTCAAGTTATTTAATGTAGTTGTGTTTACTTTAAATAATTTTTTTGTATATATACTTAAGTTTTATATAAAATAAAAGAAGGCAAATCATTAAATACCCTGCCATCGATACCTTTTTATTTAACTTGACATTTAAATATAACTTTTTTAGAAATGTAACTTTTCTCTAGGTTCTTTGTAAATCATTTACTTATTGTGGTTTATATTACTTATATAGTTAAAATTACCCATAATATTGTTTATATTTTAACCTATAGTCCTAAAAAAATCAACTATAATTTTTTGAATATTAAAAAATTTTTAATAATAAAATAAAAAAGTAGAGAAGCTATAAATCCTCCTCTACCTGTCATTACATTCTATTAATTATAATATTCATATAACTGAATTAAATTTATTTTAATTTAACAATAGCCTCTGCTACTTTAATACCATCTACAGCTGCAGAAATTATGCCTCCTGCATATCCTGCACCCTCTCCTGCTGGATGAAGTCCTCTAATATTACTTATACAGTCTCCATCTCTTTTAATACGAATAGGTGAAGAACTTCTAGTTTCCACCCCTGTCATCACAGCATCTCCTAAATTAAATCCATGAAGTTTTCTATCTAAGCCTATAATACCTTCCTTCATAGTAGCAACAACATAGTCAGGTAGACATTTTCTTAAATCCGTTAAAACAACACCAGGAGTATAAGAAGGTTTCACCATCCCTAAGTTTTCAGAAGGCCTATCCTCTAAAAAGTCCTTTACCAATTGGGCGGGTGCTTTATAATCACCACCTCCTACCTCAAAGGCTTTCTCTTCCCATTTCCGTTGAAAATACATTCCTGCCAATGGATGCTCACTTTCAAAATCCTCGATATCTATTCCTACTAGAAGAGCACTATTGGCATTTTCCTTATCTCTAGCATATTCACTCATGCCATTGGTAACAAGCCTCCCCTCCTCTGAAGCAGCAGCCACCACCTGTCCTCCAGGGCACATACAGAAAGTATATGCAGAGCGTTTGTTTTTACAATGGTATGCCATTTTATAGTCGGCTGCCCCCAACCTTGGATGACCTGCAAAGGTCCCATACTGTGATGCATCAATCATACTTTGTGGATGTTCAATTCTTACACCTATAGAAAAAGGTTTTTGATGTATTTCTACTGCATTTTCATGTAACATTTCAAAGGTATCTCTAGCACTATGTCCAATAGCTAAAATGACATTCTCCGTTTCAATGGTTTCTTCATTATTTACCACTACACCTTTAACCTCACCGTTATTTATTAAAATATCTGTTACTTTACTTTGAAATCTTACTTCTCCACCTAACGATAAAATTTGTTGTCTTATGTTTTTCACAACATCTCTTAAAATATCTGTTCCAATATGAGGTTTGCTTTTATAGATAATTTCTTGTGGTGCTCCTGCCTCCACCAGTTCCATTAAGACCTTTCGACACCGCACATCCTTAATCTGTGTAGTAAGCTTCCCATCAGAAAATGTTCCAGCTCCACCTTCTCCAAACTGAACATTGGACTCTGTATTTAGTTTGCCACTTCTCCAAAACTCATTTATGTCCTTTGTTCTTTCATCTACATCCTTACCTCTTTCCAAAAGGATAGGGTTGTAACCCATTTGGGCCAATACCAATCCAGCAAAAATTCCTGCAGGACCTGTTCCTATAATAACAGGAGGATTTTGAGTTTTTCCTACAGATTGTGGGGATTTATAGCTCAGATCTGGCGTTAAGGCAATTTTTTTATCCCTGCTTCTTTGCAGTACACTATTTTCATTTCTCACTTCAACATCTACTGTATAGACAAAATAAACTTTATCCTTTTTCCTAGCATCTATCGCCTCTTTGTAGATCGTATAGTCCAACAAATCTTCAGGCTTTATTCTTAACTTCTTCAAAATTTGTAATTTTATAGCCTCTTTATTTTCTTCTATATCTATTTTTATATCCGGTACTCGAATCATCTTATGCATCACCTTCTATATATGAATTTAGTACAGCATTTTCACCAGCTATATACCCTGATGACCAGGCCCATTGAAGGTTAAACCCTCCACAATCTCCATCAATATCTATAATTTCTCCAGCAAAATATAACCCTGGAACTATTTTTGATTCCATTGTTTTCGTATCAATATCCTTTACATCAATACCTCCGGCTGTAGTTTGGGCATTTTTCCAAGGTTGTGTTCCTATAATCTCCACTTTCCATGCTTTTAAAATCTTAATAATTGCCTTTAATTCCTCTTCAGTTGCCTGACTGCACTGTTTTTGCAGATTTTTCATACCCGCTTCCTTCAATATTACAGGAATAAGTCGTTTGTTGATCAATCCTATAAAGCTAAAATCCAGTTGTTTTTCCGGTTGATAGCCTAACCTAATGTATAACATTGTCAATAATTCCTCTTCCGATAAATTAGGAAACATATCTATTTTTATATATACCTTCTGCTTTTTCGTCAACTGTTCTGCCGCTTTTCTACTTAATTGTAGAATCGGAGGACCGGAAATACCATAGTCCGTGAAAAGTATTTCTCCTTCCTCTTTCCGCAGCACCTGATCTCCCTTTAATACCTCTGCAGTTCCGATAAACTTCACACCCTTCACTCCCTTTAAGAAGGATGCCTTTAAGTCTAATTGTACTAAAGCAGGAAATGGCATTATTACTGCATGTCCTAGTTTTTCTGCAAGTCCATATCCACCACCTTTAGAACCCAACTGTGGACTAGCCTTGCCTCCCGTAGTAACAATGACTTTGTCTCCTTTGATCTTTTCTCCATTTTTCAGGTGGACCTCAAATTCATTTTTCCTAGATCTTATATCCATTACTTCTGCATTGCAATACTCCTTAACCCCTAGGTTCTGCAATTCATACCTTAATACATCTAAAACACTAGCGGCTTGTCCCGACATTGGAAATACCTTTCCTCCATCCTCTATACGATGGGCTACCCCTAGATATTCAAAAAAATCTATGGTTTGTTGTACATCAAAGGCCCCCAGCACACCACGGGCAAACTTAACATTTGTTCCGTGAAAATATTTTAGATCCATATGTATGTTTGTATAATTGCATCGTCCATTACCAGTAGCTAGAATTTTTTTACCTACCCTATCGAGGGCTTCTAAAATAGTAACCTTAGCCCCTCCCCTAGCAGCAGCAATAGCAGCTGTTAATCCAGCTGCTCCACCACCGATTACTAATACCTTCTTTTGTTTAACCATTTTTATTGCCCCTTTTAATTTTTCCTATGGTATATTTCATAGTTTTTAAAAATATCAATATCTATCTTTGATTAAATGTTAAATTCAAATATTTTATGCAATCTCTATTAAATCATATTTTAACCTAATTTTCATCCATAAAATACTTCATACTAGTTTTTTTGAGTTCCTCACTACTGAAGAGTAAACTGTATTCATGAATATCTACTGTCTCTCCTATTCGCTGGGCAATTTCATAGCAGTCCTGCTTACTTCTTCCATGCACCATAGTAAATAAATTATAGGGCCACTCAGGATAAACTGGTCTTTCATAGCAATGACTTACTTCTGGGAATTCTGCCATCTTCTTACCTATTTCTTTAGTTTTATCAGGATCTGCTTTCCACACCACCATTGCATTTGCAGTAAATCCTGTTTTCCTATGCCTTATAACTGCCCCAAACCTTCTAATAATCCCTTCATCTATATAGTATTGAATTTTATTTAAAAGTTCTTTTTCATCTATTTGTAAAGTATTAGCAATTTCTCTAAAGGGTTCCTCCGATAAAGGTAAATCCTCTTGTAAAGCCTTTATAATTTTTTTATCTAAAGCTGTAATTTCCATATTTAAACCTCCATTAGATTGAACTTTACTTCTACCTTAAAAAAGTTTTTAGAGGGTAAATTCATAAGATCCTCTATACCGCTTTTTCTCTTAATTTCCTCTAAGGTTTCCTGTATATATTCCTCTGAAGGTCCTATTAAAGTGAACCACATATTGTATTGGTGATTTCTTAAGTAATTATGGGTGACTCCAGGAATTTTGTTAATAATAGTAGCAACTTCATCTAAATCTTCCTTAGGCACTTTTATTGCACACAAGGTACTATAATATCCTAGCTTTCTAGAGTCAAAAACTCCTCCTAGTCTTCGAATGATCCCCTCTTCCTTTAAATTCTTTATTCTATTAATGACTTCTTTCTCCGTCAGCTGTAACTCATTAGCTATATATTTATAGGGTCTTTCTACAATCGGAAAATCTTTTTGTATCATGGTTAAAAGCTCTTTATCCAACTGATTCATCGGTTGCCAACCCCTTCCTTCCGTGATATAAGCACCAAGGTTCCTCCGCCATATAATCTCCATCGTTATAAAAGGCCGCCCTTGCCCTACAGCCACCACAGGCCACTTTGTATTTACAGTTTCCACATCCGCCAGTGTATTCCAAAGTACGTAGTGTATTAAATATTTCACTATTTTTCCAAATCTCACTAAAGGGTGTTTTCCTAATGTTCCCAACCTCCATATCTAAGTAAGCACAGGGTTGTACTCTGCCTTTAGGACTAATAATACAATAGGATGTTCCTGCTAAACAGCCTCTCTGAAACCTAGTGGTTACCCCCATCTCCTTTGCTATCCTCATAAATTGTGGAGCACAGGTAGGTTTTAATTCAATATCTACTTCCTTTTGTTTGCTCATAATTCTTTTTAATACACTTTCATACTGCTCTGCCCTTAAGGACTCCTCCTCTATGGTTACGGCTCTTCCTGTAGGTACTAAGAAGAAAATATGATGGGCTACCGCTCCCATTTCTACAGCTAAATCCGTTAGTTCTTCTATCTCATCATAGTTCCAATCCATAAGAGTTGTGTGGATTTGAAAGGAAAGGTCATTATTTTTACAATTTCTCATACCTTCAAGGGCACTTTCCCAAGCTCCGGGAAATCCCCTCAATTTATCATGTTTCTCTGCAGTCACACTATCAAGGCTTATACCAACACCCATGGTTCCTGCTTGTTTTAATCTTTTAGCCATAACATCATCAATCATAGTCCCATTGGTACCAAAAACCGGTCTTAATCCTAAGGATGTGGCATGCTGTACCAATTCTACTATATCCTCCCTCATAAAGGGCTCTCCACCACTAAATATCATGATCTTAAAGCCTGCCTTAGCAATTTCACCCAGTAGTGCTTTACCTTCCTCTGTATTTAACTCTTCATCTACTTTCGCTCCTGCATCTCTATAGCAATGCTTACAATACATATTACACTGATTGGTAGTGTTCCAAGATATAATCAATTAAGCCAACTCCTTCTGTATAGCAATCTCATCATTAGTTAGATAACAGGCTGGATCAGACTCCCAATAATCTCCTGTTACTGCTTCAGCCCTTGCTCTAAAATTACCATTACATACTTCAAGCCATTTACATACACTACATCTGCCCTTTAATAAAGGTTTTCTATTTTTTAATCCCCCTAATATGGGGTGGGATTGATCCTTCCAAATTTCACTAAATTGTCTTTCCTTAACATTACCCAATGTATGATTTTGTGTAAATTGATCAGGATGAACATTTCCAAGACTATCTACATTCGCAAAGGCAATCCCGGAGCGATTACCACCATTGATTTTCATTAAATTATATACTTCCTCAGCCCTCTTAGGGTCTATCTCTTTTAACTTCATATAGATGTAAATACCATCTGCATGATTATCTACTGTTAGGATTTCTTTGTTTAAACCTCTACTATGCATATCTAATGTCTTGTCTATAATTAAGTCTAATGCTTGCCTAGATTCCTCGTGACTAATATCCTCCTTCATCATTTCATTCCCTCTACCACAGTAGACTAAATGATAAAAACATACTCTATCTATCTTTAATTCCTCCACTAACTTAAATATATCCTCTAATTCTCTATGATTGTGTTTATTGATAGTAAATCTCAAACCTACCTTTTGTCCTACTGCAACACAGTTTTCTATCCCTCTAACAGCCAAGTCGAAGGCACCACTTTGTCCTCTAAATTTATCATTGGTTTCCTTCAGTCCATCTAAACTTATACCTACATACCCTACCCCTATATCCTTAAGCTTTTGTGCTACCTTACGGGTAATTAAGGTTCCATTGGTGGATATGGTAGGTCTGATTTTATGCTTTGCTGCTTCTTTAGCTAAATCAAAAAAATCCTCCCTCATAAGGGGTTCACCACCAGAAAAAAGCAGTACTGGAACTTTGAAAGCTCCTAAATCTCCTATGAAATCTACTGCTTCCTTATGGGTTAATTCTCCATCATATTTCTTACATTCAGAATCCATATAGCAGTGAATGCATTTTAAATTACAGCTCCTGGTCATATTCCATGCCACCACCGGTCCATAACCTTCACTGGTTCCATTTACTATATTTTTAGAGGTCTGTCTATATCTTAGTTTATCTCCAAAATTATCGCTTCCTATCAAAAACTTTGTTACACTAATCAATTGAACTCCGCCTTTCTATATATAAAAGTATCATACTTATTATATTATCCCTTTTTAGGAGGATTTAACCTAATGTATTTACATTTAATACTAATTGGAACAATAATTTCTTTAAGAAAATTTGTATATGTTAAGGAATATGGTAGAATGATTATAAAGTACATGATTAACATCCTTTGTTAGGAGAGATGCAAAAGATGAAACAAATGCAAAATAATGATAAATTAGCCACGGAACCAATTCTGCCTCTGCTTTTTAAATTATCTATTCCAGGCATTGTATCTATGTCGGTACAAGCCTTTTATAATGTAGTAGATAGTCTCTTTGTGGCTAGAGTAAGCGAAAATGCCTTAGCAGCCCTTTCCATAGCCTTTCCTGTTTTTATACTTTTAATTGCCATCTCTGTTGGGACTGGTATAGGGACAAGTTCTCTAATATCTAGGCTATTGGGACAGGGTAAAGAAGATAGAGCTGTTATAGCCGCCGAACATGTTCTTTTAATTGGTAGTATGTATGGTATTGTTATGGGTATAATAGGTATTTTTCTATCAGATAATTTAGTAGCAATATTTTCTAACACTCCTGAAATCATTGCTTACGGCAGTCAATATATAAGGATTATTCTAATTGGTTCCTTTTCTCTTTTTCTATCTATCATCGCCAGTGATATATTAAGGGGTCAAGGAAATACCTTTTATCCCATGATGGCGATGTTAATAGGCGCTATTACCAATATTATCCTAGATCCTTTTTTAATCTTTGGTATAGGCCCCTTCCCTAGAATGGAAGTAATGGGGGCTGCTATTGCAACTGTTTTTTCACAAACCCTTAGTTGTATTTTTATTTTGTTTATCCTCTTCAGAGGTAAAAATAGGGTACAACCTAGATTTAAAAATTTTGTCTTTGATAAAGATATAGTAAAAAGTATCTATCGCGTAGGCCTTCCTTCAATGGTTATGCAATTTTTAGGATCCTTTATGTTAAGCGGTATCAATCTCATTGTCGGTAGCATGAGTGAAGTGGCCATCGCTGCAACAGGCATTTATTTTAGACTTCAGTCCTTTGTATTTATGCCTGTATTTGGATTAAACCAGGGGTATATTCCCATTATCGGATACAACTATGGTAATAAAAATATCAAAAGAGTAAAGGAAACCCTTAAATATGGTATCCTGGCTGGATTCACCTTTACTTTTTTAGGTTTCCTATCCTTTCAACTTTTTCCACATCAATTGATGGCATTATTTGCCGCCAGCGATGAACTATTGGAAATCGGTACTCAAGCTTTAAAAACCATAAGCATAGGATTTCCTATTATAGGCCCCGCCATTATAGGTGCCACCACCTTTCAGGCCATTGGTAAAGGTATGCCTAGTTTAGCATTATCCTTTTTGAGACAAATTGTTCTACTGCTACCACTAGCTTATATTTTAGGAAGTATGGTTGGTTTGCATGGTGTTTGGTATGCCTTCCCTATATCGGAAGTTATTGCCTTTATTATGATGTTTATTTGGCTTAGGAAAACCCTGAAGCAAGAATTTACAAGGATAGAAAATGGTTTATTAAAAGAGTAATCTTTTTTCATAAAAAGCACCTGCTACTTTGAGAGCAAGTGCTTTTCGTATAGTATGAATTTTTACTTTTACCTAAAGTCCTCCATAAATTTCTCTGCCTCTTTAGGATCCCACTTACGATCCACTAAAGGCGGTCCTTCATTTAAATAAGGTACCCCATCTATATAAGTAGGTTTTTCATTCTTATAAATAACACCTAGAGGTACACCCTCCTCCCATTCAAGAGCCTTTTGGAAGGCGGCTACTTTATCTGTAGGGTCATAGCTTTCATCTAGATAATAGCTATTTTCCTTGTACCATTTATATGTGTTAACATGATTAAAAATAACACAAGGCTGTAGGATATCCACTAGAGCATATCCCTTATGGGTAATGGCCTGTTTCATAATAGAGACAAGATGTTCCTTATCTCCTGAGAAACTTCGAGCCACAAAGCTACAATCTAAAGATACTGCTAAGGCTAATGGTCTTAATTGGTCCATTCTTACACCATCAAACTGCATGGTGGTTTTTTGGCCCTTTGTGGTGGTTGGAGAACCTTGACCTTTTGTTAGTCCATAAATTTGATTTTGATGGACAAAATGAGCAATATTAACATTTCTTCTAATACCATGTATTAGATGGTTACCACCTTCTCCGTAGGTATCTCCATCTCCTGAATGGATAATTACATTTAAGTCTTTATTGGCTATCTTAATGCCAGTGGCGGGAGGTACGGCCCTACCGTGAAGTCCGTTAAATCCATTGACTGTAATATAATGGGGCATTTTAGCCGCCTGACCTATTCCTGAAGCCACCACTACTTCATGAGGCTCTAATTCTAGCTCTGCCAATGCCTGTTTTAAAGCTGGTAATATACTGAAATTACCACAACCAGGGCACCATGCTATTTCGTCTTTTGAATCATACATTTTTACATCCAACATTTATAACACCTCCCCTTTCACTCTAGAGTAAATTTCATGGGAGCACATTTGTCTTCCATCATATTTTAAGATGCTTTTACTACAATGTATTCCAGTTTCTTGTCTTATTAACTTCGCTAATTGTCCCGTATAGTTTTGTTCTACATTAAGGATTTGTTTGGCCGTAGTACTATACTTTTCTAAAAGCTTAGTTGGCAATGGATAAATATCTCCAAATACTAAAGTTCCTACAGAGATTCCCTCTTCCTGTAATAATGCCACCGCTTCCTTTAACGGTCCATACATAGAACCCCAGCCAATTAAAAGGTTTTCTGGATGATCAACACCAAAATAATCCGGTTCTATTAATTCTTCCTTTAAAGCATCCATACGTTTCATACGCTTATCCATCATGGCTGTTCTTACTTCAGCTGACTCTGTAATATGCCCATACTCATTATGCTCATCGCTGTCCGTCAAGACAATCTGTCCCCTGTGCTTTCCAGGTATAATTCGTGGTGAAAGTCCATCCTCCGTAGGCTGATAGCGTTTATATTCTCCATCCTTGAAAGATTCCTTCCCAGCTATATGTCTTTCAATCGTAACTTTACTAAAGTCATAGGGCTTGATGGTTTCTGTTGCATCAGATAAATATTGATCCCCTAAAATAATAACTAGCATTTGATATTTATCTGCAAGATTTAGTGCCCTTACGGTTTGATAAAAGGCATCTTCAGCATGTCTCACAGCCAATACCATCCTAGGAATTTCCCCATGGGATGCTGTTAGAATAAAGCTTAAATCACTTTGCTCAGTTCGTGTTGGTAATCCAGTAGCGGGACCAGGACGCTGAATATTTGCAACTACTAAAGGATTTTCCATAATGCCAGCTAGACCTAAAGCCTCCGTCATAAGGGAGAATCCACCTCCAGAGGTTCCCGTCATAGAACGAACTCCAGCATAGGAAGTACCTATGGCCATATTAATGGCAGCTATCTCATCCTCCACCTGTTCCACTACCATTTTTGCATCCTCCTGTTTTTCAGACATATAGGTCATAATGCTAGTAAATGGTGTCATAGGATAACCCGCAAAAAAGCCTACTCCCCCAGCTAAAGCTCCTAAGGCAATAGCTTGGTTACTATTAATTAAAATATGTTGATCTTCTCCACCTTTTTCTATGTGGAATTGCTGTTGTGCATACTCATATCCCTCTTGAAAAGCTTTGAAGTTAAGCTCAGTGGTCTCCTTTTCAAATTTCTCTTCAAATACTTCCTCTACTCTATCGAAGTTCATGCCAAATAATTTTAATACAACCCCCATACAAATAGTCCCTGTTACCTTTGGGTTGCCTAATTCTTTAGCCAGTTCCTTCAATGGTAAAGCAAGCACTCTTTTATCTTCAATCTCTATGGCTTGGTCGCAGATAATAACCCCATTCTCTTGAAGCCTCTCGGTATGAAAATCTATTGTATTTTTATCTAGAGCTACAATGATATCCAACTTCGGATCATGAGAGCTTATGGGCTCTGTACCAAAACGTATTTGTATAAAGTTATGGCCTCCCCTAATACGGGACATATAGTCTTTATTAGAAAAAACATAATAACCCTTTCTCTTTATTATTTTTTCCAGTAAAACCGCCCAGGTATCCATCCCCTGTCCGGCTGAGCCGCCAATCAAAATATTGTACTTCAACGAAAGCACCTCCAAATTTTAGTTTCTAAGTAGTTATATGTAACCTAAACTGTTACTATGATTAGTCTTATACTGACCATAGGATTATTCCCCTATGCTTATTTGAAAAGAGATTTATTTTCTCCTTATTTTCACCTATACCCTTGAGAGTTATTATCAATCAAATTTCATCTAATTAAAAATCTCCTTATCTATCCTTCAGATAAAGAAGTCCCCTCATTATATTTTCTGCTCTTTTACTTGTTTGGAATAGTTAGTAGCAATTTTTCTAAATAACTTTGTTTGGGATATTGAGTAAATGATCAACCCCGTCCATATCAAAGAAAAACTTATAAAATGAATCTTTGTAAAATCTTCTTTAAAAATAAATACCCCAATCATTAAACTAATAGTAGGTGAGATATATTGTGCGAATCCCACCATAGACAATGGCACTCGCTTTGCAGCCTCAGCAAACATTAAAAGTGGTGTAGCGGTTACAACTCCAGATAAAGTAAGTATGAGAAAGGTGGTAAGAGAAATCGTACCCAAGGCTCCTACACCGGTGATTTGTTTAAAAAGGATATATCCAAGAGCTATCGGCATAATAATAAAAGTTTCTAGTGCTAGACCTCTAATAGAATCTATTTTTGTAAGTTTTTTAAATAACCCATAGAGACCAAAAGATATAGCTAGAATTAAAGACACCCAAGGTATTCTCCCATATTGTACCGTCATAACCCCCACACCTATGGCAGCTAGAAAAATAGATATTTTTTGAGGAAGCTCTAGCTTCTCCTTCATTACCACCATCGCTAAGAAAACCACCACCAAAGGATTTATATAGTATCCCATACTGGCTTCTACTATGAAGTTAGAGTTAACTGCCCATATATAAGTAAACCAATTTATAGAAATAGTTACAGCACATAGTATTGTCATAAATAATGTCTTTTTATCTGATAAAATAACTTTTAAATCCTTTAATTTCCGTTGATAAAATAAAATGCCTATTAAAAAAACGAAGGACCAAAATATTCTATGACTTAATATTTCATCGGCTGGAATTTCATTTAAGAGTTTCCAATACAAGGGGAGTACTCCCCATAGCATAAAAGAACCTATGGCTAGCAAAATTCCTGTTAATCTTCTGCTATCCTGTGTTTCAGATTTATTCATTACATCCTACCCCTTCTACAAGACATTTTATTTATATTATACTGCTGTATTCTATGCTTTAAAAGTGTAAAGTAATAGACTTTTTATTTTTTGCCTAAAAATAGGACCTCCAATCGGAAATCCTATCTTGTACAAACATTGTTGTTGAAGTTTATTATATCATGAACTTTTTTTCTAGTTCTTCTATATCTATGTCCAATCTTGCCACACCTGTCTCTAGCGCAGCCTTTGCTACACCCAATGCAACTGCAGTACCAACCCTTTTATCAAAGGCTTTAGGAATTACATTTTCTTCATCTAGTTCTTCTTCTTTAACCAGTTCAGCTATAGCATAGGCAGCTGCTAGTTTCATTTCTTCATTAATATCTGTAGCCCTCACCGCTAAAGCACCTTTAAATATTCCTGGAAAAGCTAACACATTGTTCACTTGGTTAGGAAAATCTGATCTTCCAGTACCTATTACTCTAGCACCTCCAGCCTTAGCATCTTCAGGCCAAATTTCCGGAACAGGATTAGCCATAGCAAAGACGATGGCATCCTTATTCATCTTTCTCACCATAGTTTCATCTAACACCTGAGGACCAGATACACCAATAAATACATCAGCTCCCTCTAGCGCTCCCTCTAGAGCATCCGCTAGTCCTCCTATAACTCTACTTCTATTGGTTATTTTTGCAATTTGTTCCTTACTTACATCATTTTTTTGATTCCCTGGTTGAATGATACCCCTTCTATCACAAACAAGAATATCCTTTACATTTGCATTAAGTAGAAGCTTTGTAGCAGACAAGGACCGTCAGACCGCCCCAATAATCCAATAATTGGATAGGTCAATCTTGATATAATATACATAAAATCACCCATAATAGGAATAAGGACGATTTTATGCATGCTATTTTAAAAACACCTTATCCATTTACTGGATTTTTTGCGAGGTCTGCCGTCCCCTTGTCCTGTGAAACGTGCCCTTATCCTGTGTCGCAGCTAAATATCTATCTTTCTAATTTATAAATATATCCTTACTTTACAAACATCAATCCATGAAGAGTAATTTGAATATTTTTCAAGTTCTTCAATTTTCAATTCAATGGCACTATTACTACTTCCACAAGCCGGGAACACTGTTGTGAATCGTTTAAGGGAGTCATCAAGATAAACAGTCACATCGTCATTAATATTAAAAGGACATACACCACCAACAGCATGTCCTACTAAATCAATTACTTGGTCTGGCATAAGCATCTTTGCCTTTGTTGAAAATTGTGCTTTGTATTTTGGATTATCGATTCTAGCATCACCTGCAACTACAATTAAAATAGCTTTCTCATCTACCATAAAGGATAGTGTCTTTGCAATCCTTTTGGGCTCACAGCCTACTGCCTCTGCAGCTAATTCAACAGTTGCACTTGAAACATCAAATTCAAGTATTCTATCTTCCATGTTCCATTGTTTGAAATATTCTTTTACTTTTCCCATTATCATTCCTCCATGTTCACAAAATAAATATAAATAATCTATTCTTCGTTATTCTATATTAGAGCATCTAAGTCCTTTAAAACCTAAAACATGTTTCAATAAGCCAAATAGCAGTAGATACAGTTAGATACCTCAGTTCCAACAAACTGTATCTTTTATTATATTCCTACCGCCTACCCTAAAAGAATCTCTATGGTCTACAACCTTCTCCCATGCTCATTCATCCAGGATACAATATTTGTTTCACAAAACATGTAATCCTTACTTTATTCTCTTTTCACTTTTCTTTCTTGCTTTTCTTGGCAAATAAAACACCTTCTAAACTAGATTGCTATTGTTTAGGAGGTATTGTCAATAACCTCGTCCCCTCGACATCATAAAATTAAACACAACCAAATACCAATATACCTTGACAATTTATTGAAATAAATATAAACTATACATAGATTTCCGATGCATAGTTTAAGGAGGTATTATGATGAAAATTGATAAGGATCTTATGAAGGGCAGTACAACCATGTTAATACTTAATCTACTGAGTAATGGTGATATGTATGGTTATCAAATGGTGAAGGAATTGGAAAAACGCTCTGATAATACCTTTACTCTCAAGGAAGGCACCATGTATCCAATTCTTCATTTTTTAGAAAGTGAAGCCATAGTTGAAGCCTATTGGGATGAAGGTGCTTCAAGCAGGAAGCGTAAGTATTACCATATTACCAGTAAGGGGAAGAAATTACTTAAGGAAAAGAAAAAAGAGTGGGAAATTTATAGTAAGACTGTTAATAAGCTGATAGGGGGTGTTTGCTTTGAATAAACATATTTCTAGTTTTTTAGATAAAGTCTCTGAACAGATCAAATATAGAAATGTTATGGAAAGTATTTCTGAAGAATTGAAATCTCATATCTACGAATTAACCGATAACTATATTGAAGATGGAATGAGTGAAGATATAGCAATACAAAAAGCAATAAAACAGATGGGTGACCCTGTAGCAATAGGAAAAAAACTAAATAGAACCCATAGACCTAAAACTGAATGGTCCATCATCTCCTTACTTGGTGCTATGATTTTAATTGGTGGGATTGCTTTATTTTCTCTTGTCAATGACCAGGCTTCATTATTAAATCTTGATCATTTTTTTAAATCCTATTTCGTTTATACAATATTAGGTATTGGCGTGTGTACAGCTTGTTATTTATTTGATTATACGAAGCTTGAGAAATATTCACTTCCTATTTTTATAGCTACCATTGTTTTTTTACTTATTATTCAAAATTTCGGTACTCATGTGAATGGCATACCCTATATAAGAATTGGAGGATTTATCTCTAACCCTATATCCTTAGCACTACCACTTTTTCTTATATCCTTCTCAGGTCTTATCAATAGATGGGCTACTGGAAATATGAAAAATATGTTAAAGCTATTTGGATTATCCTTTATAGCCATCTTTATATTAATGAGGCATCCTTCTCTTTCAAGTGCTATACTACTTAGTAGTGGGTTTATCATTCTTATCACAATAGCAGTTATGGGCAAAGGTTTTATTGGAAATAAAAAGAGGATTTTAGCCTCCATCTATGGGAGTATAATCTTTGGAGCACTTTTATTATTATTTCGTATTTTAATTCAGGGTGGTTATATGGCAGCTAGGCTTTTAGTATTCCTAAACCCTAGTTCAGATCCAAGGGAACCAGGATATATTAATTTCCTTGTAAATGAGATGCTATCCAATGCTAAATTTTTTGGAAAAAGTGATAGTCTCTACTTAACCATCGAAGGAGTTGACAGAATAGCATTGCCGGAAGCAAACACAGATTTTATCTTTGCTTACATTGTAGCTGCCTTTGGCTGGATAATAGGGATGGTAACTATTGTAGTCATTACCTTAGCTGTAGTCCGTATGTTTTTAGCAACAAAAAAAATCAACCATATATATGGTAAATATCTAGCTTGCTCTATCGTATCTGTATTTACATTGCAAGCATTAGGTAATATTTTAATGAATATTGGAATGGCTCCTATATTAGGTTTTTCTTTACCCTTTATCTCCTATGGCGGTACTAATTTTGTTGCAAATATGGCTTTAGTTGGACTATTGTTGGGGGTATATCGTAGAAAAGATTTAGTTAATTTATCAAACACCATAATTGATATATAGTAATCAGCTTTGTTTTTTATATGATCTACGATATTGTCTATTGGAAAACAGTAGAAAATTAAAAATAACCTACTTCTTTATGGCGGTTTGGTTAATTATGTATAAAGTAGGGAAACTATTTTCATAGCTTCCCTACTTTATTAGCATATTTCTTAATTGCACCACAATTTTGGTTAAAAAAATACATAAAAAAGCTCAGTTTAAAATCTTGTGATTTTAAACTGAGCTTTGTCTACGAGCTAAGAGTAAATCAATTTATTCTATCTTTTTTTTCTTTTAAACTTGCATTAACCATTGTTTGATTGCTTATTTTATCTAATTGCATAACACTTCCAATACTACTATTAAACAAATTAAAAGATTCATTATAGAAAAAAACAAAATAAACATCTTCTTTTTCTTTAAACATATACATATTTTCACCAATCTTATTATATTCTGTTTTTACATAATAATAATTATTAGATATTCTTAAAGTATTATCTCTAAAAAAATTAAAAGTTAATCCATTGCTTTGATAACACCCAATTATAGATCTTTCATAATTATTTGATGAAATTACTTTGACAAATAATATAAAATTAAAAAGCACCGATATACAAAGAAATAAAATAAACAAATTTCTTTTAGAACATTTCATATTTCACCTCTCTTCTTTATATCTAATTATAATTGTATATGATCCCATTTAATAACCTCTAAATACTTCTGCATTTTAATGGAATTTTTTTATAAAAATGGTATTATAATAATTTTATAGAAATATTATCATAAATTACTTAAAATTAAAATGAAAAAAAAGAATTAATTTTTAGTTGATTAAGGACAATATCCCAATCACGGTAATGCTGAATCCATTCATATTAAGAATACCAGCCAATTCACTACCTGATATGAAGCAAGGAACGGCAAACTTTATGACAATACTTTCTTAAATTTTTCTAGATGTAATCTATGTATAGGAATTTTAAAAAACTAATAGCAGAATAGATCAAGAACGGGATTCAACATCTACTAACTTCTACCAGTCGTTTCATCGAAATGACATCTCTGTCCATTAAAGATATGAAGGGTGCTAATTGGTTTTAGCACCCCTTGCGACTGCCCGTCACACAAAAAGTAGCATCATGCTACTTTCAGACTTTGTCTTAAGTCTGAGAGTAAATTAATTTACTCTTTTTTTAACATGTCCTTACAACTAACGTGTTTCCTCAAAATCAAAACTTACACCTGTAACTTCGTGGGGTCTTATAACTTCCCAAAGTTCTTTGGTACCATTACTGTGATGTTTGTATATATTTATCTCTCTAACTTGATACTCTCTAGCAACTTTCAATTTAAACCAACCAGAGCCTGGGGTGTTAACATTAACATGTCCAACTCCTGATGCTGATGCTAGACCTAAACCAACGCTAAAATTAACAAATTCTCCACCAACACTTACACTAACACTTACAGATGGAGATGAACTATCTTTCCAAGCAAAAGAACCACCATGTGGAAAATTATAACCATCTCTTGGTTGTCCACCAGCGTAACCATAAGAAGTTTTTCCATTTACAGTCTCTACTGTTTCAGTTGAATAGTATGAACGATCTTGTATACTAATTATACTTTGTAAATGTTCATCAATTTGGTTTTGAAAATTTTCTTCAATGATTTCATCAGGCAAATAGTAAGTTGTTGCTTCACCTGATTTATCTTGTACTTCTTCTTGAGCATTTACTACTATTGTAGATCCTGCTACTAACAGTATACTAAAAACTATCAAAATACTTAAAGATTTTTTAATTGTTCTTTTTAACATATTAATCTCTCCTCACAATTTTGTTGAATGATAATTTTTTTATTTATTATAGCTCAAATTAGAAATATTTTAATTTGCTTAGCTTTTTCATGCATTACTTTACACTACCAGATCTTATATAATATTTTCTTCTTAAACAAATTAATTTGAAAATAAAACACTTCGCACTTTCTCCAATCGGTAGTACAATAATAAATAATACTACAGTGACTATTAAGATAACCATCTGCTCACACTTTCCTACAGCTATCACAGATATCTTTACAGTCATTTTTTTTGTGGGTCTCTAGTCTAGAGCATCTCTTCATACAATACCACCCCCTTCAAGTAAAATTTTCCTTCTCTTAAACTAAGCTGTACTTGCTTGTCCTTAATCTCACCTTCAGCATAGCATATATTTTCCACTATTAGGGGTTATTGTAACGAAATGGGAGTGAAGTGTAATGAAATGGTATAAAAAGTTTTTTTGTTACATTTCACTCCCATTTCATTACACATGGATTGTATATTTTTTACAGCTATGTTATTATTCTAGCTAACTTGGTAATATAAGGGAGGAATTATGGTGCATAGTCCTATTGATATTTTTGCTTATAAGATTTATAAAAAGAAGCTTTTACCCAATAAAGATATTCGTAAGATGAAGTATGCTATGCAAGTTATCTGGGGGGAACTTTATAAATTTGTAATATTGTTTGCCTTGTTTGCAATAGTAGATAGGGTATATCTGTTCTTGTTTTGTCTTGGGCTGCTATTGCCTATCCGCACTCTTTCTGGAGGACTTCACTTTAAAAGGGGAATTACTTGTTTTATAGTAAGTCTAAGCTTTTTCTCTTTAGTAATATTCATACTGCCAAGCTTAATCAATATGACTACAAATCTAGCCATGCTTTTGATGTTCATTAGTGTGCTGGTTATTTACCGATATGCTCCTATACCTTCTCCCTTTAGACCTATTTCTAATAAAAAAAAGAAAACGGATTTTGAAATATCTGTCCCTTTTCTTTACACTATTGTATATTTTTATTTTATTTCATTTTATTTTTGCCTATAGTAAGATTTTTTTCACATGTGCTATATGGACAGTGTTTCTACAGGCATGTCAATTATTACTTGGAAGGGAGGGAAAAGGATGAAGAAGAACAGTTCTATTTTCAATGCTATTTTACTTTCTATTGCATCTACCTTTGTGATTGCTTCAGATTTCATTGTTAACTCAGGATCCGTAATTCTTTGGGGAGAGCCTAAATGTCCTAAAGATCTATTAAAGTAATATCTTAAATATGGTATATCCCTCATCAAAGGAAAGCTCTATGGTTCCCTTGTAATAATCAACTATTTTCTTTACATTGTATAGGCCATAGCCTCTATGCTTTCCTTTTTTGGTGGTAAAGCCTTTTTGAAAAATAGAGTCAATAGTCTCTTGTGGTAAATCTTCCCCTATATTTCTCACCTCTATTATTTTAGTATCCTTTTCTATCCCTAATATTAAAACTACTTTAGCAGCATTTCCTCTATCCTCTGTAGCTTCAATGGCATTGTTTAATAGATTTCCTAATAGTTCAACAAGTTCGTATTTTTCTAATGGATATTCTGGTATTTCCCCTTGAAATTCAACATCAAAAGAAATATTTTTTTCTTCTGCTAATGATTTTTTGCTGTAAATAATGGCACTTAGGATATTATTCTTTATCTGCAAAAGCTGATCTGGTGTTTTAGCTCTTTCAATTATTGTTTCTATATACTGTTTCATTTCTAACTTAGCTTCCTTAGGATTTTCTATTTGTGTTAATCCATACAGCACACTTAGATGATTTTTAAATTCATGCTGTCTTTGTCTTACTTCATCCACCATATCCTCTAAAAAAGGTGTATATTTTTTATGGATATCAAGTAGTTTTTGCTGTTCTTTAATTTGTATAGATTGATATAGAAAGTAGATATTTAGCCCTTCCCATACAATAATTGCTAATAACAAATAGAAGATGTGGTCTTTTACAAAGCTTTCATTGACACGCCATACATACATGAATAATAATACCATCCCGGCAATATTGGTGATGATTATTGTCATATAATTTCTATATCTTAAGTAATATGTGTGTATCTTATCAAATGCAACAAATTTTTTTATAAGGATAATAGTTATAAGAGTAATTGTATTAACCATCAGACCATTTATAAACAAAAATCCTGGCATATCGGTGAAGCCCCATAAAATATGAGTAAGTACAAGTTGAATACTTGCTATTGCAATAATTACAATAGCTAATTGTAGAACTGCCTCTTTGATGGATAACTGAAATAAGGCTCTAACCATAATGCATAATACTATGAAATTAATGATAAATCCTATATCTATGTTGTGTATAAAAAATATCACTGTTGTTACTGCTATGGTAATAATAACAACGATGTTTTTTATTGTGCTGATATTGAGTTTATTATTTAACTTGTTCCATATCATTAGCATTGCTGTTAATTCTATTATAGACAGTGTAAATATCTCATATCCTTGCATCTAACCCCTCTTTTCCTTATTCTCCATATGAAAATCTATCTTTAAGCTTTTCTTTATAGCTATTACTTACATAGGCAGTTAAAGGATAACCTTTGAAATAGACGACCCATGAATTTTTTTCATGTCTTTCTATCTGATAGATGTTTTTAAGGTTTATTATGTAGGATTTATGGGTTTGTATAAAGTATTGATTTGATAATATCTCCAGCACCTTTTTTATAGTCCTGTTTTTTATTGTATATCTCCGTCCTTTGTATGGATGATACAATCTCTTCTTTGAGATTCAATAAATAATATTTCATCAGCGTACATCTTTATTATACAATCCTTCATCTGAAAGCTAATCTGCTGTCTATCTGTATGACTAATTTGTTTTTGCTTTAGAACTCCTTTGGCTAAACGGTCAATGATTTCAGTGAGTTCCTCTTTTTTATATGGTTTTTCAAGAAAATCATAACAATGAATTTTTTTAAAGGCTTCTAATTGTAGATATACGTGGGTAGTAACAAAGATGATATAGGTAAGTTCATATTGAGGTATTTTTCTAATTTCCTCTGCAATTTTCAAACCAGATGTATCTGGCAATTCAATGTCTAAAATAAAGATATCTATTGCTACATTATTTAAAATACGTAAACCTTCTTCACCCTTTGATGCTTCATAAATAGTAAAGTCTCTAGAAATAGATTGAAGTGTTCTTACGATGTTACCTCTTTCATATGCATTGTCTTCCAACACTAATATATTCAATGCAGCTCACCACCTTTTTTAGCTATATTTATTTTATAGTTACTCTCTACGAAGGCAACTACTTTTCCTTTAAAATCCTTTCGAAATATCCAAAATATATGTGAGAAACATGATATTATCACATATATGCCGTTTCATTACATGAAAAGAATATTGTAGAAATAGGATAGGGATTTCATGGTTTAATAGAATAGGTTTTGGTTGAAGTGCACTGCTTTTTAATGATGTAATTACAAATAATTAGATTCAAAATTGCTTATTTATAACTAAAGCTACTTAAAATTTATAAATCGTGTTCAAATAAATCATAATAAGAATGAAAAACAAAATATTTAGTAACACCTGCTTGATTTAGCAGGTGTTTTTTTTATAGTATTAATGCTTTCTTTAATTCTTCTATATCTCTATTTAGTCTCGCCACACCTGTCTCTATAGCAGCCTTCGCCACACCCAGTGCAACTGCAGTACCAACCCTTTTATCAAAGGCTTTAGGAATTACATTTTCTTCATTTAGTTCTTCTTCTTTAACCAGTTCGGCTATAGCATAGGCAGCTGCTAATTTCATTTCTTCATTGATATCCGTAGCCCTCACCGCTAAAGCACCTTTAAATATTCCTGGAAAAGCTAACACATTGTTAACTTGATTAGGAAAATCTGATCTTCCAGTACCTATTACTCTAGCACCTCCAGCTTTGGCATCTTCAGGCCAAATTTCCGGAACAGGATTAGCCATAGCAAAGACGATGGCATCCTTATTCATCTTTCTCACCATAGTTTCATCTAACACCTGAGGACCAGATACACCAATAAATACATCAGCTCCCTCTAGAGCATCCGCTAGTCCTCCTATAACTCTATTTTCATTGGTTATTTTTGCAATTTGTTCCTTACTTACATCATTTTTTTCATCCCCTACTTGAAGGATACCTCTTCTATCACAAACTATAACATCCTTAACATTGGCATTAAGTAACAGCTTTGTAATTGCAACTCCAGCCGCTCCTCCTCCATTCACCACCACTGTAATATCTGACATTTGTTTCTTGATTACTTTTAGTGCATTTATAATTCCTGCTAAAACTACAATAGCTGTACCATGTTGATCATCATGGAATACAGGAATATCCAACTCTTTCTTTAGACGTTCTTCAATTTCAAAGCATCTAGGTGCTCCAATATCTTCTAAGTTTATCCCTCCAAAGGATGGTGCGATATTTTTTACTGTTGCTATTATTTCCTCTGTATCCTGTGTATCTAAACAGATGGGGAAGGCATCGACATCAGCAAATGCTTTGAATAGAATAGCTTTTCCCTCCATCACAGGCATCCCTGCCTTAGCCCCAATATTTCCTAAACCTAATACTGCTGATCCATCGGTCACCACCGCCACCATATTTCCTTTATTGGTATATTCATAAATTAATGTTTCATCCTTTTCAATTTCCTTACAGGGCTCCGCCACACCAGGGGTGTAGGCGAGACTCAAATCCTTAGCATCCTTCACTTCTACTTTGCTTATCACTTCAATTTTACCTTTATTGTCTCTATGTAACTTTAATGCTTCTTCTCTTACGTCCATTTTATTTCCTCCATTTTATGTATATTATTCTACTACAGGCAAAGTAGAATTGGCATAGGGCATGATTAACACCTTTGCATCTTCTCCTAAATCCTGCAATGCTTCTTGTAAAGCTTCTTCTACTGTATCTGCATGACTAAAAAACAATGCTTCTGTTTTTTCTTTATCAAAGGAAGATATGAGGTAGGTGGGGGCTTTATCTAGTGCCATACAAATAGCTGCCGCCTTGTGGGCTCCTAGGACAAATTTTTCTTGAATCCACTGAATAGGATCCTTATGAGTTCTAGCCCTCTCCATCCAATCTTCAAAGCTTGCTTCTCCGAAACCTTCTGGACATTCCGCCAACAGAATGATCCTTCCTCCTTCCTTCACTGCATAACTACAATATTCTAGACCTTTTTGAGCTTGATATAAATTAATATCCTTTGGAAAGCCTCCAGTAGAACCTATGACAATATCTGCTGGATGTGGAATAATTCTTTTATACATTTTATCTAATGTTTTTATTCCCTCCCTATGGGCTTGTATAGGATCTCCAGCTACTGCCTTTACAATTTCTTTTCTATTGTTTAAAACAACATTTACTATAAATACCATTCTAGCTTTTTTCCCTACTTCTTCAATATCCTGCCTCATTGGATTGCCTTCTATTACCCCAGCTTCACTTCCTGTAAGTGTCATCATGGCATGATTCGCTTCGATAGTATCTTTACCACATACTCCAGGCATCAAGGCTTTATAGCCTGCACTATAACCAGCATTATAATGGAACTCTAAGTTTCCTGTTCCAATAATCAAATCTGCCTCTACTACAGGTTTGAAAATTTCCATAGGGGTCCCTCTGGAAGTGGTACCTATATTGATGCATTGATGGATATCATGGTCTATACATTCAATACGACTGTAAATTTCCTCCCCCACAAGTTTTTTCTTTTCTTCTTCTGTATGCTTTCGATGATATCCAAGACCAAAGATAATAGTGATCTTATCATCTGTTAAACCACCTTGGTTTAATGCATCAATAATGGGAGGCAATAATTTATAGCTAGGTACTGGTCGTGTCACATCACTGACTAAAATAACAGCATTAGCTTTATTATGAGCAATTTCCTGTAACTTTAAAGATCCAATAGGATTCTCTAAAGCTCTTGTCACCTCTAATGCTTCATCAGCAGCACCAGCTAAGTCCTCCGGTGTAAGTACCCCCATAAAATTTTTCTCTGGCACCGTTACCTGTGCTTTTTCTTTTCCATACTTTAATTCAAAAACCTTATTCTCCACCTCAGTTACCCTCCTCCTTATACAAACTATATAAGCTCAAATTGTAAAAGCTTATCTTTATTTAGTACTAGGCCTTATAAGGATACTCCATATATCTAGCAGTTCTTAGAGCTACTTCTTTACCACAAAGTCTTTCCACCACATATAAGGACATATCAATACCCGCTGATATACCTGCTGCTGTCAGGATTTTACCATTATCTAAAAATCTTTCTTCTGAACAAATATCTGCATTGGGAGCCAACTCCTTTAAAAAATCTATACATAGATGATGGGTTGTAGCCTTTAACCCTTCTAATAATCCAATTTTACCTAAAATAAAGGACCCAGTACATACAGATAAGACTAATTCTGCTTTATCATTTACTTCCTTAACCCACTCCAGTATAGTTCCCTTCATAATAACTTTGCGAGCTCCAACTCCTCCAGGTAGAATTAAAACATCTATAGGTGGAGTATTTTTCATTGTATAGTGAGGGTTTACACTAAGACCATTTACAGCAATGATTGGCCTTTCCTCCTCCGCTACAAGAAACACATTAAAGTGTCCTGGGCTTTTCTCGTCTTTTTGGCCCGTAATAGAGAAAACCTCAAATGGTCCTGCAAAGTCTAAAGTTTCCATATCATCGTATATAAAAATACCTACATTTCTTCTAGTCATAATCATCCTCCTTTATCCTCTATGTATCGTTAAATCAGATTTGACTTTCACTGAATATTTCTACATTAACTATAACATATTTCCCTTACTTTAAAATAGAATTTCATCGAAAGATAGCATGAATTTTAAAATATAACTTTATTCTACAAACTTTAAATTTATACCAATTTTTTAAAGAGACAAGCACCAAATTACACTTTAGAAAATATATTACTATTAGCTAATGAAAAACTTAGCCCCATGCAACTTTTTAAACTAAGTCTAACAAAACACTTTGTTTTTATACTCTTGGGAGGGATTTTTATGGAAACAAATCATGTAGTGAAAATAGAAAATTTATCGGTTTCCTACCATGGCACGGAAGCTTTACAGAATATTTCTTTTTCTGTTTTACCAAAACAGCTTATAGGTATTATCGGACCAAATGGTGCTGGTAAATCCACCTTAATTAAAGCAATCATGGGATTAATTGATAAGGATGAAGGTGATATTAAACTTTTTAATGATTCTATGGAGAAAGCTTATAAAAAAATTGCTTATGTTCCTCAGCACAATGACATTGATTTAGATTTTCCAGTCTTGGTGGAGGATGTTGTTATGATGGGTCGTTATCCTCATCTGCCCTGGTGGGGAAGACCTCGTACAAAGGATTATCAAACTGTTGAAGCATGTCTTAAAAAAGTAGGTATGCTTTCCTTTAGAAAAAAACAAATCGGGGCATTATCCGGCGGACAACGTCAAAGGGTATTTTTAGCTAGAGCACTAGCTCAAGAGGCACATTTGTTTTTTCTAGATGAGCCCTTTGCTGCTATTGATGTAACTTCAGAAAAAATCATCATAGATATTTTAAGAAGATTAAAGGAAGAAAGTAAAACCATCTTTGTTGTGCATCATGATTTGAGTAAAGCTGAAACTTATTTTGATAGCTTGATTTTACTTAACAAAAAACTTGTCAAATATGGTAAAAGCCATGAGGTATTTAACATAGAAAAACTTCAAGAGGCCTACGAAGACAATGTAGCTATTTTATCAGATAAAAATAAATTTGTGGCGGTGAGTGGATGATGGAGAACATTACATTTTTCTTAAATGCCCTTAGAAGTTATCAATATTTGCAAAATGCTATGATAGCAGGTGTGTTAGTAGGTATTATCTGTGGTGTCATGGGGTGCTTTATCATCTTAAGGGGTATGGCCCTTATGGGAGATGCTATATCTCATGCAGTGCTACCCGGTGTGGTCATCGCCTATATGCTTGGATTTAGCTTTTTTATTGGAGCTGTTATTTCTGGTGTAATTACCGCTTTGGGTATAGGCTATATCAGCCAAAACACCAAAATAAAAGACGATACCGCCATTGGTATTATGTTTACTGCAGCCTTTGCTTTAGGGATTGTACTTATCACATCCTTAAGAGGTACAGATGTGCATCTATGGCACATTCTATTCGGCAATGTACTGGCAGTATCTCGTCAGGATCTTTGGATTACCTTTATTATCGGGGCCATTGTGTTAAGCTGTATTGCTCTTTTTTATAAGCAATTTCTTTTAAGTAGCTTTGACCCTATTATGGCTCAGGCTATTGGAATGCCCACAAAGCTTATACATTATTTTCTTATGCTATTGCTTTCTCTAGTTACAGTAGCGGCTTTAAGCACCGTAGGGATTGTTTTGGTGGTGGCTATGTTAATAACCCCTGGTGCTACAGCCTTCTTGCTGACGGAACGGTTGCCTACCATGCTGATTATCTCAGCAGCTGTAGGGGTTGTTTCCTCTGTACTAGGTGTTTACTACTCTTTTATCTACGATGTGGCAACAGGAGGTTCCATCGTATTGGTGGCTTCCATCCTATTTGGTATTACCTTTTTATTCGCCCCAAAGCAAGGACTTTTGATGAATTGGCTAAGAAAAAAGAAAATTTTAAAGTATTTATAGTATCTATCTTATAGTGTTATACAAAAATAAAAAGGAGGAAAATATATTATGCAGATTTCTAAAAAGTTTTATTTCTTTGTAAGTATGCTATTGATTTTTACTCTAGTAATGGTTGGCTGTGGTAGTTCAACGATTGATGAAGGTGTTGAAGGTGTTGAAGATGTTGGAAGTATTGAAGGTGCCGAAGCTAGTGAAAGTAGTGAGGGATTAGAGATTATTGCAACAGTTTCTATTATAGCTGATATAGCTACTAATATCGTAGGCGATCGAGGTAATATAACTTATCTCGTTCCAATTGGAGAAGAGCCAGAGGAGTATGAGCCAACCCCCAGTGATTTTCAAAGAGTAAGTGATGCTGATGTTTTATTTGCCAATGGGTTAAACTTTGAAGGATGGCTAGAACAGCTATTAGCTAATATTTCTGATATAGAGCTAGTACACGTGACAGATGGAGCACCAACCATAAAACTTGTAGGTCAGGATCTAGATGACCCCCACCTATGGTTAGATGTAAAACTTATTATAGATTATTATGTTGAAAATATCCTGAATACAGTTATACGTCTAGACCCTGAAGGAGAGGATATCTATAGAGAAAATGCAGATACTTATATAAGTAAATTGCAAGAACTCGAGGATTGGATTGTATCAGAAGTCTCTACCATCCCTGAGGAAGGAAAGGTTATTATTATTAGCGAAAATGCCTTTAAATATTTTGCCGATGCCTATGGATTTGAGACAGATGGTATTTGGGAGTTAAATGCCCATGAGGAGGGAACACCTCAACAGATCTCTAGAATTGTGGAATTAGTAAAGGATAAAAATGTTCCTGCACTATTTGTAGAAACAACTGTAAGTAGAAGGTATATGGAGATGATAGAAAATGAAACTGGAGTACCTATTGTAGGAGAACTGTATACCGATGCTATTGGTAAAGACGGTAGTGGGGCTGATTCCTATATTAAAATGATGCAACATAATGTTGAAACTATTGTAAGTGGATTGAAATAAATAAGGAAAGGCATAAGAGGTAATATTTAATCTCTTATGCCTTTTTCTTTTCCTTTCCTAAAGCTTACTTTCTACAGAAGCAATCTTTCCCTTTATGGTTGTTTCTTTATCTCTACGATCATCAATTTTAATAGTAGTAGCCACCCGCATTGCCCCTTCTTGAAAAGGAACATTGTGCAATTTCTTTGCAATTTCAAATAACCTATCTAGGTCAGCTTCTATTACTGTAGCCATAGGAGTTAGTTGGTACTGAATCTCCTTCTCTTCCTTCAATACTTTATGACAGGCTGCTACATACTTGCTTACACTAGTACTTTCTGTTCCTAAGGGAACAACAGTAATTTCCATAAGTGCCATTTTAAAACCTCCTCTTTACTCTAATCTCTCCATTAACTTCAAGGTATAACCTATATCTAGCATTTCATCTTTATTTAAAATGCTTCCTTCTGCAGGTCTTGTATTTAATTTCAGAACAACAGCTCTTTGTCCTACCTTTTGTTGAAATTGAATACGATTCATAGGTATTTCTATTTGTAGTATATCTGACATAACTTCCGCCGCTGCTTCATGACCTATGGCTGATACAAAGCTGTATCTTTGGATCATTTTTTTTGCCTCTTCAATAGATATATCAGAAATTTTATAAATGCCATTGGTTGTAGCTACGGTTCCATTAAACAATGCGATTGGGAAATCCCCACTTGTTTGTAAGTTTGATTGAACCATTGTTATCCCCCTTCAGTACTATATTTTCACAATATTACTTTATCTGTATTATACAAATCCATTGGCGATCTATACTATTATTTAGTACCTTAGTACCATAAGACACAATGAATAAGTAAATTAGAAGACTTTGTATAACCTATATGTATAAAATACTTATGATTTTCTTAAACGATAATCCTTATCTAAATTAAGTCCTACCTTATATATTAGATATTACTACCTCATTTCCTGCCAATTAATCTTATATTTTTCAAATCCTTTAAGATTCTACCGACATATTATAAATGTTAAGTTTATTTGGAATGAAAGAACTGGTCAGTATTATAGTGAATATAAAGCAAAGGGTACTATCTATAAGGATTTTGATATCGAGGAGGTTTGAGATGCATTGTATAGGGTATATTATTAAAAAATCATTTACTTTAGATATGCTATAGGAAGGAGATATATTTATGGAAAAAAGAACTGGTATTATTACAATGCAAGGAGCTCCTCTAACTCTTGTAGGTAAAGAAGTGAAGATTGGGGATAAAGCTCCAGATTTTACTGTTGTAACAAAAGAATTAAAACCCTATACATTAAAAGACCTAGGTGATAAGGTTAAACTAATTAGTGTTGTTCCCTCCATTGACACAGGAGTTTGCGACCTACAGACGATACACTTCAATGAAGAGGCAGCTAAATTTCAAGACATAGCCATCGTTACCATCAGTATGGATTTACCATTTGCCCTGAACCGTTACTGTGCAGCTAAGGATATAAAAAATCTTGAAACCTTATCTGACCACAGAGAGGCTTCCTTTGGATCAAACTATGGTTTCCTTATTGATGAATTGAGACTATTATCTCGAGGAATCATTATACTGGATGGTAACAATACTATTCAGTATGTAGAGTATGTAAAAGAAGTCACTAACCACCCTGATTATGATAAGGCACTAGAAGAAGTGAAAAAGCTTTTATAATTACATTGAACATTTAAATATTTACAATAGTAAAAGGCATTTTTCTCCAGTTTCAGAGAAAATGCCTTTTACTATTGTAAGTAATTGTTATAATTTATATATGGAAATATCTAGAAAGATGAGATATAATATAGATAAGAGTACTATGGTACTCATGATTAGTTTTCAATCCTCAACCTAAATAGGATAATGATTGAAAAAAGGGGGATTATCACTAAAAATTAGAAGGGAAGGGGAAGATAATATGATGAGGGAAACTTTTTCATTTTCAGGTGAAAAAAATAACAAAGAAGGTTCCAAGAAGAAAATGATCTATTTTATATTGGAGAGCAAGGTAACTGGTGATATTTGGACAAATTCTAAGGACTACAATGATATGCAATCAAAATACAATAAAAATGGATGGACCTATGAGGATGTAAAAGGTTCAAATGGACGAATTATATTAGAAACCATATCAAGATCAGAGTTTGAGGCTACATTAAAAATGCTAAAACCTGTTCCGTTAGGATTTAAAGTAGAAGAAAGCTTAAAAAAATCATTAGAAAAAATAGCAGAATCCAAAAGAATAGGCCTAATCGATGCAACGTCAGAGGCCATAAAAGAATATATAGATAATAATAAGCAGTTAATAAAGGAATAACAAGTTAATCTTCTGTTTAACTTGGTTAATTTGGTTAATTTTTTAACTAAATTGCAATTTAAAGCATCTTAATAAAACAGATATTTAGTCCTCAACTAAATATCTGTTTTATATTTTAATAAGTCTGTATTTTTTACTCTTTTTCTATAAATCTATAAAAAGCTTAATTGTTCAACTACACCTTCAGAAAAATTTGAAACTGAAAGTCCTATTAGTCGTATATCTTTTTCAAATACTATATTCTTCAAAATAGCTTCTGCCACTTTATAGATATCTTTATGAGAATGAATAGCATGATTTATTGTTCTGCTTTTTGTATGATTTGTAAAATCAGCTTCTTTTATCTTAATGGTAATAGTTTTAGCATATAATTCTCTTGTTTTGAGTGAAGTAGATATATCTTGAGAAAACTCCCATAATATTTTTTTCATATAAACCTTGTCTCTTGTATCTTCCTTTAAAGTGGTTTCTCTACCGAAGGATTTTGATTCCCTTCCGATTTCTATACTTCTATGGTCTATTCCTCGTATTCTATTATATATATCTATCCCCATTCGTCCTAGAATGCTAACTAAATATTCCTCTGATAGTTCTAACAAATCCTCTATGGTAAATATACCTATTTCATTTAATTTTTTGCCAGACTTACTGCCTATACCGTGTACTTTTTTAACCGGTAAAGATTTTAAAATATCTGGAATCATATCTTGACTGATAACTTTTATACCATTGGGTTTATTCCAATCAGAAGCTAATTTTGCTAAAAATTTATTATAGGATATACCAACTGAAAGGGTTAAACCAGTTTTTTCTTTCACTTGTTTTTTTATGTAATAGGCTAGTTCAATAGGGTCTCTCCCTACATCCGTTATATCTAAATAGGCTTCATCTATCGACAGAGGTTCTACTAAATCTGTTATGCTATAAAATATATGAAAAACCTCTCTAGATACCTCCTTATACCTCCAATGCCTTGTTGGTACATAAATACCATGGGGGCATTTTTGCTTTGCCATAAATATAGGCATGGCAGAATGGACCCCATATTTTCTTGCTTCATAGCTACAAGTAGTTACAATGCCTCTTTTACTGTTTCCACCTACAATAACAGGTTTGCCCTTTAACTTAGGGTTATCTTGAACCTCCACTGCAGCAAAAAAAGCATCTAGATCTACATGAATGATTTTCCTCTCCATACCTTTTCACCTCTACTTTTATTATAGCAGAAGTATTGCTTCATCCATTATCTTTTTGATGGTGTTGGTAAGTAGGGATACATTTCTCCAGCCATACTTTGAATCGGCATAGTTTGCACCCATACCTTTCCAGGCCCAGTTAAGGTTGTCAAGAATAATCCTTCCCCACCAAAGAGAACATTACTAAAGCCCTTTACCATCTCTATATTCATGTTTACAGTAGATTCGTACATGCCAACAGAACCAGTTTCCACCTTAATTGATTGTCCTTTTTCTAATTCTATTTCAACAGCCTCTCCATCAATCTCAACAAAGGCCAACCCTTGTCCTTTGAGTTCCTGCATGATAAATCCTTCTCCCCCGATTCTGTTTACTTATATTTGTTTACTATTAAAATACTGCCTAATATCAATTTCCTATATAGTTTATATTCACTATTATATACTATGATTACCAAGAGAGTAATTTTCTCAGATATAGTAAGATAAGCTAATAATTATTTCTCTATATGTGTAACCTAATTCCTCGTCTATACCTTATATTTATGTCCCAAGATATTTGCATTTTTTGTTTCTTAATTTAATTACTAATCCAAGGATATCTTCGCCAAACAGTATTATGCCATAATCATTCACTTGATTAGAACTTATATTTAAATGTGTTGGTAATTTTTAGAAATTAGTACTACACATTTCTATCTAATACAGTTTTTGTTATAATAAAATGTAGGCATATATATAGTATTACATTAAATAGAGGAGGGCTATACTTATGAACATTTTTCGAAGTCCGTCTAGTTGCTTCACAATTTCATCAAATAGAAAAAGCTTACAAATTATTGTAGAATGAGGTTTTGACTTATAGTATTGACTATAAACCAAAACCTCATTTTTTATTGTCTATAAATATAAATAGATTTGAAAGGGGTGAGGTATATGTAAAACAACATGTTGAAACAAATTATTCTAAAATACAGCAATCCATAGTTAAGCTACTATAATTAGTAGATATAAGAAAATATTTTTTATCAAGGAGGAATATCATTGAAAAGTAAGAATAAACGTCCAAGTATGGAGGAAGCAGGTAAACTACTTCTTCAAGCAGTTACAAATGGAGATTATGCTGCTAGTTCTACTGTGACAAGAAAGGAAATTTTAAAAAAAATACTACACGCTCCTACTAGAAGGTTAGAAAAGATATCAATGAAAAGTTTAATAAGTACTCCAGCTGAATGGAGGTTAATGCTACCAATATCAAAGGAAAAATTTATAAAAACTTTATACTCTATATTAATCCATGATTTATTTTACCCAATCATTGTATGGGAAAAAGATGATGGTAATTACATGATTCTATCGGGGTACCTACGTATTGATTGTTATAGAATCCTAAATAGTCTTCATGAAGATGAAAAAACACATGAAATTATATCAAATTTCAAAGATGTAAAATTACCTATAACGCTAGAAAACTTTAAAACTAGAGACTTCAATTATATTGAAGCTCTGATTTATGCAAAACATGAAATTAATGAACAACAAGCTTATGAAATCATAATAAATTCTAATTATCTTAGAAGAGAAGCTAATGAGAAATTAACTTCTAAGGTTTTAGACAAAAAAGTAGTTACAGCTGTCTACCACAAAGAATTAATGAATAAGATAGAATCTACTCTAAATAAAGAATTCCTTACTACTGACAAGTATAATATCAAAAAAAATTTTACCTAATATATACACCTGTAATAATTTGCTAACGAGATATAGTAAAAACCCTACAGTGAAAAATATCTTTTCTTTTGCTTAAAGAGGCATTAATGAGGCTCACAACTCAAGGTCCAATAAAAAATTTCTCGATAATAAAATATAAATTAACGGAATGGAGCCAAACTCAATGATAATTAATTACGAAAACGAAGAACACCGAAAAAAAGTTTTAGGTCTGCTTAAAAAATATAACAAAATTCATTCTGAATCTAACAAAGTTGATATAGAGTACCTTTCAGCTTTCTTTCTTTTATCTACATCTTTGTTAAATCATAAAAAATTAGAGAAATATATTCATCCCTCTGGAATTGGTATAAATTTCCTAAAAATGGTAGAAGATGAATATCTCAGTTCCTCAGAAGAGGTGATGATTAAGGTAGCTTGGAATCTATATAATAGTGATGGAGATATAAAACCTATAGAAATTATTCGTTTTCTTAGCAATGAAAACTATAATTTAGTAATCCAAGCTATGGAACTTAGAAGAGTAAAGCATTATTTAGAAGAGTTATAAAACCATTGATAAGTATAGGAAAGGAAATACTATATATAGTATTTCCTTTAATCCATCAAAGATGCAATACATATGGATGCACCCACTCTAGATTGAAGCTTGATATTTTGAAATGTAGCCCTTTAGAGCTTCTATATACTATGTCTCCACAAGGGCTACATTACTATATTTTGTGAAATATTTCCTGGTGAGTTGCTAAATACCCTTGTTTTAGTGTGAAAAATCTTGCTAATAAATAAGCAGCTACTATTACACCTTAAGTTTTCCGATAAATCTATTAACCATATCTTTCACACCTTTGTGATTTCAATGCTTTTATAAAATTCCACTAATCGGAATAAAACAAAAATTAATAAATTATTTTAGAATAGTCTTTTTGTTATCTATAGTTACCCCTTATCTATCTTACATAAATGAAAATAAGGGAGCTCTTTTATTCTATATTAGCTAACCCTATGCCCTCTGATTCAAACTTTCATAAACTTCTTCGAACATAAAATTCATTACAGTATCTTTAAAATCTGTATCTTCAAGAATTTTCATGAAGAATCTTTCATTTTGTGTCATTCTATCTATAACAACATCAAGAAATGCTTTTTGGTAGCTAAACCTAAAGTTATCCTTGGTATTATTGTGAGCTTTCTGCACTAAGTCTTGATTATTTACGATGTCTTCTTTAATTTGGTCATAGGATAGTTTATCTGTTTCTGTAAATTCTGTTGCAAATTTATCATTAAGCCTTTCTATAATCTCCGATAGCCGCTCTTTTTCTTCCTCTTGTCCTTTACCTTTCCCATAGGATGTGGGCTTTAGTTCTGCACCTTCATCTACTTCTAGAGATATACTCCCTTCAAAAACTTTATCGTTTCTATAATATTGTAGGGCTACATCATCAGCTAGGTATACTCCTTCCGAAGCATTTTTAGGCAATTTCTTTAATAGAAAATTTAAATATACATATAACTTATGTAATTCCACATCTGCAAAGGGTCCTATTTGCAAAATAAAAGAGTAGGTTCTTATAAACTTACTTGATGCTCCCTTAAATTCATCTTGATTTTCCTTATCTAACTCTTTTTTATACCTAACAACTGCTTTATCGAGAATAGCGTTTAATTTTTCTTGAAGTCTAGCGGTTTTCTTCTTGTCACTAAATTCTAATTCACATACTTCATTAATTTCTTCTTCCGTATAAATCTGACATGCATCTAATTCCCTCTGGAGGTCATAAAGTATGTTAGGATTAGTCATGCTTTCTAATCCCGTTACCTCGTAATAGGGCTGAAATGCATTCTGTATATCCTCTGCTTTATTAACAAAGTCAAGTACAAATGTGTCATTTTTACCCTTACATGTTCTATTTAACCTTGATAAAGTTTGTACAGCCTTTATTCCATCTAACTTTTTATCAACATACATTGTATGTAGTAGAGGCTCATCAAAACCAGTCTGATACTTTTCTGCTACAAGAAGAACTTGATATTCATCGGTATGGAACTTCTCAGGTAGTTCTTTTTCACCAAAACCATTCATCTCAACTTCTGTATAACTTTCACCAGATTTGTCCTCAACTTTTCCTGAAAAGGCTACAAGGGTATTTAAATCTCTATAGCCCTTCTCCTTAATGTATTTATCAAAGGCTTGCTTATATTTAACAGCATGCAAGCGGCTACCTGTTACCACCATCGCCTTAGCTCTACCACCAATTTTCTGTCTTGTAACTTGCCTAAAATGCTCTATCATAATTTCCGTTTTCTGTGCTATATTATGGGGATGAAGGGAAACATATTTAGCCATTTCTTTATATGCTTTTTTACTTGATACCTCTGGGTCCTCTTCTATTTTCTTTGCAATTTTAAAGAAGGTTTTATAAGTGGTATAGTTTTTTAATACATCTAATATAAAACCTTCTTCTATAGCCTGCCTCATGGTATAGGTGTGAAAAGCCTCTGGTTTTCCATCCTTACCAATAGTCCCGAACTTTTCTATAGTCTTAGCTTTAGGTGTAGCAGTAAATGCGAAGAAGGATATATTATCTTGTTTACCACTTTTTATAATAACTTCGATAATCTTTTCTTCTATATCTTCTAAATTATCTTCATCAATTCTATCGTTCTCTAGAGCTTCTTCTAATGTCTTGGCGGATAAAATATTCGTCATGGCGGTTGCAGCCTTACCCCCTTGAGAACTATGGGCTTCATCTATAATAACAGCATATTTTCCTTTTTCAAATTCTCCAACCTTCTCTATAATGAAGGGGAATTTTTGTAGGGTAGTAATAATAATTCTGGTGTTGTTAACAATGGCATCTGCTAATTGGTTAGAATCTTTATCAATTTTCTCCACCATACCTGCTTTATGCTCTAATTGATAAACAGCATCTTGAAGTTGTTTATCTAAAACCCTTCTATCTGTTATCACTATTACAGAATTGTATATGGGCTCATTGTTACTATCATGAAGTTTTGCAAGTCTATGGGCTAGCCAAGATATAGAATTGGTTTTTCCGCTGCCTGCTGAATGCTGCACCAAGTAGTTAGTTCCAACTCCATTTACTCCTACATCCTGTTCTATTTTTCTGACAACATCAAGCTGGTGGTATCTGGGAAAAATTACTGTCTCTCTTTTATCTATAATTTCACCTGTACTATCCTTTATGTCTTCTTTATTTATGTACACAAATCGAAAGAGGATGTCTATAAGGCTATCCTTCTGAAGGATATACTTCCATAGATAGGATGTTCTATAATCATTATAAACTACAGGGTTCCCCCTACCGCCTTTAGAGCCTTTATTGAACGGAAGAAAAAATGTTTTTTCTTTGTTCAGTTGTGTAGTCATATAAACTTCGTCTGGGTCAACTGCAAAATAAACAATATTTCTTTTTTTAAATTGAAATAGTAATTCCCGCGGGTCCCTGTCTTTCTTATACTGCTTTATTGCATCATCTACCGTTTGATTGGTTAAAGGGTTTTTAAGCTCTAATATTGAAATGGGAAGTCCATTTAAGGAAATCATCATATCAACACTATTCTTATTCTTTTCGCTATAATATACTTGTCTACTTACAGTGAATATATTTTTATCGTACAGGTCTGCTAATAATTGATTTAAGGAGCTAGGTGGTTTATTATAAGCCAATTTTAGAGTGACACCATAATCCTTTATACCATGTCGTATGCAATCAATCATACCTCTAGCACTTAATTCCTTTGTAAGCCTATCTAATATTTTAAGTTGATAGTTTTCTTTATATGCTTTTTTTAGTCTTTCTAACTGCTTAGGTTGACTTGCTTCCAGGAAGCTAAAAAACTGTTCTACATCTATAGCATATTTCTTAAAGTCCTCTAAAGCTTTCCCCTGTAATTGCCTTTTCTCATATCCAGATTCTATTAGACTGTCTTCTATATTCGTCTCAAAACCTTTTTCTGTATAATCTATTGCCACATCCCTTCCCCCCACTCCTTTTATTACATACCCTTTTAATCAAACCTACTTATATATCTTGTTAGTACCCATCCTTTGATTATTTCATCGTTATCCATATCTACATATTCTATCAGTGTCCAATTTTTATTCTTGTATAGTATGTTCACTATATTCCCTTGATGTAATTTATAGATAACAGCAGCTTCCATCCTTTTATTATTTCTTACAGGTAGCTCCTCAATAGTGACAAACCTGTATTTATTGTACACTTCTTTTTTTACAGCACAATTCTCAGTATGAATATTTATAGTTATGTTGACTTGTTGTTTTATTTCTTTATTAATTGTCCTTACTTCAGTCTCCTCATTATGAATTCTTACGTTATTAATTGCAGAAGATACTTCATCAACAACATAATTAGCTGCATAGGGAATGGCAAATTCTATCACAGCTACATAAATTATAAATGCAATACATGGATGCTTTTCTTTAAAAATCATTAGTAATTTCCATATTCTTTGCTCAAAAGATATATCTTCTTTTAAACAGTCTTTAGCACTTTCTATTTCTTCCTCTAGAGCTTCATCATCTTCGTAAACTTCATCTCTATTTTCCCATATATCTCCTAATAAATCCTCTATGTTTAATTGCAGTGTATTTTGAAATTGATAGCTATTAAATAAACCTCTATGCTGTTCTAGAATTCCACTTATGCCCCCCATACGCTCCATCATCTGCAAGGTAGGTTTAAATGCTTCTTGTACAGCACTCATTGATTTCATTATTTCAGAGGTAGGTCTGAGTGCATTATGAACGATTCCTACTGATTTTATCATCTCACCTGCTGATTTAAATGATTCTTCCTGTAACACTGATGTAGATGCCATCATTTTTGCTGCTACACCATCTATATGCTGACTTACTCCTAAACCTAAGATATTTCTCATACGTGCTACTGAATCTTGTTGCATTGCCTCTACAGCACTTATCATTTGACTCGCTGGGCTATACGTCTTCTTTAGTGCTCCTATTGAGTTTAGTATCTCCTGCGTTGGTCTAAAAGCTTTCTGTATTGTTCGTGTAGACTGAACACTTTCCATAGCCTGTGATTTAAGTATTCTATCTAATTTTATAGCTGTGCCCCCTACAACTCTATTTTCACCCATTTTATCCTCCTGTTAAGCTTTTAATTTATATCTCTTACATCAATTTTTCCTGTAACTGCTTCTGATATAAGGGATTGACGGTATTCTTTTAGTTTTTGGATTTGTTCATTGATAAGGTTTATACTGCTATCAATTTCTTTAACCTTATAATTAAGATACTCTATAATCTCTGACTGCTCATCAATCTTAGGTAAAGGATATATAAAGTTAACAAAAGTATCTTGATATAGATGCTTTATCGTAGAACCTGTTTCCATATGTTTTATATATGTTTTGAACATTTCAGAAGCTAACATGTAATACATAAATTCCGTTGTATATTCTTGGTTTAAACACCTAGTCACGAAAATTCCACTATTTAGTATTGCTTTTTCTGGCTTATTCTTAACAATCGCTACTTTTCCAATTGTGCCATCTTTAGTAATCAACAAATCATTCTCTTTTAGTTGTATAGCTGGTGCTTCATTATACCTTTCTTCACTAATATGATAGCAACTTTCCCAAGTTACAATTCCATCTTTAAAATCTGTTCCAGTCACCAAATATGGTCCTTCGTCTGTAAATTCATCTGACCTTAATCCTTGCCAACCAATTCTTCCTTTTACATAGGATGTATACTTTATTTTGCTAAGCTCCCAATGTTCTGGTATGTCTCCAATCCATTCAACACCAGAATCCTTCATTTTTACACTATCATTCAATCCTTTTGTAACTGCTTCTGTTATAATAGCTTGTCTTTTTTCTTCTAGTAAAGTTATCAGTTTTTCTTTGTCAGTTATGAGAGCATCTATTTTAGATGTTATATTATTTAGGAAATAAGCAATTTGAATTTGTTCCTTAAGACTTGGCGACATAATTTTAATATTTCTTATATGTTCCCAGTTGGCTCTTGGCATTTTAGCTCCATAGGTAGAAGAATTGACTTCATTTATGAATCTGTCATCTAACATTATATATTTTAAGTACTCACCATTTTTTGTTTCTAACACCAATAGCTCAGAGGTGCATTTTCCATCAGAATTAGCTACTATACATTTTTTTAAATACGGTCTAAGCTTTCCAAATAAAACATTCCCACTAAAGTATCTTAATGCTTCTCCTTCTGCTTCCACATCTAAATTATCATAGCCTTCTATAATATTTCCTGTTTCTTTCTCAATATGTTCTAACCCTAAATACTTCAATTCAACGTTATGTTGTGCTACCTTATAAGTTATTGAATTAGCTATATACTTTAGCCTATTAACCTTCCATTGCTCTGGTATTTCACCTATCCACTCAACTCCACTTTCCTTATATCTATCATACCTCTTATATTTAACCATTACCCCATCACCTTCTTCAGCTTTTCCTGTATGCTCTTTTCCAGTGTTATAATTTCCTCCATTATCTCTTCTGAACTCCTTAAGGGAGTATACTTATAGAAATGTCTTGTAAATGGAATGTCATAACCTGTTTTAGTCTTGCTTTCATCTATCCAAGCATCTGGAACATGGGGTTTTACTTCTTTTTCAAAATAATCATGTATATCCTCTTTTAATGGCACATTTTCTGTATCCCTTAAATCAGGGTCTGCTTCTGAGTTCCCTTTAGAATCTTTGCATATATCTGCAGCTTCATCCTTCTCACCTAGAGCTGATAAAATAGCCTTTAGCAAAGGTGCTTTTATATTGATTTCTTTTTCTTTAAATGATTGCTTGACTAATTTTATAAAATCCTCTCTATTCTTATAAAGTGTATCTGAGCTCAGGGAAGTTAAAATTTCTATAATTTCTTTTTGAAGTTTTTCTCCTTCTTCCTTTTCCTTTATTCCTGTTTCCCCTTTTTTCTTAGATTTAGGTAAGTTTTTAAAGGCAGTTTCATTGTGTAATTTTTCTAATCTGTCTTCATCTATTTTAAAATTAAGTCTTAAGGGTCTTTCAACAGTTATTTTTCTATAGCCAAAGTCTTCATTATCGAATATTTTACAGTTTTCACTTTCCCTCATGTCACCATAAGTTTTTACAATTTCTTCTATATGTGTATCTGTTAATTCGTTCCGCTTGCTTCCAAGGCTTTTTCTCATTTTGTGGTAGAAGTTTGTTCCATCTACTAGCTGTATTTTACCTTTTCTTAAAGAATTTTTATTATTGGTTAGTATCCAGATATATGTAGCTATACCTGTATTATAAAATAATTGGTCTGGCATTGCTACAATGGCTTCTACAAGGTCATTTTCTATAACGTATTTTCTAATTTCACTTTCCCCTGACCCTGCATCTCCTGTAAATAGAGGGGAACCATTCATTATAATGGCAATTCTGGAACCCTTCGGTTCTTCTTCAGTTACTGGTTTCATTTTTGCTACAAGATTTTGAAGGAACAATAACTGCCCATCACTAATTCTAGGTAACCCCGCTCCAAATCTTCCATTAAAGCCTAAATCGTCGTGTTCCTCTTTGACTGACTTTTCAGCTGGCTTCCACTCTACACCATAAGGTGGATTCGTTATCATGTAATCAAAGTGCATATCATGAAAAGCATCTCTAGATAGTGTATTTCCAAAGGCTATATTCGAGGCACTTTCCCCTTTAATGAGAGTATCAGCTTTACAAATAGCATAGGACTCTTCATTTATTTCCTGTGCAAAAAACTCTAAATGGGCAGAGGGATTAAGTTCTCTTAGATATTCTGCTGCTACTGAACCCATGCCTCCTGTTCCTGCGCAGCTATCATATAATGTCTGGGTTATGCCTTGTTTAGTAAGGATATCATCATCTTCCATGAACAATAAATTTACCATTAGCTTAATAACTTCCCTTGGGGTGTAGTGGTCTCCTGCTTCACCATGTTCCGAGAATCTCCTTATTAGTTCTTCAAAGATATACCCCATCTCTACATTAGACACTTTTTCAGGGTGTAGGTCTATTTCACTAAACCTTTTTACCACAAGATAAAGTAGGTCATTTCTATCCATCTTCTCTATCTGCTTATCGAAATCAAAGTATTCTATAATATCCCTTGCTGTTTTAGAAAAACCATTTATGTAGTCTCTTAGATTGTCAGCAATATTGTCGGCATCAGCTAATAACTTTTTAAAATCAAATTTACTAACATTACTAAAGTTTTGCTTTGCTACTCTGTTCAATATTTCATCCCTTGACTCTTGTGGTAAATTTTTATATTTTTCATATTGTTCCAATACATCTTCTTTTGTATCTGCTAGTACACAGTCAAATCTCCTAAGAACAGCCATCGGTAATACTACTTTGCCATATTCCTCTTTTTTGTATGGACCTCTTAATATCTCTGCTATTGTCCATATGAAATTTACCTTTTCTTGAAAGTTAATCAAGCCCTTCATCTCCTTCTGTCTTTACATATTTAGTTATTTTTTCCTTTTACAACATTAAATAGACCATTTTATGGTTATTTATAATAGAATTTATTCATTAAAATAATCCTAAAGTAATATTTCTATATAATTGCATCTTTTCCTTCAAAATATGGCATTTCATGACACAAAGTATCCTATTGAGCTTATTGTTAAGTATTTTAAAATCATTAAATTACTCCTGAAATATAGTGTAAGTCAAGTTATTTAACAGCTGATACTTTCTAATTAGTGTATTTCCTCTCTTTAGTTTTATGTTTTTGTCTTACAACAATATTAAACTATTGATTATCTTTGATAGTACACTCTATGATTACCTTTAACAGTATCTATGTAAAGTAGCTAGAAAAAGTCGCTATAGTAAAAACATATATCGTTCTGCCACTTAGCCCTATCTCTGTATCTGCTTTCTTTTGGTTTCATTTATAGCATTTAGCACTATCAGACTTTTTTATTTTTTCAAACTTATAGTTTGCTCCCTCTATGCCTCTACCTAAACCCATACTGATTGTACTTGGCTTAGGTTTATAAGACCTTTGCCAAATCAGTATGCTTGCTTTAACATCTATATTATAGCTTTCTGATTCCATAGATTAGAATTATATTTGTAAAGGAATAGGGGTTTCATGAATAATAAATAAGGTATTTCCCCAAAATATCATTAGTTGTAACTGACCTAAGTCACTAATTTAAACAGTTTCAAAAAATTCCACCCAGTGAAAATGGTGGAATATAATTAACTATCACCAATTTGGTGTCATTTGCTTTTCTGTTCTTACAACTAATTTTGTCCTAATCCAGTTTCTTACCAAGGTCTTTCAATATGCACTTCAAGCCTATTAAAGTGAAATAGATAAGTGTAAATATTATTAATTTGATGGATTTGCTTTTTATCTATTAAACTTTTTAGATTCCTTTGTTTTTAACTATTTTTATTATATAACACCAATTAAGTGATATTTAAGCTCTAATGAATTCAACTCTTAAAGTATAAGATAAAAATCAGCTATTACAATAGTTTCTCATTAATCAAGATAGTGTTTTCAATAGCATTCACAGGATGATGGAGCAATCAAAAAATGAAAAGATTTTTTCGAAAAAATTACTAGTTGTAGCTGCCCTACGTCCTTGATTTCAAGTGTTTTAAAGAATACTACCAAGTGAAAAAGATGGAATATATTAAATAATCACTAATTTGATGTTATTTATTTTTCTATCCTTGCCACTAACGTTGACCAATTCAGATTCTTATTAAAATCTTTGAATGTATTATATGGAGCTTATTTAAGTGAAATAAAGAAACTTAACTATTGCTAATTTGGTGGATTTCATACCCTCTCTATCATGCTTTTTAGCTTCCTTCATTAAAGGTGCTGCCATACCTTACTTTTCAATTATTTTAACCTCTTTTTATTTCTATCTGTAATATTTTTAACCAATAAACTTTATAAATAGCACCAATTTAGTAATATTTAAAATTTCATTGGTTCAGGACCTTAAAATCTAAAATAAAGGTGAACCATCATTAATTAGATGTAAATATTTTCCTATCCCCGAATTGCCTTTAACTCAATATAAGCAACTAAAAAACATCTATACATTTATAGATGCTTTTTAGTTTCCAGTTAATTCTAATGCATTATTTTGGCTGTTTTGCTGGAACCTTTTTTAGAAGAAATCATAATTCTGTACCTAATCCAAATATCTTTAATTTTTTATAAAGTATTTGCATTTCCCCTATTAGCTTTTGATTTTTAATTTTTTCTTTTTCAAGTGCTACTTCAAGTGTTTCAATTCTTAATTTTTTAGCATCTAAATCTTTTTGTAGGTTCCTAGCTTTATTGTGTGATTTCTGTAGTTCATTCTCAATCATTATTACCATATTTCTATAATTTTTTTCATGATTCTCCCTCTTTATAACCTTAGCATCTTTAAACCTTCCTATCTTATTGTCTTTTAATACTTCAATTATATGAGGTTTACTGAAAGTTGCCCTCGACAATCCTGTTCTCTCTATAAGCATACCAGTTTTAATATTATCGTACCCTAAACTTTTAAGTTCATCTATAGCTTGCTGTACCTTATTAATTGATTCAAGTCTTTGCTTTTCTTGTTTCTCCATTAAAGATTTAGGTAATTTCCTCACCTGATATCACCTCACATTCTTCCCTCTGCTTTGTATTTATTATAGATTTAATTTTTTTAATGATATTTTCACATGCCCTTAAATTATACATGGCATTTTCCTTCAGAGCTGGATGTTCTTTAAATAAACCTATCTTCCGTGTCCATTGCTTTACTTCTTCTTCAAAATAATCTAAATCTTCAGCATTAGGAATGAAATAATCACAATTTAAACAATCATATGTTTTATTTTTGCATCCTGTAATATCACTACATATACCATATTTCAATTTATGTGCTCTAGGATTTCTTAGTAATCTTTCCTCTAACGTATTATCAAGCTTTAAAATTTTTCCTTTGAAATATACTTCAGTTGTATTTTTATTATCTTCGTTTTCTTTTTTTCTATCATGTACTAACCGCTGTTTTTCTTTAAGCTTTTCCTTTTGACTATGATAATAAGACTTAATAATCATTTCTTCATTTTTGTGAGAAGTCAATTCTTTAACTTCTATAGGTGAAAATCCTTCATATAATCTATCAGTAATAGCAGTATGCCTAAATTGATGGGATGTTATAGTGTAAATCCTTCCTTCTTTATCTGAAATACCGCATCTTTCACAAATTCTATTTAATTGGTATGTAACAATTTCAGGTTTAAGTATTATAACATCTTTCTCTTTACTAAACTTAATTTGCCCTGTTCTTTCATAGAGCTTATAATGAAACCTCCTTTTCCTATATGTAAATAGTAATCCCGTTTCCTCCTCATCAAGTTTATTCTGAGCTTGAAATGCCTCTTCTTGCTGTTTTTTAATTAAATCTAGTAAATATGCTCCATGTCCATTATTGCTTAGATGAATTGCATTTATTTCTGGTTCTATATATCCCCCATTTTGTTTCCAAGAAGGAATGAAAATAGCATGGCTATCTTGATATGCTTTAATACACTCTATATTCATTCCTATAATTTCACTTATTCTCAAAGGAATGCTTCTTGCTATCCAATAGAATGTTCTTATATAATCTGGGATTGGAGATTCTTCATCTTTAAAAACGCAGTCCAATTGACTTGTAATATGTTCTGGAATATACTTATCTGGGCTTTTAATATCTTCTGTTTTAAAGGGGTTATCTTTTTTTACAGGATTCTTTTTATTAGCCTCTGTATAATTTATTAATCTATCAAAAAAAATATATAGTGTTGAACAATAGCCATGTTTAGTAAAGGTAGAGGTATATTTATCATCTAAGTATTTGTAATAATCACTAATAATGCTCTTGTTTACATGCAAGATATCTATACCCTTATAATTTTTCTCTAGAAACTTTAAAAAAGTAGAAATGCCACTAGTATTACCTCTTAATGTTGATAATTTTTTCCTTTCATTATACCTAACTAATATAATAACTTTAGCAATTTTTTTATATTTCTCTGGAATTTTGGTGAAATAAATTTTGCAGCTATGATTTAATTGGGTTGCATTTCTGACTAATTTATCACATTCCCAGATATCATCTTCAAACTGAATATTGTTCCCCATCCAAAAAGTTGATTTCTTTAAATTGTCGATTTCTTTAAAACTATAATCTTTTTTTATAATAACGTGGTTTTTCAACAAATTATGTCACTCCTCAATAGTCTTGGCTTTCAATTTTACTTATTATATCTTTATATAGATTCAAAAAATGCACTTCTTTTTCGTACTCCCTAAAATCCCTATAAACATCATAGTTTATTTCTTCCTTTCTATATATTTCTTCTAACTGATAAACTATTTTCTGCTGTTCATCTTTTAAACTAATCCATTCAGACAAATATTTTTTACCTGTACATAGCTTATTGCATTCTGTACAATTGCTTTTACCTACTTTCTTGCCACATTCTCCTTCTGATATATGCTTTGTACAATAGCCTAATAAAACATTTCGATTATTTAATCTGAAATCGATATACAGGGCTTTTCTTTCCTCTTCGGTATACAGCTGTAGTTGTTCATCCCCTACCGCAACTTCAAATTTTTTCTTGAAGAAATCAGTATTAAGTTGTTTTAGAGTCATTCTCCTAACTTCATCATAATATTTTCTTGATGTCCTACTGCTTAAATGACCTAGCTGATAAGATATCTCTGCTCTAGTTGCTCCATTTTCTATCATATTTGTAATAGTGGTTTTTCTAAACTGCTTAGTAGTCAAATGCCATAGTTCTCCATCATAATCTCTAATATCATACTTTTTAATTAGCCTTCTAATTGCATTCAAAAACCCCTTCCCTTCTGTTAATGCAGGTTTATAATATTCTCTCTTATGAATAAATATAAAGGTTAACAAGTGCTCTTCTCTAAGTTCTTTTGTTCTTTCGCATTGTTCTTTAATGACCTTAGCTATTTCCTTGGGTATTATTATTGTATTTTTTTCTGACCTCGATTGTTTTCTAATGTGCATTAATGATTTATAGGGAGTATATTTTAATAACATTAAACTTTCCCACTCCGTACTTTCTAAACAGTCTTCCTCTAGGTGAATTACTTCCTTTAATCTTAGTCCAGTTACTGAGAAAATATAATATATAAGTTGATACCTTGGCTCTAGTTCTTGGAGATGCTTCATTATTTGTTCATCAACTATATCTGGTATAATTTCAGTACCTTTATGCATATTGCTAGTATTGTAAAACGCATAGGTATTAAATAAATTATTTTTAGGTATTTGTGTAATCAGTTTATTTTTTTTAGCATAATTAATTAAAAAATCTGTAGTCTGTCTACAAATTCCTATAATCTTCGTCATCGTGGCTACACTTACACCATTGTTACTATCCTTTTGTTCATAATGCTTTTTATAATCATTTTCTAAATGTGCCACTAGCGCTCTTATATGCTCTATTTTGACTTTTGCTAGGCTGTCTATTTTAGGGTCATACCTGACAAAAAAATTTAGCGCAACTATAAGTTCATAAAATGCTGTATCATTAAGTGATTTATTTTTTTCAAATCTATACTTCATAAATAGTTTTGCTTCATACCTCAAATGCTCACCTTGTATTTTTGTAAAATCGTAAGTAGCTGAATGAAGACTTGGTCCGTGCATCCAATAAAATTTCCAAATATCATTGTTTATTTTCATTTGCTGATAATTGGTTGTAGTAAAAATTTTACATTGTTTATTATATTCTTCATCAACATACTTACTAATTACATTAATATATTTTTCTACTAATACCCTACTATTTTTTCTACTTATAACGATACTTCTTCCAAAAATCATCTTACTTATTTTAGTTAAAGTAATAGTTTCTCTTTGCTCAGTAAATTTAGAACCAAAATAATTGATATAGTTCTTTAACAAGTCCTTATCAGCGGAAAATACTACATCATGAACTATATATTCAGGAATTGTTTTTGTTAACTGGTCTAGTGCTCTAGTCTGCTCCATATATTGCAGAATAATTTTTCTGCTGTAGCATTGAAATTGCTTTTCAATAAGTTCCTTTATAGCATCACTATAAATAGCTATATTATTTTGTCTATGCGACTTTTTACCAATTATCATCTTTAATACGTATCTCCACTGCCCTTTGTACTTTTTTTTGCAGGAAAAATATTGTTCTTCTAAACATTTTATTAGAAAGTAATCTATATACGGGACAATTATTTCACTAGAAAATAGGAAGAATAACTTTAATATATTTGTTGTTCCTATCTCTTCAGTAAGTTTAATTAAGTCCAACTTGTTGTTCAGCTTGTATTCAATATTATGAATCAATTTTCTTAGCAACTCTTCTGATTCGTATTTACACATTTGATAATCTAAATTAACAAATCCATCATTAATTTTCCATGTTGAATAACAGTGTCGTATTTTAGGGTTATATTTTTCAACTAGTTTTATCTCCATTTGACCTCTTCCTCTTTTTATTTATTTTCTCAGCCGCTGTTTTAGCAATAATTTTATTTTCATGATTCCTATAAGGCTCTAAACTATCAATGCTTTTCCAACCCATTATTTCTAATATCTGTGCATCACTTAAGTTATCCTCAGGATACAGAACTTGATGTTTGAGCAAATCCATAGTCTTCGTACTTCTTCCACTATGTGTTCTAATTTTTTCGGGTGATATTCCAGCCCTTGCAGCACATTTTTTCAATACACCATAATAATTTCTATAACCTATTGACAGTCCCTGATATTTACCTTTTTTTATATTTATGAATAGGTATTCTATAATTTTATGAGACTCAATCTCTGCATCAGCTCTTTCTGTAAAAATATAATCATCAATTACTTTACATGTAGCTTCTGGTAATTGTATACTTCTTAGCCATTTGCTTTTAGACCTACTTGGTTTTAACTCTTTATCGTCGCTACTATAATCTTCTAATTTAATACTTATTACTTCATCTATTCTCATTCCTTCTAACATACATAAAAACATCGCTTTATCTCGTAAATTATTAAAATTGCTTAATATTGCTTCAATTTCTTCATCGGTATACCATTTTATATATTCCTTAGTTGGCTTTAATGTTTTAATATATACATCAATTATTGAACTATAATCTTTGCTCCATATTTGTCCATAATAATATGATTTTTTTGCTCCTATCTGTGAAACTTTACGTTTAAATTCTACATCTAAGTTCTCAACTTCATCTTCTAACCATTTATAAAATCCAGTAATAACCGATAGGTTTTTTCTAATTGTTCCATAGGTTACTGATGCTTTAAAGCTAAGTACATCTACATCATACAGATTTTTATATATTAAAAACTTAATGTAATTTTTAATGTCTTTATTACTGGCGTATAAATAGCTGATATCCTTTAAGTCTAAAAAATTTAGGAATTTAACTAATTCATTAGCATATGTTTTTCCAGTATTTAAACACTTAAAACTTTTTTCATCTAACCATTCATTAACGTCAAATAATGGTATTCCTCCATCTGTTATAAACCATCTATAAATACTTTCCTCTTCACCTGTTGGTAGCTTAGCTAATACAACTTTGAATCTCTTCTCATTCATCATTTTTGCTTACTCCTTTAATCTTAAATGTTTTCTTTTGCATCTGATTTAATTTCTCATCCATAAACTACATGAATAAATAGCTATCCTTTCCTTTTAAAACGAGTAAAGAGTGTAAATTTAAAGATTTAGCAGTTGTAAAACCTTTAAATTTCTCTTATCGTCTCAAGTGAATGTTACCTATACCTTATTGCCAATAGCAGTTGTCTTTGAGATTATCAATTAGCTTCTTCGTGCATTTTTCAAAAAAAACAAGCAGGATTTACTTTTGCCTTAAAACAACACTTAGTCGTTTTTTTTTCTAGGCAAAAATAAATCCTGCTTAATTATAATTAACTACTATATTTACTTTTTCAAAAATTCTACTATAATAACTACAGTTTGTCAATATAGGTAATTGGATATTAAATATCTAATCCATCTAGTTAAATAAATTCTATCTGTTTTTCTGTAACATATGAACAGTAATACATTATAGTAGTAACCTATAATATTTTTACCTCCCCCCTTTAGGTTATATTGTTTATTTTTTCTTTTTCGAGAATAAGTATCTACTGATAAAAATATTAATCAGTTTTTTGTTTGGCTTATATTACTGCCTCTTTTTCTAATATAGTATATATTTTAGTAATTACTCACCATTATGCAAAGTAGTTATTAGAATATATTGATTTGTGTTTTTGATTATAATATTATTATAGTTTCTATCAACTAAATATAACTCCGAAGAACCCAGAGCCTAAGCGTTTTTGAAAGGCAATCTCTAATTCTACACCTTCTGTACTACAAAGAAAAGCTCTTTTCTGACAAACAATAGATTGTTTACTAACATCTATTGCTACAATATGTCCTGGAAATGTATGGCCAAAGGCAATACATTCTCCATCTTTTTCAGCTTTGAAAAAATTTAAAAATCCGCTTTCTCCCATCATCTTTCTTTTGAAAAAGCCACCAACACCACCATCCATACTGGTTTTCATTTCTATTGTACTGTCCATCCATTTCATTGCCCCAGCTTGAGATTTGATGACCTCTCCTTTTTTAAGTGTTAATTGTACTAGTGGCATGACACTGCCTAAGATTTTATATTCCATTGCTTGTCTCCTCTCTTTTTTCATATAATTTGTTGTTTTATTTCTTATTTATATTACTTATATTAAGTATTTAAATACTCTCTAGAGTTCTGTATTTCATCTCTAAAACCCTTTTTATATATAAATAATAAAGAAGCACACTCTTTTTATTATTATATGAAAAAGAAATGTGCTTTATTTTCAATCATTATTTAATCTCTCTAAACGTCTTTGTAATTCATCAATTTCCCGTTTAATCTGTTTTTTTTCTGCTTCTCTTTCTTCTATAAACTCCTCTGTATCAGCTATAGCCTCTAATATTTCACCAAAAATAGATATCCAACTGCCAATAATAGCTGCCTTTGCAGGGTTTTTTATTGATTTTGATGTTAATGTTGCAAACAAAGCAACTATTAAGGCTAAACTTTTAGCATCTACTGAATCGAATAACCCCATAAAAATCCCCCTCCTATCTATATTTTATGTATGCTAGCTATTTTAGTGCTATTGAAGATAAAAATTTAAAGAGATACCCGAAGGCATCTCTTCATAACTTATTCTACTAATCAATTGTAAATCATTGGTTAGGTTTTTATATCAAAACCTCTTTAAATACTCTTAAAAAATTTCCATAGGCTATTTTCTCTAAATCCTTTTCTCTATAGCCCTTCTTGACAAGATGATTTATCAGACCTTGAATATACCTAGCATTAGGCATATCCTTTATTTCTTTGTACTCTTGGTCTTGAATCCCTAAAGTCTCAGATCGTAAAAAATCACAAAAATCAAGGCCAAGTCCAATATGGTCTATCCCCACCATATCCACAATAACATCTATGTGATGAGATAG
>JAFIFG010000038.1 GCA_020832135.1 Clostridiaceae bacterium
TTTCTAGCATCTTTTATTTCTAAACCTTTTTCTCCTGCTAGAGATTCTAAATGATGGGTAAATTCATGTAATAAAGTATCCTTAAGCTTTTGATATAATCTCGTTCTAGATATTCCTTGATAGAGTCTTTCAAAGGACCCATAATACATCTTAATTTGTCTTCCAGTGATGCTTCTATGATACTCACCCTTTATATAAAGTTTATCTCCAGTTCTACTCTCAGGGTGTATTTTGTGTTGGGGCAACAGAAGAATGCCTTGATTTAATTCCTTAAAAAAATCCTTTGGTATTTCTTCCGCTATTTCATCCAACATATCGTGAACCTCATCTATTGATGGAAATTCCTTCATAATAACAATTCCTTTCTTTTATCTATATAACTGCTTTATCTAATGATATCACCTTAGAAATTTTCATTCAATTGCTTTCCTAGTCCTGACTTCGATTGCTACTTGGAGATAAAATTGTTATAATAATCACAGTTTATGTAGATTTAAGGAGGTTATGTAGTGATGCAATTAAATAAAATTACTTATATAGCTAATGCAGGAGTATTGGTAGAAATTAATGATAAAAAAGTATTAATAGATGGCTTAAGTAACTCAAATTTAAAGATCTATAAAAATACCCCCAACACAATAAAGCAACAAATAATTGCAGGTGTTCCTCCCTTTCATAATATAGATCTACTATTATTTACCCATCATCATAGTGACCATTTTGATGTAAATGCCAGTATTGAGTATTTAAGGTGCAATGAAGATGCTGTTATTGTCTCCACCACTAAAGTTATATCAGCAATAAAGAAAGAAGCCCCTGATTTAAAGAATTATAACCTCGTGGTGGTAAATCCTCTGGGTTACGGTACTGAAACCATAGCTATTAAAGGAATAAGCATTAACTGTATCTCCTTGCTTCATGAAGGTAGAGGCAATGATAATGTTGAAAATATTGGCTACCTTCTTCATATGGATGGAAAGAAGATTTTACATGTGGGGGATGCAAAGTCTGTTAAAGAGAACTATATGCCTCTAAATTTGGCGAAAGAAAACATAGACCTCCTTCTAGCTCCCTTTCCCTATGTGGGTCTTCCCAGGGGCAGACAAATAGTTAAGAACTATATCAACCCCAAAAAAATTGCAGCAATTCATCTGCCCTATGAAGCACTAGACCATCATGGGTGGATAAATACCACAAAAAAGAGCTATAGAAAAGTAGAGAGCACCTTTGTTGAAGTGATATTTTTAGAGGAAATAGGAGACTTTATAAACCTGTAGAGAAGGTTAAATAAGGAAAATTCATTCAGTGTATATTCTTAAAATCCTTGCTCCATAAAAAGGAGACAGAGCTATTATTTAAATCCGTCTCCTTTGTTGATACTTACATATTATCATTTCTTCAGCATGAGGGCCTGTAACTAAGCTGACTCTACATGCATTTTTGTTGGCTTCTATTATAGGATCTTTTGTGGTTATAAATATTCTTGTACTGCACATAACATTTTATTTATTTTTTCCCTACTGGCTTCTAAGGAATTTGCCTTTACTCCACAATAGAATTTTAACTTTGGTTCTGTTCCGGAGGGTCTTAAGGCTAACCAAGCATCTCCTTCTAGGTGGAACTTTAAAACATCTGCCTTTGGTAGCTTATTTTGCTTTTTATAATCCTCTAGAGCCAGTACTTTATATCCACCTATTGCTTGTGGTGGATTTTCTCTAAATGTATTTAATGTGTTTTGTATCTTCTCCATTCCCGCCTTACCCTCTAGAGTAATGGATTTTAAGTCTTCTAGATAATATCCATATTTTTCATATAGAGCTAGGAGCCCGTCATATAGGGTCATGCCCTTGGTATGGTAGTAGGCTGCCATTTCGCATATGAGCATGGAGGCCACTACAGCATCCTTGTCTCTAGCATAGGTTCCTGCGAGATAACCGTAGCTTTCTTCGTAGCCAAAGAGAAAGGTTTTTTCTCCTGATGCTTCATATTCCTTGATCTTTTCTCCTATATATTTAAAGCCCGTTAAGGTATTAAAGACATCTACACCATAGTGCTTTGCTATGGATGCCCCCATTTCACTAGTGACGATGGTTTTTACGATGGTGGCATTTTGCGGGAGAGCATTTCTCTCCTTTAGGGTAGACAGCATATATTCCACCAACAGTGCTCCCGTTTGGTTCCCTGTTAGGACTACATATTCCCCTGCCTTGTTCTTCACCACTGCCCCTACTCTGTCACAGTCGGGGTCCGTACCTATAATAAGCTGTGCATCCTCTTCCTTTGCTAGATCTATAGCCAGCTTGAAGGCAGCCTTTTCCTCTGGATTGGGATAGGCTACGGTGGAGAAATTCGGATCTGGAAGCTCCTGCTGTGGCACCACCAATACCTTCTTGAAGCCAATTTCCTTTAATACCCTTCTTACAGGGATATTGGCGGTTCCATGTAGGGGAGTAAATACCACTTTGAAATCCTCCCCTATTTGAGCGATGGCATCTTTTCTTAGGGATTGTGTCTTGACTGCTTCTATGTAAAGATTATCTATTTCTTCTCCTATGGATTTCAATAGTCCTGATCTCTCTGCCTCCTGCTGTTCCATGGTATTGATTTTATAAAAATCATTCACCAGCTGAATTTCTTCAGTGATTTCCTTTGCTAGCTGGGTGGCTATTTGAGCTCCATCCTCCCAATATACCTTATAGCCGTTATATTGAGGTGGGTTATGGCTAGCGGTAACAACAATGCCAGCAATAGCACCTAAATGTCTTACGGCGAAGGATAGTTCTGGTGTGGGTCTTAAACTTTCAAAAACATAGGCCTTGATGTCGTTGCCAGCTAAAACCAAGGCTGCCTCTAGGGTAAATTCCTTTGACATGTGTCTTGAGTCATAGGCTATAACTACACCTTTTTCTAGAGCCTTTTCCCCCTGTGCTTTTATGTAATTGGCTAGACCTTGGGTTGCCCTTCTAACGGTATAGATATTCATTCTATTGGTGCCCGCACCGATGACTCCCCTAAGTCCACCTGTGCCGAACTCCAAGTCTTTATAAAAGCGATCTTCTATTTCTTCTTCATTTCCTTTAATCCCTTGTACTTCTTTTCTTGTAGCATCATCAAAATATGGATCAAATAACCAAGTTTCATAGTTCTTTATTGTCTTTATATCCAAATTCAACACCCCTTATGCTCCTTATTGTTGAGCAGTATTTTTAGATAGTTTCATTATAACGTTTTTTCATAGGCGAAAAAAGGAAAAAAATGAAAGCTAACTAATATCATCTGTATTCCCTCTAAAAATCGTTTGACAGGTTTGTGGTGGTTTCGACAAAAGAAAAGCCCAACAAACCATTTTAGGTCTATTGAGCTTTTCATATTTTTTCTATTTATTCACCATAGCAAAAGTCAGATTAGCAGAGCAAGCCAAGTCTTCTCCTACATAGGCCTTACCCTCTGCCTTACCAATCCCTCTTCTGAAGGCGGTTATATTTATTTCCAGTCTCAGGACATCTCCTGGAACTACCTGGCGACGGAATTTACAATTATCTATGCCTGTAAAAACTCCGATCTTCCCTTCATTCCCCTCTACTTCACTGCAGGCGATCCCTGCTACTTGGGCCAGTGCCTCCACCATCAGAACGCCAGGCATAAGAGGCTTTTGTGGAAAGTGGCCTTGGAAGAAGGGTTCATTGATAGTAACATTTTTTACCCCTACTGCTGATTTTCCTGCTTCGATTTCTGTGATTTTATCTACCAACAGGAATGGATAGCGGTGGGGGATTCTCTCTTGTATTTGTAGTATATCTAATTCCATAGTTGTCTCCTTTCAACTTCGTCTTGCGAAAACTTAAACCTACGGCTTCGACAGCTGCTTATACAGCTGCTGTGCTAAGCCTATGCCACCTGTTTTAGACATTTCCTTTGACATTTCTTCATCCTGTAGGGATTCGTAAATATCTCTGGCATAGCTTTTTTCCGTCAGTCCTCCATCAGGAATGGTGCTTCGCATTTGTTTTAGCATCATGTTGAGAAAAATGGCTTCAAATTCTTGACAGGCAGCCTTAAGTTTTTTTGAATCATCTATATTCTTTTGTTTTATTGTTTTCTCATTGTTTAAATGAATAAGAGCATCATTAATCTTCACTTAAATCACCTTATCTTTTTAAATTATTTGCCATACTCATCATGTCATCGGCTGTTTGAATAGCTTTCGAGCTAATCTCATAGGCTCTTTGAGCACTTATGAGGCGCACCATTTCGTCTACTACTTGGACGTTTGAAGTCTCTAGGTAGCCTTGACGCAAGGTACTATTGCGATTTTCTCCCTCCATAGGGATTTCATCACCAGAAGCCACAGTAGCCTTGTAAAGGTTTTTACCTACGGCTTCTAGACCTTCTGGATTAAGGAATTTTGTCAGCTTGATGGTAGCTATTTCTTCTATTTCTCCATCTTCATTCTCTGCTGTAATTATGCCCATTTCTGATATATTTATATTCTGTAATCCCTGTTGGATAATAATTTCATCCTCAAAATCCGATAAAATCGTATAGCCATCTGAGGTAACTAAACGCATTTCATCCATGTCTACACTAAACTTGAAGTTTCCATCCCTTGTATATAGAAATTCTCCCGTTGGTGTTTCAACAGCAAAGAACCCCTCTCCTTCTATGGCTACATCCAGTGGGTTTTCCGTATGTTCCAAATTGCCCGTCATAAATATTCTTGATGTACCCACCGGCATAACACCGTGGCCCACCTGTAGATTTACAGGTCTCCCGATACCATCAGCAAGATCTGTTTTCTTCATATTGGCATATAGCAAATCCTTGAATTCTACCTTCTGCCTTTTATAGGATGTTGTATTTACATTGGCTAAATTGTTGGAAATCGTATCTACATTTAATTGCTGTGCCTTCATTCCCGAGGCAGATGTCCACAAAGCTCTCATATTACTAGCACTCTCCTTTTCCTCATCTTCTCAAGTTATTAACTTGATTTGTGAAATTCTCTCTTAAACCCTAGCATGAAAATCAAATATATTAAGAGAATGCATTTGAAAGTATTAATACAATTCTTAGTGAACGTAGATGTAAAATCCGTTAAAAAATTTGTATGTTTGAGCATAGCGAGTTTGCAAATTTTAGGATTTTACATTGAAGTGAGCTTTAGAATTGTCAATACTTGAAATAGCATGACCGTATATATTTGATTTTCATAACGAAACTTAGTAATGGCGCAACTCAAGTTAATTACACTTTCCCTATATCATTCACTGCCCGCTGCAGCATTTCGTCGTAGGCCTGTACTACTTTTTGGTTAGATTCATAGTTTCTTAGAGAGGAGATCATTTGTACCATTTCTTGAATGGCATTAACATTGGAGGTTTCTAGGTATCCTTGGAGAACTTCACCCTTGAAGCCTTCTGTTTGAGGCTCTATGTTCCCTGCCATTTGGTAATAGCCCTCTCCATATTTTCTTAGGTCCTTCATATTGGTGATATTGATGATGTCTATTTGATCTATTACCTCTCCATTAACAACAATAGCACCATCTTCTCCAATGGCTATCTCCTGTAAATCAAAATCCTGTTGTCCCAACCATACGGAACCATTGGGCCCCATAAGATAATGGCCTTCTGTAGTTACCATCTCTCCATTGGCATTTAAGGTAAAGTTTCCATTACGGGTATACATTTCCCCCATAGGGGTGCTTATTCTAAAGAAACCTTCACCTTTAATGGCTAAATCCAGTGGATTTGAGGTTGGTTCCAATCCTCCCTCTGTAAAATAGGTTTGAACTTTATTCACCATAACACCACTATTGATGGTACCTATGGTATTAAAACCTGGACGTGCAACAAGGTTTGCCACCGTTTGTCCATTGGATATGACTTGTCCTTGGGGATTAATTTCTATATCATTACCTTCTACTTGAATTCTATTTCCATTGTTATCTAGTATATAGTTTCCTTCTGAGGTATCTAGATTTCCTCTATGGTCCCTCATATAGGTTTTTAAATACCCTTCTTCGTCTATAGCAAAGGTGGTTGATGAGCTATAGCTATTTCCTGTTATACCTTCTGCCCTAAAGTAGCCGGATTCTGTAAAAAGCCGAAAGCCTTCTCCATCTCTCTCTACCTCCACCTGCAAATTTCTATTGAAGGGCTCTGTAGGTAGCTGGCCGTTGATTTTATGTAACAATACCTCAGGAAAGGACTGGGATACAACGGTGTCCTTTTTAAAGCCAGTGGTGTTAATGTTGGCCATATTGTTGGAGGTTACATCTAGTTTTTTTTCAGTTGTCTGCATCGCCGACACGGCGGTATAAAGTCCTCTAAGCATATTTTCACACTCCAGTGTAAATTCGGATTCATCTTCTATTATTATATCGGTTTTTTATTCAAAAACCTTTACCTCTATTACATAAAAAACGGAGAATATAATCCTCCGCTTTTCTTATCTTCTAGATTTTCCGCTCCTCATATTGTTCTCTAGTATATGTAGAGAATCTAGGGCCTTTCCTGTTCCTTTTGCAACACAGGAAACAGCTTCCTCTGCTATCAGTACTTCAATCCCGGTTCTTTCTGCTATCAATTTATCTAGACCCCATAGTAAAGCACCACCACCGGTCATAATTATACCGTGAGAAGCTATGTCGGAGGCTAGCTCCGGAGGTGTTTTTTCTAATACAGAATGTACTGCATCAGCAATAGATAGGACATTTTCTTCAAGAGCTTCTACCATTTCGTTGCTACCTACTTCAATATTCACCGGTAAACCAGAGACTAAATTTCTTCCCCTGACATTCATAAGTGCTTCTTCTTCTCTCATATAAGCTCCACCTATATGAATTTTCATCTCTTCAGCTGTTCTTTCACCGATCATAATGTTATGTTTCTTTCTCATATGTCGAACAATTGCTTCATCAAAAGTATCTCCCGCCACTTTGATAGAATTACTGACAACGATACCACCCAACGAGATTACTGCAATATCACAGGTTCCCCCTCCGATATCTACAATCATGTGTCCTCTAGGCTGTGCAATATCTACTCCTGCTCCTATAGCGGCAGCAATAGGCTCTTCTATCAAATAGGTTTTTTTAGCTCCAGCTTCATTGGTGGCATCGATCACAGCTCTTTTTTCTACTTCTGTAACTCCACTAGGAACACATACAATGATTTGAGGTTTAAAAATCCATTTTTTACCTACGGTCTTGTTTATAAAGTATTTTAACATTTTTTCTGTTACTTCATAATCAGAAATTACTCCATCCTTCAAGGGTCTTATTGCGACAATATTCCCTGGTGTTCTTCCTAACATTCTTCGTGCTTCCTGTCCTACTGCCAATACGGTATCTGTATTTTTATCAATAGCTACTACGGAAGGTTCCTGTAATACGATGCCTTTTCCCTTCACGAAAACCAGTACACTAGCAGTCCCTAAGTCAATTCCTATATCTGAGCTGAATCCAAACATTTTTTCCCCACCTTCGCTTTTCTATTTGTTCTTGTTGCGTATCTTTTTATCTACTAGAAATATGTACAGAGTTCTTTTTTCTCTCAACATTATCATTTCTACAATAATTGTCATAATTCCTTCTTTTTTTTGTTTTTTTTTGGAAATTTTTTTTGCACAAAAAAAATCTCCTGTTGTGACAGGAGATTTTAATTGTGAGCCTCTGCTGTTTCTTGTTTGTACTTCATCCTTGTTGCTTTACCACCTCTTATATGCCTTTCTGCTTTATTGACTTCAAGTATGTTTTTTACTTGATTTGCCACTAGAGGGTTTATCTTGGGCAGTCTCTCAGTAAGGTCTTTGTGGACTGTACTTTTGCTGACGCCAAATGCACGGGCGGTTTGTCTGACGGTAGATTCTTCTTCAATAATATAGCGAGCTATCTCCATAACCCGTTTTTCTATATAATCCTTCAAAATTTGGAACCCCCCTCTATATTTATGTCTTAATTTATAATATGAGGGAGGTTCTAAATTTAGAATTGCTAATTTTCAAGTTTTTACTTAATTTAACACAATTTAATCAATTTTTGGTAAATATCCTTGAGGATCTACTAGGGTATCATCCTCTAATACCTGGAAATGCAATAGTGGGCCCTCTTCTGTTTTCAGAGAAGCGGTTCTTCCTACTCCACTTATTACTTGACCTCTGTCCACCATTTGGCCTACCTTCACCATAGCATCGGTGGATAAATTGCTATATCTTGTATAAAGATCTCCTTCATGCTTCAAGGTAATGGTAATACCCATGACGGTATCGTTAATTACTTCTACAACCTCTCCATCCAGTGCTGCCCTTACTGGAGCACCTTCTTCTGCATGAATATCTACTCCCCTATGTACACCCCAATGGTCTAGGGTCTTATGGTAAACTAATTTATCCATAGCAAAAGGCATACCGACCTTACCCATGACTGGTTGTGTCATCACCTGCTGTTTAGCAGCTGTAGCTTCAGATTCTTTCTCCAGTTCTGGTTGTGGTTCTACTTCTTTAGGTTCCGCTTTTTTAGGCTCTACCTCTTTAGGTTCTATCTCTTTAGGCTTTGCTTCTTCTTCCTTTTCCACTCTAGGGCTCTCTACTATCTCTACACCCTTTTGAGGTTGAGTTGCTGTGTCTTCAGCCGCCTCCTCCTCATCCTCCATCATGGTTACCTCTACCTCTGTGGGCTCTTCTATTTCTGTAGAGTCCTCTGCTATAAATTCCTCATCCTGTCTCGACACCCAAATTGCTGTTGTCATCACCAATGCTACACATAGTAATAAAATAAGATAAAAGCCTTGTTTGTCTAAAAATTTGTATAGTTTTCCTTTTTCATTGTTGTCTTTGTTATTGTTGTTATTATCGTTATTTTCAAAAGACATATATTCCACCTCCACCTGTAATTATCACCCGGTTTTAGTGGATTTATACCTTCTCATTAAATTCCTTCTCAATTGTTAGTCCTATGTACAAGCTCTTGACCACCCTACACATAAAAATAGAAATTCTTTTTACAGAATTTCTACTTTTTATTAGTATGATGGCTAGTTAATTTACTTAAAGTGACTCCTTGATAATAATGCTTTAGGATTTCTTTATAATCCTTGCCTTCCCTGGCCATGCCGTTGGCACCCCACTGACTCATGCCTACTCCATGACCGTAGCCTCTAGTATTAAAGGTAACGGTGTTTCTTCCTATATCTATGGTGAAATCAGCTGACCTCAAGCCAAAAATTCCTCGTACCTCACTACCGGAAAAGGTTTGATTGCCGATTTGTATCCTTTTTATGCTTCCCCCTTCATTTCTTTCTAATATATTGATTTGGGAGGCAATGTTTCTAGTGCTGATTTGAAGATTACTGTTTTTATTCTTTAATCCACTTATAAATTCATCTATAGTAACTTCTTTTTGATCCACCAATACTGGAGATCTATCCTCATAGGGGCTAGAAACACTTCTTAAATAGGGTAATGCTGTGGCAAATACATCCTCCGAGTTTTCCGTCTTTCCACCACTGGTGGAGTGATAAAGGGGTTCTATAGGCTTCATATTGTAGGTCATAATAATCCCAGTTGTGTCCCTTACTGCCTCCTGTATCTTAGGCCAATATCTAGCAACCCATACCATGCCGTGTCGTTCTTTAAGTGTCTCTGCTGAAAGCCACTCCTGGCAGTGAAGGTGACTGGTACATAAGGGTGCCCCTGGATGGGAGGAATGTCCCTCTTCTCCCAATGTTGTTAGACGCCAAATGGCGTAGCTTCTAGCTGCCACCGCCTGGGCCTTTAGGGCCTCCATTTCAAAGCTAGCCGGCATCTCCGCCGCCACGACATGGGCTATGTATTCCTCTAGGTAGGGTTCCATAATTTCCTTCGTCTCATGATTATAGACTTTAATCCTAAAATCCGACTCTACAATTTCGTGCTGCACTATATCTTGTTTTTGAGGTGCATCCATATTGCAGCTGCTGATGATCAGCAGTGGAATTAATAAAGTAGTGGTGAAAATTGAAATACAAGCAAAAAAAATACCCCTCATTTGTCATGTCCCCTTATCGTTGGATTTTCCATCATAAATAAATATATGTTAGAGACACAAGGGTTAGAACTACGAAAAAAGGCCAAGGTTTAGCAATTGCTAAACCTCAGCCTTCATCTATTGTTGCATTTATTCTACTCTTCTAATTTTCGCACCTAGCCCAACTAATTTCTTTTCGATATCCACATAACCTCTATCAATATGTTCTATATTGGTTACTTCTGTTATACCTTCCGAGACTAGACCTGCTAGAATCAGAGCGGCTCCTGCCCTTAGGTCCGTTGCCTTCACTGGAGCTCCTTGAAGTCCTCTACGGCCTTCAATGATGGCACTACGGCCTTCTATTTTGATGTCAGCACCCATTCTCTTAAGCTCACTAACATGCATAAACCGATTTTCAAAGACGGTTTCTATGATAACACTAGTTCCCTCCGCCACACTCATAAGAGCCATAAACTGAGCCTGCATATCAGTAGGAAATCCTGGATAGGGCAATGTTTTTATGTCTACTGCCTTTAACCTTTGAGGTGCTATTACTCTAATACCATTTCCTTCTTCATAGACCTCTACATCACTTTCCTTTAACTTTGCAATCACAGGTTTAAGATGATCTATTACAGTATTATCTATAAGGACATTTCCACCCGTCATAGCCGCCGCCACCATATAGGTTCCTGCCTCTATTCTATCGGGAATAACAGTATGATTGGTTCCCTTTAGTTCCTTTACACCTTGAATCTTGATGGTGTCGGTGCCGGCACCCTTGATATTGGCACCCATTTTGTTTAGCAAATTAGCCAGGTCAGTTATTTCAGGCTCCTCTGCAACATTTTCAATAATGGTTTGCCCTTCAGCCAATACCGCCGCCATCATAATATTTTCTGTTGCTCCTACACTGGGGAAATCAAGATAAATTTTCGCCCCAACTAATTTCTCCGCCTTAGCTTCTACAAAGCCGTGGCCTAGGGTAATTTCAGCTCCTAAAGCCTTAAATCCCTTTAGATGTAAATCAATGGGTCGAGTTCCAATGGCACATCCTCCCGGCATGGATATTCTAGCCTTTCCCATCCTTGCCAACAGCGGGCCCATCACTAGAAAGGATGCCCTCATTTTTCTTACCAACTCATAGGGAGCTTCATAATGATTTATGTTGGTTGCTACAACTTCTATTTGCTCTCTGTCTATTTTTTTTACATCAGCACCAAGGCTACTCAATACTTCACAGATTACTTCTACATCTCTTAAGGGAGGCACGTCCTCCAAAACACATTTTTCTGTCGCCAACAATGTTGCAGCCAAAATCGGCAGGACAGAGTTTTTAGCTCCACTAGCTCTTACCGTGCCCTTCAGCGGACCACTTTTCTCAACAATTATTTTTGCCAATATCTTTTCCTCACTTTCCATAGCTGCCAGAATACTTTTTGTTTAGTAGGTCATTGTAATCAATGGAGTGGCAATGTATAAGTAGGTTTTTTCTTCATAATCGTTATATCTCATGGCTAATTGTAAATTTACTTTTTTGTCACCATATTGCAGCGAGTGGGGTATGATGGGTGTATAGATGGTAGTACTTACATAGGATTCCTGTTTTATCTCCTCCACCTTTTGTGGCTTTAGTGGCTGAATGATTTCTTGTATTTTTTCTTGTCGTTGTTCTATTGACATCTTCTCATCATAGGTTCCAACCATATTGATGGTGGTTTCTATATGATCCCCATATTTCTTTAGAATCTCCTGACTTTGATTACTTTTCTCTACTAATTGTTTATACCCTTTATTCTGCATGATGTCAATAATAATATACGAAGTTTTTTCTCCCTGTGAACTTGATGAATATACTTTAAATGTAATAATTTCACCATTTTCACTTGTATTTGTTGCTAAAAATTGATTTACACCATCATCTGAAAACTCATAAAGGAAGAGTGTGCTTTTATCCTCTAGTGTAGCTTCTGTTTCAGAATAGTACTTATAATTTTCTTCATTTATAATGACTTCCGTTGTATGCTGTAGCCCTAATTGGCTTTTAAGTTCTTCTTTAATTTCCTGAATTTCCTCTTGAGACCACAGGGTATTGTTCAGTGTTAAGGTGGTATTGATATTACTTTCTAAAATAGTCGCTTCACTTTCTTCAAATATATACACCATAGGATCCTCTACTACAAAGGCATCTCCCTTGTTTGTAAAGGCAGAAGTAATATAAAAACAGCTTAAAAAAAATAAAATAATAAGTGCATAATTAGGTTTCTTCTTCATGATTTATTCCCTCCTGTCTTTTTTTGAAAATTACATAGGTAAAGGGAAGAGCCTTAAGTATGTAAGTATGATGTTAAAGGGGGACGAAAAACACCTCTACTACAACTTATCTCTTCCCTTTGTATTTTCATTATTGACAGGAGGGTGAAAAGCTATACATTACAGTTAATAATAAATAAAGAAGAAAAGGTGACAAATTTGTTTATCCATAGCCTGTGCCTCTCATGAAAATCAAGTATATTAAGGGAATGCATTTGAAAGTATTGTAACAACTCTTAGTGAATGGAAATAAAAAATTCGTTAAAAAATCCGTATGTTTGAGCATAGCGAGTTTGCGGATTTTAGGATTTTTTATTGAAATGAACTTTAGAGTTGTCAATACTTGAAATAGCATGAGTGTATATACTTGATTTTCAACTCTACATCAACGGCCCTCCATCCTTATCCCTTTCGCAGGCACCACAATATAGGCCTATCATCTTCCCTAAAAAATTTAATTTTTTAAACTCCTCCGTTGCCTCTGGTGCAACACTTTCTAATTCTTGGTAGCAATCACTGCATAATTCCTTATGTGTGGTATTTTTAAATTTTGCTGGCATTTCTTTAATTTCCGGAGTTACATCTTCTCGATCTACCGCCTGTCGGCTGGCTACTATGAGCCCCATGGCCTCCGAAAAATCCGTTGCTATGGATTTATACTCTCTGTTCATTTCCTTTGCTAATCTCATATATTTTGAATTGATTTCCATCGGTATATTGCCGTTTAATATGAGCATTTCTGCCATAGGGTCCTGCAGTGCCGTCTTTACTACATGGTAGGCTTCGGTCTTTCTCACTTGTTCCTTAGTTAATCCCAAGAGAACCCTTTCTCTAAATTCCCCTAGCCATTTTCTCTTTTCCTCTGGCTTTAGCTCTGGTGTTCCTCGCAGTGCATATTCTATGGTTTTTTCCAATTCATTTTTATCCGACACGGTGAAAACCCCTTTCTATTTTACATTATTTATCCTTTGTCAATCTTTTGTATTTAGTATATAATAAAAGTTACTGATTTATGTAATAAACCATCCTTTTAGATTGGAGGTTTTAAGGATGAAGATCATTACTAAGGCGGATATTGGATTAATTGTGGTTATTTTGATTTTAAGTGTGGTTTCTATTTTTTCTATTCCTAGACTCTTAACATCTCCAGGAAATGGCAAAATGATTATGGTTCATTTAAACAATGAGGTTATTCATCAATTCCCATTGGTGGAAAGTGATGAATCGGAATTTATCGATTTCCCCTTTACTGTTGATGGTAAAGAATATACTGGTAGATTAGAAATGAAGGATGGTTATGTCCGACTCCATAGGTTGCCTAAGGATATTGTCCCCCTTGCCATACATGCTGACATGGGATGGATTCGAGAGCCTTATCAAATGATTGTCAGTCTTCCTATTCGTATGTATATTACAGTGGAGAATACAGAGGAAGAAGAGCAACTCTTTGATATCATTGTACATTAAAAAGTCATGAAAATGCAAAAAAGCGGAGATGAAAATCTCCGCTTTTTGTTATTTACTTTTTCTTGCTTTGATATACTTCTATTCTATTGATGGCCTTTTTCAGGGCTATTTCCGCCCTTACAGTATCTGTATTTTCTTTGCTGCTTTCTAGGCGTTTTTCTGCTCTTTCCCTTGCTGCCTCCGCCCTTTCAACATCAATTTCCTGTGGCCATTCTGCTGCATCAGAGATAACGATGGTTTTGCCTTCCTCCACCTTTACAAAGCCCTCCGTTATGGCGGCTTCCCTTATCTCTCCGTCTTTCTTAATCTTCATTTTTCCTATCTTTAAAGGTGAGACCATAGACATATGGCCCTTTAATATACCTACATCTCCTGTGATGGTTCTCAATACCACCATTTCCACTTCGTCGTCGTAGAATACCCTGTCAGGTGTTACTATCTCTAAATGAAATTTAGAAGCCATTTAACCACCTACTTCTCTTTTTTAGCTTTTTCTACTGCTTCATCAATCGTACCTACATATAAGAATGCTGACTCTGGAAGATCATCGTGCTTACCCTCTAGAATTTCTTTAAATCCTCTTATAGTTTCTTTTACTGGTACATAGGTTCCCGCCATACCTGTAAACTGTTCTGCAACATGGAATGGTTGAGATAAGAAACGTTGCATTTTTCTAGCTCTTGCAACAGTTAATTTATCTTCATCAGAAAGCTCATCCATACCTAAGATGGCGATAATATCCTGTAGCTCTTTGTATCTTTGTAATACCACCTGCACTCCACGGGCAACATCATAGTGCTCATCCCCAACAATAGCAGGGTCAAGAATTCTTGAGTTAGAATCCAGTGGATCAACAGCTGGATAAATACCTAGCTCTGCTATTTGTCTAGAAAGTACAGTAGTAGCATCCAGATGGGCAAAGGTTGTGGCTGGAGCAGGGTCTGTTAAGTCATCGGCAGGTACATATACCGCCTGTACTGATGTGATGGAACCCGTCTTTGTTGATGTGATACGCTCCTGTAATGCCCCCATCTCTGTTGCCAGGGTAGGTTGATATCCAACGGCACTTGGCATACGTCCTAGTAGTGCCGATACCTCACTTCCCGCCTGGGTGAAACGGAAAATGTTATCTATAAATAAAAGTACGTCCTGTCCTTCTTGATCCCTGAAGTATTCCGCCATGGTAAGGCCTGTTAGTCCAACCCTCATTCTTGCTCCCGGCGGTTCATTCATCTGTCCATATACTAGCGTGGCCTTGTCAATAACCCCAGAGTCGATCATCTCATGATAAAGGTCATTTCCTTCTCTAGTTCTCTCTCCAACCCCTGCAAATACTGAAAGTCCACCATGTTCCTTAGCGATGTTGTTGATCAGCTCCATAATGATAACTGTCTTACCAACACCAGCACCACCGAAAAGTCCAATTTTTCCACCCTTTGAATAAGGAGCAATCAAGTCAACTACTTTAATTCCTGTTTCTAGAATTTCTGTAGATGTCTCCTGTTCTTCAAAACTTGGTGCTAGACGATGTATAGGGGAAGTAAATTCTGATTTTACCTCTTCTTTTTCATCAACTGCTTCTCCTAATACATTAAATATTCTACCTAATGTATCCTTACCTACCGGTACCGTAATCGGTGCCCCTGTATCTATTGCCTTCATCCCTCTTACAAGTCCTTCTGTAGCACTCATAGCAATACATCTTACGGTATTACCACCAAGATGCTGTGCCACTTCAACCGTTACATTGTGATTCGGACCTTCTATAATGATGGCGGTCAATAGATTAGGTAGGTTATCTTCACTGAATCTTATATCTACAACCGGTCCAATAATTTGAACCAGCTTACCTACATTCTGTTCAGGCATTACTTTACCTCCTTTTATTTCAGTGCTTCCGCTCCTCCGACAATCTCTGCGATTTCTTGGGTGATGGAGGCTTGTCTTGCACGGTTATATTGAAGCTGTAGTTTGTCAATCATATCAGTAGCATTATCAGTTGCACTTTCCATAGCAACTCTCCTTGCCCCCTGTTCACTGGCAGAGGATTCCATCAATGCCCCATAGATCATGCTTTCTACATACTTAGGTACTAAGTAGCTTAGTACTGCCTCTGGCGATGGCTCATAGGACATAAATTCACTATACCCTTTGTCCTTTTCTTCATTTTCCTTTGCTGTATCAGTGGCCATATCCAACGGTAAAAGCTTTAATATCTTAGGTTTTTGATTAATGGTACTTATGAATTCTGTATACACCAACTGAATCTCATCCACTAATTCTTGCTTATATAATTCAATAGCTAGTTTCGCTATACTTTGAGCGTGTGTGAAGGTAGGATTTTCTGATATTTGAACAAATTCTCCATCGAGGTCGTAATTTCTTTTTCTAAAGAAGTCTCTACCCTTTTGGCCTATGGCTATAACAGATACTCGTTCCTTTTCCTCCATGTGGCTAAGACCAGTTTTTATAACATTTGTATTATATCCACCGCAGAGACCTCTGTCGGCAGTAATAATAATATAGCCTACTTTTTTTATTTCCCTTGGATTTAAGAATTCATGTTGTATTCCCTTTGTGGATGTGGCGATTTCTTCAATGGTTTTTCCTATTGTTTCAAAATAGGGTCTGGTTTTTTGTAACTTCTCACGAGCTTTTCTAAGCTTTGCTGAAGAAACCAGCTCCATTGCCTTTGTAATTTGCTTTGTACTGTTTACACTTCTTATACGTCTTTTTATATCTTGCATTCCTAGTGCGGCCAAGTCCTCACCTCCCCATTATTGGGCTTTAAACTTTTTCTTGAACTCGTCTAGTGCAGCCTTTAGCTTTTCTTCGATTTCACCCTCTAGTTTACCTGTATCTACAATGGTTTTACCGATTTCGCTGTAGTTAGCATTAACAAATTCTAAGAATTGATCTTCAAATTCTGTTACTTTATCTACATCGATATCTGTAAGGTATTTGTTAGTTACAGCATAAATCATCATAACCTGGTTTTCTACTGCCACTGGACGATATTGTGGTTGTTTTAATACCTCAACAATTCTTTCACCCTGTGCTAGTCTTCCTTGGGTTTCTTTATCCAATTCAGAACCAAACTGAGCAAAAGCCGCCAGTTCTCTATATTGAGCAAGCTCTAAACGTAGCTTTCCAGCAACCTGCTTCATGGCTTTAATTTGAGCGCTACCACCAACACGAGATACTGAAATACCAGCATTTACCGCTGGACGTATCCCCGCATGGAATAATTCTGACTCTAGGAAGATCTGTCCATCAGTGATAGAAATAACATTTGTTGGTATATAGGCAGAAACATCCCCTGCTTGAGTTTCAATCATAGGTAATGCGGTTAAAGATCCGCCACCTCTCTCGTCACTAAGCTTTGCAGCTCTTTCCAACAATCTACTATGTAGATAGAATACATCTCCAGGATAAGCTTCTCTTCCTGGTGGACGTCTTAATAGTAAAGACATAGTACGGTAAGCAACAGCATGTTTAGATAAATCATCATAGATAATTAAGACATGCTTACCATTATCCATAAATTCTTCTCCCATGGCACAACCTGCATAAGGAGCGATATATTGTAGTGGTGCCAACTCACTGGCGGTTGCTGATACGATGATGGTGTAATCCATTGCACCATTTTTTTCTAAAACATCTTGTATTTGGGCTACTGTTGATTTTTTCTGTCCAATAGCTACATAAATACAAATAACATCAGTATTTTTTTGGTTGATGATGGTATCTATAGCTATGGCTGTTTTACCAGTCTGTCTATCTCCGATAATAAGCTCTCTTTGCCCTCTACCGATTGGAATCATAGAGTCTATAGCTTTAATTCCAGTTTGTAGTGGCTCATGTACAGATTTTCTAGCAATGATTCCAGGTGCTACCCTTTCCACATCCCTATGTTTATCGGTGTTAATAGGTCCTTTTCCATCTATAGGCTGACCTAGAGCATTTACAACACGGCCTAGGAGCTCATCCCCTACTGGAACCTCAACAATCCTTCCAGTACTTTTTACCATGTCGCCTTCTTTAATATTATCATCTGAACCCAAGAGCACGCATCCTACATTTTCTTCTTCAAGGTTCAGTGTCATTCCATATACATCTCCAGGGAATTGTAAAAGTTCCCCAGCCATACACTTTTCTAGACCATGAATTCTTGCTATACCGTCACCTACTTGAATAACGGTTCCAACGTCCTTCATGTCTAATTTATTTTCATACCTTTTAATTTGCTCTTTAATGACAGAGCTAATTTCTTCAGGTCTGAGATTCATCTGATATCACCCCTATTCCTATAATATAATTTGCGACAATTGCTGTTTCAAATGTCCCAGGCGATTTCTCAACGTTCCATCTATCACTTTGTCACCCATTTGTACAAAAATACCACCAATGACTGTCTTGTCCACTTCATTTTTAAGCTGCACATTCTTACCTGAAGCCATAGAAAGCTGTACTTGAAGTTTTAATAAGGTTTCTTTTTCTAAAGGTATTGCTGTTATGGCAATGGCTTCCACCATATTTTTAGAGGCATCTGCTATTTTCTTAAATTCTTTAATAATCTCATGCATATAAGGTGTTCTTCCTTTGTCTACAAGGATATGTAAGAAATTTAGCACTTCATTACTAAGTTGATTTTCAAAGACATTTTTAATAACACCTTTTTTCTCATTAGATCCTATTAAGGGTGTATTTAAAAGCTTTGCAAAATCTTGGTTTTCTTTTAAACACGTTTCAATAAACTCCATTTCCTCTTTTATAGGTTGGAGTTTATTTTCTTCCATGGCAACATCAAACAAGGCACCGGCATATCTCTTTGCTACTAATTCTGCCATTGTGTTTCCCCTACCTCTTCAATGAATTGTTGGATCATTTTTTCATGAGCCTTTTGATCCATCTCCTCTTCAACAACTTTTGTAGCTGCCATAATAGCTAAGGTAGAGATCTGATCCTTCAATTCGTTTACTGTTTTTTGTCTTTCTCTTTCAATATCTTGGCGTCCTCGTTCTATAATTTTGGTAGCCTCTCCCTTTGCCGATTTAATAATTTCATCACTTTGGGTTTTAGCACGTTTTGTTGCTTCATTTATAATTGTTTCTCTTTCTTTTTTTATACTCATTAGTTTTTCTTCATACTGTTCTTTTAATGTCTCAGCTTCTTTATTTTTTCTCTCTGCTTCCTCAATAGATGTTTCTATACCTTTGGTTCTGTTCTCCATAAACTCTGTAACTGGCCTAAATAAATAGTGTCTTAACACATAGAAAATAATTAAAAAGTTTACAATGGTGAAGACAAAAGTCCACCCAAATTCCACTAATCCCATTCGCATAATGTGCTGCCTCCTTTCTCTGGCTTAAGAGGATTGGATTCTCTTTTTTAAACTAGTGGGTTTGCAAATAGTAATACCAATGCAACGATTAATGCATAGATACCTGTTGTCTCTGCAACAGCTGAACCTAGTAGCATTGTTCTTACGATATCACCTTGTGCCTCTGGTTGTCTTCCTACACTCTCTGCACCTTTACCAGCTGCATATCCTTGTCCTATACCTGCACCTATACCTGCTATCATAGCTAGTCCTGCTCCTATAGCTGAAGCTGCCAATATTAGAGATTCACCTGTAATTGTTGGTTCCATAATGTAACTCCTCCTTTGATATTGTATAATTTTTTATTTTTTGTTTTAACTTGATTTTACATAAGTGGATTTGCAAATAGTAAAACCAAGGCAATAATTAAAGCATAAATGCCTGTTGTCTCCGCAACTGCAGAACCCAATAGCATTGTTCTTACAATGGCTGATTGTTGGCTCTGTCTCTTCCCCACGGCTTCGGTACCCTTGCCAGCTGCATACCCCTGGCCTATACCTGCACCTATACCTGCTATCATGGCAAACCCTGCGCCTATGGCGGATGCTGCTGCTATAAGAGCTGCAGGTTCAAACTCCATAAGCCATTCTAGAGCCATCATAATGAAATTTGTCTCTTCCAAACTTTCACCCCCTCAGGCGGCAAATTCAATTAATCCATAGCTATTTTCACAAACACCATTGTCAGCATGACAAAGATAAAGGTTTGTAAAGCACCTGCGAAAAGATCAAAATACAGGTGAAAAACAATAGGTATTCCTGCTTGGAATATAGGAAAAAAAGATAATCCCAGTGATTCACTTAAGGTCAGCAATCCACCATATGCTAAAGACATAATAATTAGTCCACCTATAATGTTACCGAATAAACGAAAGGCAAGAGATATTGGTGTCGCCAATTGTCCAATAATGTTCATAGGTAACATAAAGGGGAAGGGTTCCAAAAAATCTTTAAGGTAACCTCCAGTCCCTTTGCTTTTAGCACCAAAAAAGTGAATCATAATAAAACTTAATCCAGCTAAAGCAAATGTAGCATTAACATCAGCTGTAGGGGGTCTCAGACCTATCAATCCAAATAAATTGGCAACTAGTAGAAACAAGAACAAAGTTCCAATATAACTGGAAAAATATTTTTTATCTTCTCCCATTGTTTGAACTGTTAAGTTGTTTAGACTCTCCACCACCATTTCGACTACATTTTGTCTTCCCCTAGGTACTCTTTTGAAAGTCCTGGTACCGATGATAGAAACAATTGTCAGAACAATCATGATGATCCATGTATTGACGACGGTTTCGGTAACGGGGATACCACCTAGAATTGGAAGCTCAAATATGACCTGTGGTCCAAACTCCATTTATTTTGCCTCCTTTCTTTTAAATATGTTTTTAAAATATGCTTTGCTGTTGAATAATTCTTTCTTTAGAATAACAATCTTTAAGGTTATTATTCCTAAAATAGTTCCTAAAATATTTATGTAATCTGCCTTGATGGATATATAGAGCACTATGCCTACGACAAAGTATCTAAGCATATATCTAGAGGCAGCATAAATCTTAGCCTGAGCTTCTCTCATTGTTACAGCTTTATTTACTGTAAGGTATAGCAATCTGAAATTCAGTATACTAATAATGGTGCCAAACAGTAGTCCTATTAAAAAGGGAAGAGCTGGCGATATCAATAGCAACCCTATGATTGCTATACAACCATTTACTATCAATACTCCCTTTATAATTTGCATCTGAGTATTCCTCAAGGCATCCATTTCATCACTTCCTTTGTCTCTTTTCAACATCCTTAGTGGCTACCTTGAAAAGGTTCATAAAGGCAACAACAACCCCTATTATAATAAATACAAATAGGAACATAGGCCCTGTACCAAATTTGTCATCCACCCACTTACCTATATAAAGACCACCAATGATAGGCACCACCATAGATATCCCAATGTAGCTTAAAAGAGATAAATTCTCCAATACATGCCCTTTTCTTTTTTTAGGTGTCATCTTTTCCCCCTTTTCAAACAAGCAATTTGTATATATCCACACATTAGACTTCATTATACCATAATATTGATTTAGAAGAAATAATAACAAAATAATAATTAGCTAAATTTTTTAAATTTTAAAACACATAATGGTTCTTTTGCTTTATACAAACTATGTCAAGAAGCCTTTATGACTAACTTTAGTAATTATCACCAAATACATGGACAACATATCTTCTATTATAGTATATATTCTCTATAAAGTTTTATTTTCCTTCTTTATTTGATAATTATTTAACATTTATCTCATTTATGCATGAAATTTTTAGGCCTTTCCTTCGTGAGATTAAAATAATATTTTAGAGCCGCAACGATTCTATCACAAGCCCTTCCATCTCCGTAGGGGTTTGTGGCATAGGACATATTTTTATAAGCCTCATCATTTAGTAATAGATTGTCTACTTCCTTCATAATAGTTTCTTTTTCAACTCCTACAATCTTTACTGTACCAGCCTCCAATGCCTCCGGTCTTTCTGTCTCAGTTCTTAGTACTAGAATAGGCTTTCCTAGGGCTGGAGCTTCTTCTTGAATCCCTCCTGAGTCCGTCAAAATAAGATGGGACTTATTAAGCAGGTTAGCAAAGGGTTCATAGTCAAGGGGTTCTATCAAATGTATATCCTTCTCTTTTCCCATGATTTCAGTTGCCATTTTCCTTATATTTGGATTTAAATGTACTGGAAAAACCACCGCTACATCTTTATGTTTTTTTGTAATCTCCACCACAGCATGAAATATATTTTCCATAGGCTCTCCCCAGTTTTCTCTTCTATGGCATGTCATAACGATGACCTTTTTATTTTTATAATCAATTTTATTTAATCGATCATCTTCAAATAAGTAATCCTTCTTCACCACCTGCAGTAGAGCATCTATGACAGTGTTGCCGGTGACGAATATTTTTTCTTCCTGTATACCTTCTTTTATTAAATTATTATAATTCCCACCTGTAGGAGCAAAGTGGAGATTAGATAAACTCCCCGTAAGCTTTCTATTCATTTCTTCAGGATAAGGGGAATAAATATTGCCACTTCTAAGTCCCGCCTCCACATGACCCACAGGAATTTGTTGATAAAAGGCTGCTAAACTACCCACAAATGTAGTGGTGGTATCTCCATGGACTAGAACCACATCTGGCTTCGCTTCTTTTATCACTTCTTCAAGCCCCTTTAATGCCCTTGTGGTAATATCTGTGATAGTCTGTCCATGTTGCATAATGTTTAAATCATAGTCTGCCTTTAATTGGAATAAATCCAACACCATGTCTAGCATTTCTCTATGTTGAGCTGTAACAGTTAGTATAGATTCTATTTCTTCAGCCTCTTGTAATTTTTGCACCAATGGTGCCATTTTTATAGCTTCTGGTCTTGTGCCAAATATTGTCATGACCTTTAGTTTTTTCATGATGATCTTCCTTTCAAATAAAGTGCATTGTATTCTAGTATATCTTTCCCAAAAACTACTTCTACATTTACTAAAGAAAACCTTTTTTCAGAAAAGAAAGACAGAGATTTCCCCTGTCCTTCTACGTTATTGATTAGTCTTAACGGCACTCCCTTCCTCCAATGCATCATCGGGAGAAAGTATCACTATGTCACCTTTTTGAAGACCTCTTATAATTTCTACTCGTCTTTGGCTCTCTATGCCTTTTTCTACTTCTCTTAGTACTGCTACATCATTTTCATTGATAAAGACATAATCTTTACCTTCCTGTTGGAATAGTGCATTTTCAGGTATCACCAAAACATTCGCCCTCTCCTCAAGAATGATTTTTATGTCTAGGTCATAGCCTGGTCTAAGGTTCTGAGGCGAACTCTCTATTTCTATATCTACCTTAATTCTCTTTTGCTCTATACCTAAATCTGATATGGAGGTGAAGGCTTGGGGGTGAATCTTTCTTATGGTTCCCTTTAGGCCTAGAATGCCTAAGTCTTTGTTGGTTACAATAACAGAATCCCCCTCCTTCACCTTCGCTATATCTGCAACTAAAATATCACTTTCTACATATAGGTCCTTTGTATCGCCAATTTCCATCATATGCGTTCCCGGTTGTAGATAACTCCCTACCTCTACCACCTTTATCATAAGAGTTCCCTCTATAGGAGCAGTAACCACAAAATCTCCCCTTCTACTATTGATTTCCTCCAATTGCAGGTCTATTTGGCGTAGCTGTGCTTGAAATTGAGCAGGAATATTTTCTGATAAGGGTTTTTGAGCTATCTCTATATCTAATTTGACCTTCTCTACATTTCTCTCTTGAACTTCGAAGTCAGCAACAGTAGTACGATAGACTTCTTGACTTATGGCACCGGCTTCATAAAGTTGCCTATTGTTATTTAAATTTCTTTCTGCCTCCTGAAGCCTTACCTCTGCATCCTGAAGCTGGAGCTGTAATTTTTCTAGTTCTTCGTCATCTATGGTCCTCATGGCTTCCCTATATTGAGCTGTTATCACATCCCTCCGAGCCTGTAGCTCCCTTGCCTGGGTCGATAATGGTTGGGTATCCATTCTAGCCAAAAGATCCCCTCTTTTCACTTCATCCCCTACCTCCACCAACACCTCCGTAACCCTCCCGGCGGTGACAGCATAGACATTGGCATTTCTTTCAGTTTTAACAACCCCTATTTCCTCCACATATTTTGCTATATGACCTTCCTCCACTGCTATTGTATCTACTTCTACAGTAGCTTCTCTATTCATAACAAAGAAAATACCTCCTGTAGCAATGACCAAAATGGTTATAATGCCTACTATTTTTTTCTTCATCTCTTCGCACCCCTTTACGACACTCTATTTTTCAGTGCATCTATAAAATTCAAACGATATATTTTTTTGATGGTGGCCAATTGAGCTACCGTCACGAAAACAATGGTTGCTATAGCTGCTACACCATAGCTACGGGGTTCTATAATTAAAGGAATACTATATAAATCTGTAGCAAAGGCAGAAACCACACCATAGCACATGCCATAGGCTATGGGTACTCCTAAAAGAATCCCCAACATCGTCATTAATCCATTTTCTCTACTAATCATTTTATAAATTTCTTTTTTATCAAACCCCATTACCCTTAGGGAGGAAAATTCCATGGTTCTTTCACTAATACTGATAATCGTGGTATTATAGACAATAGCGAAACCGAGAATACCACCAAATAACATCATAATTCCTACTGAATAAATGATCATATCCATAAATTCTAGAAAACTATTCATCATGTCCTCCACCGATTGTACCTGAGAAATGTTCTTTACATCCTGTAGTTTTAACACCACCTGATCCTCTGAATTCATCATGACTCCAGTAATCATATCCCTTTCTCCTAAAACATGATTCAGCGTATCTATATTCATGTAGGCATTGGTACCTAAGTGTTGTTGTGTCATACCCTCCACTAGAATTGTCGTATCTTCACGGTCCGGTATAAAGTTTTTAAGAACTATTTCTTCTCCTATTTCAACTCCAAGGATTTTCCCTAGACCCTCCGTCAAAATAATACCATCTCTAGGAACTACTATAGGGGTTCCTGAAGGACTTTTAAAGTTATAAAATGCCGTATCCTGGGGTATCCCTATAACACTGACATTCTTTTTTCTCCATCCATTTCTTAATTCAAATGGAATTTCTACCTTAGGTTCTATATGATCCACCTCTAGGATTTGAGTCAACTCTCTTATGGCATTGTGGTTCATTGGTTTTGCAAAATCTATATTATACTCCATCGTCTGGAACTCACCATAGTGTATGGTAAATAAATTCCCCCATACGCTGGCCATAAACACAGGTACCATGGTGATGCCATAGGTTAAAGCAATACCTAGCACTAAGAAGGCAGCCCTTCTTTTATTTCTCAATATATTCCTAATCACCATCTTCCAGCTAAAGGAAATTCTTTGCCAAAGGAAGGTGATTTTTTCTAATAGAATTCTTCCTCCCGCCTTAGGAGCCTCCGGCCTCATGGAGTCCGCCGGCATAATTTTTATAACATTTCTAGCCCCCATTAATCCTGATACTACACAGAAAATACTGGTGAGGAGAATACCATATATAAAGTAAATATAGTAGATATCCATCTGTAATAATGGTATATTCATAAATTGTATATATAGGTTGGTAAATACTTGGGATAGCCATATGCTAAAGAAACTACTAAAAATAGCAGCCACTAGCCCTATAGCTAATGAAAATTTCACATAATGTGCTAGAATAGCTCTGTTGCCGTAGCCAAGGGCCTTCATAACTCCAATAGACATTCTATCGTTTTTTACAATTCTAGATAACATAATATTGATGATGATAGCCGCCACAATAAGGAATAATAGTGGTATGGCTGTAGACATTTGATCTAACTGCTCTACCTCCTCCATCATCATACTATGACTCAGCTGGTCCTCTCTTTTTGTAACTCTTCTAACACCATATCTGTCCAACTGATCCTCTATATCCTCTACAATAGTATCGATCTTATTTAAATGCTCCTCTTGGATTTTAATGACAACTTGATTGTAGCTGCCTTGAAATCCAAAGGCGGACTGGGCAAATTCCTCCGTCACATAGATTACCCCAAATCTTTCTGGAGCTGGCAACAGACTCTGTTCGTTTTCCATCAAATAAATATATTCAGGACTGCCCACAATCCCTATTATATCTAGAGGGTAATCTCTGCCGGCAATATAAGGGGTGATTTGATCTCCTATATTGATGCTCCTAGCATCGGAAAATTGTTGCAGCACTACAGCAGTACGAGGGTTTTCCTGTAGACTTCTCCCCTCTATCGTATATAAATCATTAACAATATACTCTTCCTGAGGCAGTGAAACCACCCTCACCCTTACTTTTTCGTTGGGATCCTCCACCCGAAGGGGCACATCATTACTTACTCTGCCTTGAGCCATCTCTATTCCTTCGATGTCGTAGAGGTTTTCTATAGCATTGCCAGGAATCCTGGTCACCTCTACAAACACATCGCCATAATTGGTGATATCGTAGTAATGAGCTATTGTGTTATCTAAATTATCCCTCATCATATTAAAGGAAACAAAAACAGTTAATGCCAATATAATAATTACTGCAATAGAAATAAATTGTCCTTTAGAATTTTTTATTAACCGCAATAACCTTACATCTAGCTTTTTCATCACCATTCAATCCCTTCAGGGTGGATGGGGTTGTCATTTATTTGAGTCTCAATAATTCCTCCACTTCTCATTTTAATCACCCTATCTGCCATAGCTCCTATGGGTACATTATGGGTAATAATCACAACGGTTTTGTTGTATTTTTTATTTATTTCCTTCAGTAATGTCAAGATCTTAATACCAGTTTTAAAATCTAAGGCTCCTGTGGGTTCATCACATAAGAGGAGGGCAGGATTCTTCGCTACAGCTCTAGCGATAGCTACCCTCTGCTGCTCCCCTCCACTCATTTGAGCGGGGAAGTGATCCTTTCTATCTCCTAGGCCTACTGCCTCTAATACCTCATCAATCTGTAAAGCTCCTTTGCAGATTTCCGTCGCTAATTCTACATTTTCTCTAGCGGTTAAATTCGCCATCAAGTTATAAAACTGAAAGACAAAGCCCACCTTTTCCCTTCTATAGGCAGTAAGTTTCTTATCATTATATCCAGTAATCTCCTGATCCTCCATAAAAACCTTACCTTCAGTAGGTAAATCCATACCTCCTAAAACATTCAGAAGGGTACTCTTTCCAGAACCACTGGGTCCTAAAATAACAACAAACTCCCCTTGGTATATCTCTAGATCAATATCCTTCAAAGCATTTACTGTAACTTCCCCCATTTGATAAATCTTACTAATAGCCTCAACCTTCATCAAAACTTTTTCACTCAATGACTTCACCCTTCTCTCCCTAAGAGTCCATATTTTATGAAATCATAAAATTTTTCTATGACCTCCTCCATCTCTTCCCTGCTATTCATGTCATACAGCTGTTTATTTCCAAAGCCCTCTACTAAGGAAATTAACATATTTGCCACAAATTTTTCATCAACCGCTCTCATTTCTCCCTTTTCCATACCTTCTTTAATGATAGCCTCAAATACCTCTTGGGTTATTTTTATCTTTTCCTTCATTACTCTTTCCTTAATGTGGGGTGTCTCTATAATATCCTTATAAAAGGCCACAGAATATTCCCCAGACACTTCCCTATTATATTTCATTAAAACCTCTATTTTTCCTAGAGTACTGTCAGCATTATTTAATTGTTTTTCTAGAAACAGCATGCTTTTCTCCATAATAGATAGTACAATACCAATAAACAATTCCTCTTTAGAGGAAAAATGCTTATAAATGGTCATTTTACTAACCCCTGCAGCTTTTGCAATTTCATCCATAGATACGGATTTATAGCCCAACTGAATAAATAACTCCTCCGCCTTTTCCATTAACCTGTTGTATTTTACTTTACTCTGATTTAGCACAGCGAACCCCCTTAATTTATCTATAATCCAGGACAAGTTTGTACTTTTATACTTATATAGTACAATTTTATTATACTCTCCTATTCAAATTATTGCAATAATAATTGTGATAAAGTTTTGAACAACATAATAAAGGAGCCGTATTTTTTCTACGACTCCTACAAATTTAACTTTATTTTGTTTTTATTTTAAACTCAATATCTCTCTAGCTTCATCAGGAGTAGCAATTGGACGTCCTACTGCTTTCGCTATATTCACTACCCTCTCCATTAAAGTGTAGTTACTTTCCTTCACACCTTTATCAATTTCTAGAATATCTTCTAGTCCAGTTCTTATGTTTCCACCCATGGCGATGGCCATTGTAAGTAGAGGAATATGAGCTTTTCCTATAGCGGTTACAGACCATGTAGATCCCACTGGAAGACTTTCTACCATATGTAATAGATTTCTAGGTGTTCCCTTTGCTGAACCAGGTACATTCATTACAAGGTTAAAATGTAGTGGAGATTTTAATACACCCTTCTTAGCTAAGTAACTTGCATTGTCTATCATAGCTAGGTCAAAAGCTTCGATTTCAGGCTTTACACCATTGGCATTCATTTTATTAATAAGGTGCTCTATTAACTCTGGTGAATTGGCATTTACAGAGGTTGGAAAGTTGGAGGATCCCGTAGCAAGACTGGCCATTTCGATATTTAGATCCAACATTTGACTTCTCCACTCAGGTGTATTAGCACCACCTCTAGCCCCTGTAGAAAGCTGAGTAATCATATCTAATTTTCTCTTTTCAATCTCATCTAAAACCTCTTTAAATTTTTCTCTGTCACTGGTGGGCTTACCTTCGTCATCCCTTACATGAATATGTGCGATAGCCGCTCCCATCTCTCTACACCTTTCAAGATTATCTGTGATTTCTACAGCTGTAATCGGTGTATTTGGATTAAGTTCCTTTGTGGGAACATTTCCTAAAGGTGCAATAGTTATAATTAGTTTTTCCATTTGTATTCCCCCTAAATAATTTTGCTTTTATTCCTTAGTTGCCGCTACTTCTTGGTTTACTACCCATACATTTGTTCCATAAACATCATCACAGGTTTTCTTAATACCTGCCTCCAAGCCTTCCATCAATTCGTCTATTTCATCCTTAGTGATGTTAATTGGCGGTGCAAGTAAGGTATCATCTCCCCTTACACCATCTGCATTACCACCACCTGGATATGGTACAATGCCTGCCTCCAGACAATTAACTACAAATTTAGCCTTTAGCTTCATACTAGGATCAAAAGGTTCTTTTGTTTTTTGGTCCTTAACAAATTCCATACCCACCATCAAACCTTTACCACGTATATCTCCAACGATTGGGTATTTATAAAGCTCCTGTAGTCTTTCCATAAAGTATGCACCTTGAACTGCTGCATTTTCAACATAGTTTTCCCTCTCAATGATTTCTATTACCTTCACTCCTACTCCACAGGATAGTGGATTACTAGCATAGGTGTGTCCATGGACAAAATCTCCTGTTCCCTTTACCATAATGGTGTTGAAAATCTCATCGTTACATACTGTAGCTCCTATAGGTGTATACCCTGCACTCATACCCTTTGCACATGTTATGATGTCCGGCTTAGCATCAAAATGATCTCCTCCAAATTTCTTACCGGTTCTACCAAAGCCCGCCATAACTTCATCCATGATGAGTAATATATCATATTTGCTACAGATTTCTCTGACCATATCAAAGTAAATCTTTTCTGGATGTATTCCTGGCGCTGCTGAACCTACCACTGGCTCCGTAATAAATGCTGCTATATTGTCAGGTCCTTGTCTTAAGATCTCAGCCTCTAAGTCTTGGGCAGCTCTTATGCTGGTTTCTTCTGGGGTTTTGCATCCCCATGGATTTCTGTAATGATAAAATTGCTGTATCTTCGGAAAGCTTATTAACATCGGGTCATAAATCTTTCTTCTTCCAGTAATCCCTGTCATGGATAAAGATCCCATAGTATTACCGTGAAAAGAATTCCATTTAGAAATAACCTTCCACTTGGATGTGTTTTTTCCATCTCTTTCTACAAAATATTGTCTAGCCATCTTTAAGGCTGTTTCTGTAGATTCCGAACCACCAGATACAAAATATACGTGGTTCAAGTCCCCCGGTGTCCATTCACTCACCTTTTTAGCACATTCTTCAATTACATCTACTGTCCATCTAGACAAATGGGTAAAAGCTATACGTTCCATTTGTTCCTTTGCGAACTCTGCCACTTCCTTGTTGCCATGACCTATATTAGCAACTGCTGATCCTGAACATGCATCTAAATACTTCTTGCCACCTTCTCCATAAAGGTAAACACCTTCGCCCCTTTCAATCTTGGGGTAATGCCAGTTTTGATTGCGGTAAAAAACATGGTTTTGAGGAGCCTTGTTGGCACTCATTTGATAACCCTCCCTTTATTATTATTTAATAATTTTCACCACGCTGATGCAAAGGATATAGTGTCATAAAAATTTAACTATTATTAATTTTTTGAAAACTGAGCCTATGAAAAAACCCAGTATAACAATACCCACTTTTTAATCTTTTGTTTTAAAGAATAAAATAGGTATGATTATACTGGGTTTTACTTACTTAGCAATTATGGGTATCACAACTGTTGTAAGAAAAGCAGCACCTGCTATTTTTTTGTCTGTTCCAATTCCCATGTGTTGTAGCGTTCAATGCTTCCTCTTATGGCTACACATATAGCTTTTTGAGCATAACCATGATATCTGTGTTTAATTACTTGGATTATATCATCGATATCTTCCTCGTGCACATTGTGCCCAACAAGGACAGACTTTACAAAGTCTTTTGCTTCTTGAGTAAGTAGCGTACAAGAGACATCGATAATCCTACCGGTTTTGTTATTGATAATTACCCCTACTCCAACCACCTTGTGTAGAGCAGCAGCCGGAATTTCTGACGGTAGTTTAGCATAGGAAATAAAATAAACCGTATCTTCTTCGTAGTATTTCATTGCACCACCACACAGAATCAATATTTTTTCTTTAATGCTATTATATATTCTATAATACTCCATGACAACTTCCATATATGGTAATACTTTCTTCAATTTGGCATTTTTACCTGTTTTCTTACCTCAACATAGTTTTTTCTCTCTATATCTCTATTTTTCTAAAAATTAGCCTCAAAGTAAAATTCGGCTACGGTTCAGCAGGAGTAAAAACTCCCTCCGAATCGCAGCCGAATTTTATGAGTTGGCCTTTCGTTCTTGAGGTTTCTTCACCAAACCTATACCAACAGCTCCTAATAAAATTAAGATCGAAACCACTCCTATAATAGAATAGGCTGTGGATCCACTACTATCAGCAACAAGAATTGCACTTCCTCCCAATATCATGCTTATAAAATACAAAACTAAGACCGTTTGTCTCTGACTAAGTCCTTGTTCTAAAAGTCTATGGTGTAAATGCCCCTTATCCGCCTCCATAATGGGCCTTTTATTAATAAGTCTTCTGATGATGGCAAAGGTGGTATCAAATATAGGTATCCCCAATGCCAATACTGGAATAGCCACTGCTATGGTGGTGGCACTTTTAATCAATCCTTCTATGGAAATGGTAGCCAGTACAAATCCCACCAATAAGGAACCCGTATCCCCCATAAATATTTTTGCCGGATTAAAATTATAAGGCAAGAACCCTATTAAAGATCCTGCTAATATAAGTAAAACCATAGCTACTTGTGTCTGTCCATTTAAAAATGCTACTGCCGCCAAAGATAATGCAGCAATGGAGGAAACACCAGCTGCCAATCCATCTAATCCATCGATTAGATTAACAGTATTGGTAATTCCTACAATCCAAAAGACCGTCACAGGAATACTTAACATCTGTAGTGCTGTGATGCCCTCTGGCTTATCTAGGATATTTGTAACAAATTCAATTCTCATGCCACTATTAACAACGATTAATGCCGCTATAATCTGTCCCATAAGCTTGTATTTTGCAGAGATTTCCTTAGCATCATCTATAATACCTACTATGACAATGATGGTTGCTCCCGCCAAAATACCCATGAGCTTTGTATTCATATCCACCATAATGATAGTGGATAGTAAAAATGCCATGTATATGGCTAAGCCCCCTAGCCTTGGTATTGGGGTTTTATGAACCCTCCTATTATCTTTAGGTACGTCTATCGCCCCTATTTTATAAGCAATCTTTTTTGCATAGGGAGTTAATAGGTACGAAATTGACATTGCTATAATAAATGTCAAGATATAATTGTCCATTGTTTCACTCCATTCTTGTGCTCTTATCTTCTGTATACTTTTCTACAATAATTCCTGCCTCCTGCAGCATTTCCTCTGACAAGGAGTCGGGGTAATCCCCTTTAAAGATGATCTCTTTAATTCCAGCATTGATAATCATCTTGGTGCAAATAATGCAAGGCTTATGGGTGACATAGATCGTACTCTCCTTTATATTTACCCCATGGAGAGCCGCCTGTATAATAGCATTTTGTTCAGCATGAAGCCCTCTACAGAGCTCATGTCTCTCTCCTGAAGGAACACCAAGCTCGTCCCTAAGACATCCTGCTTCCTGACAATGTTTAATACCAGTGGGTACACCATTGTATCCACTGGTTAATATTCTTTTATTATTTACGATAACTGCCCCTACTTGTCGTCTCTGGCAAGTGGAGCGTTTCTTAATGACCTCCGCCATCTCCATATAGTACTGATCCCATGAAGGTCGCACAAGCAAGCAACTCCTATCTTACTAATTTAATTATGTCTATCATATCATAAATTTATTACTTCCATACTAAATGTAATGAAATTGTAATATATAATTATACAATCTCTATTATATTACTTTCACATCACAAGTACAAGGAATTACCCATGGTGATTTATGTCAATTAGGTTAATACTTCCTTTAGATAGTTATATATAATTTCTGCTGTTTTGACAACAGATTCTATTTCCACATATTCATCGGCGGAATGAAAATTTTCACCCGTAGGACCGAATACATAGGTGGGAAGCTTTGCACGATCCCCTAGGGAGTTGAAATCTCCTATACTTGGAAAATAAGCAATCTCCGGTGCCTTGCCCACAGCCTCTTCAACACTTCTTTTTAAAGCCTTTGTATAGGGGTTGCTTTCTGATACTGTATAGGGGTTAAATCCTCCGGAATCTGTATGAGGAGCATCCCTAAAGGTCATGGTGGCAATAGATTGTATACCCGCTCTTTGAATTGCCTCCTCCACTTCTCTTCTTAAATAAGAAAGGTCTTCTCCCCTTACTGTATGTCTGAAGATGGTAAAGGATGCAGTATCCGCTACACTACATGCAGCCCCTCCACCTTTAAACTCGATCACCGCAATAGATCCCTTTCCTAATTTAGGATCCTCCACTAGCTTTGCCTTTTTAAGCTCCAACAATACCTTTGCAGCATCAGATATAGCATCTATTCCCTTTTCCGGACTAGCAGCATGGCTACTTTTCCCCCTAAAGGTAACCGTATAGTTCCAACCACCCCTCGCCCCTAAGCATAAACAAGGAAATGGTTTATCAGAAAAACTACTACTGGGCTCTGGAACTACAGCAGTGTCCACATAGTCTGTATAGCCATCCAGGATAAGTGCATCTGTTCCCAAGCCATAGGGCCCCTCTTCATCAGAAACAAAGGTGTATAGAATTTCCCCATTGAAATTTTCCACCGTATTATAAAAAGCTTCCACCGCCAACATAATAGCAGCACATCCAGCCTTCATATCCAGCGCCCCGACACCATAGAGTCTATCTCCCTCCACTTCTGCACCTAAGGGATCCTTAGTCCAGCCTTCACATATTTCCACTGTATCTAAATGTCCATTCAGCAGCACAATAGGTCCTTCATCCTCGCCCTGTAATCGTCCCACCACATTGACACCTCTAAAATTTGTAACCTTTTTTTCATGATATCGATGATAACTAGCATCAAGACCCTTCTCCTTCAACCAGTTATATGTATATTTCATAACTTCCTCTTCTTTAAAGTAAGGACTGTAAATTTTCACCAGATCAGATACCAAATCTGTAACCTTTTCACGATTAATGTATTGAGCTACCTTCTTTTCTAAAGTAATAATAATCAGCCTCCTTAATAATTATAATTTTCTTTATTTTATCACTAGTATAACATCTTAGAGGTTTTTATGCCACCCAGGGAGAAAGTACAAAAAAGGTAAGGTCGATGGATAGCTTTCACTAACCTCAACCTTACCTTTATTTTCAACTCATCTAACATTCAGATGAAAATCAAATATATTAAGCGAATGCATTTGAGAGGATTGGAGTAACTCTTAGTAAATGGAAGTGAAAAATCCGTTAAGAAAACCGTATGTTTGAGCGCAGCGAGTTTGCGGATTTTAGGATTTTTTACTGTAATGAGCTTTAGAGTTGTCAATACTCGAAATAGCATGAGTGTATATATTTGATTTTCAACACCAAACCTAGATAATAATACAATAAATTTACTTTGTTCCGAATAATCTATCTCCAGCATCTCCTAATCCAGGAACAATATAAGCATGATCATTTAATTTTTCATCAATAGCACCTACGTAAATATCTACATCATCATGATTTTTTTGTATAAGCTCAATACCTTCAGGAGAAGAAATCAAACATACTAATTTTATATTGGTGGCACCTCTGTTTTTCAAGAACTGAATAGCAGCATTAGCAGATCCTCCAGTAGCCAGCATAGGATCCAGTACAATAAGATCTCTTTCCTCTACATCAGAAGGTAGCTTGCAGTAATATTCTACCGGCTCCAATGTTTCAGGATCTCTATAAAGCCCCACGTGACCTACCTTAGCAGCAGGGATAAGCTGTAATATACCATCCACCATACCAAGACCAGCTCTTAAAATAGGTACAATACCTAACTTTTTACCTGAAATAACTTTAGATTTTGTCTTGCAAACAGGGGTTTCAATTTCTATTTCCTGTAATTGTAAATCTCTAGTTACTTCATACCCCATCAGCATAGATACTTCCTTCACCAAGTCTCTGAAATCCTTAGCACCTGTATTCTTGTCCCTAATTAATGTTAACTTGTGTTGAATTAATGGATGGTCTATTGTAATTACCTTCGCCATGAAAATCTCCTCCTCTTCATTTATACAGTTTCCTTGTCTTCTTCAAGTCAAAAGCCAATATATTAAGGGAATGCATTTGAAAGTATTGCAACAACTCTTAGCAAGTGGAAGTGAAGAATTCGTTAAGAAATCCGTATGTTTGAGTGTAGCGAGTTTGCGGATTTTAGAATTTTTTACTGGAACGAGCTTTAGAGTTGTCAATACTTGAAATAGCATGAGTGTATATATTTGCTTTTCACTACTTACAATATTTTTTCTCTATTCCAGTGATTTTATCAATTCTTCTTTGATGTCTGTCACCTTCAAATTCCGTACCTAGCCATATATCCACTATTTCTAATGCTAGACCAGGCCCAGTTACCCTGCCTCCTAAGGCTAATACATTGGTATCATTGTGTTGTCTAGTAGCCTTTGCTGAAAAACAGTCCCCTACAAGAGCACAGCGGACTCCCGGTATTTTATTGGCGGCAATAGATATACCTATTCCTGTGCCACATATCAAGATGCCTTTTTCGTATTTATTCTCAGCCACTGCTTCTCCTACCACTTCCGCGAATTCAGGATAATCACAGGAGGCCTCTGAATCTGTGCCAAAATCCTCTACTTCTATTCCTTTGTTGGCTAAGTGTTCTTTAATAAGCTGCTTTAAAGCATATCCTCCATGATCGCTTCCTATAGCTATCTTCATTTTCCACACCTCCATGATTTAATCCAAACCAGTATAGTATTCTATATTTTTTACTAAAAACCTTTATTTTTTTGATATTTTTTTTAGTAATTTTTTCAAGGCATTTTCTATTTCCTCTGCACTTCGCCTATAGACTTCTATGGGATGGCCAAAAGGATCCATAATATCTAATTGAGGAAGTTGACTTTTTAATCTGATTAATTCATCTTCATCCTCTTGGATTTGATGTACAAATTCCTCTTCTATTTTCTTCACTTCTTCTTCTATTCTATTCAATTCTTTTATAAGAATTTGTCTTTTTTTCTTGAATTGCTGTAGAGTTTCTTTGTTTTCCAAAAGAAGCTGTTTCTTTTTTTCTTGAATTTTTCTATAAACTTCATTCATCTCGTCCAATACAACATCTATTTCCTTACCAGTATGGGCATATTCCTTTAGGGTATATACCTTACCCTTCGCTTTAGGTTCTATACTTAACACTGCATTTTTATGGTTAGTGGTCATGGTAAGGATCAAATCAGCCTCATGAATCAATTCCTTTGTCAGTGGTGTGGCCTTATGTTGTTTTAAAGATAATCCCCTTTCCTCCATGATTACCCTGGAGGCTTGGGCTGCTCCATCTCCCTTCATAGCACTGGTGCCTGCGGAAATAACCTTAACATCTCCCAAGTTGTGTTCTTCCTTCTCTAAAACATCCTTAAAGAGAGCCTCCGCCATACTGCTACGACAAGTATTTCCAGTACAAACAAACAAGATAGTTTTCATATTTTCACACCCTTCCTTTATGAACCGGTGCCAGGCACCTTTTTGTTTATTTATTAAACATGAATCACTCTGTACCCCGCTGCCTTCACCAGCCTATTCATAATAGCCTGCCCTAGATCTATTTCTTCAATAGCTTCCGCAAGAATGATTTCCACCTCCGTGTCATCAAATTCCCTTAGGATTTTAAAAAGATTAGCAGCTACCACCTTAAGATTTTCTCGACTTCCTATGGTTTTTAAAGTTCCTTCATCATATTTGCTATAGGTTTCATCAAAACATAGGATACCAACTTTTTTACCCTGTGCTTTATATTGTTTTTGTAGTCTTTTGATTTCTTCTATTGTGTCTTCTTCCTTACCCTTTACAATGTAAACCTCTGCCTTTGGGGCATAATGAGTATATTTCATGCCAGGGGATTTTGGTACTGCACCTTCTGCACCCTCTAGGGCAGCATCCACCTCCACCTTACCTAATACCGCCTCCAGCATTTCTTTGGTTATGCCTCCTGGCCGCAGGATGATGGGTATATCTCCCGTCATATCCAGCACTGTAGATTCTACACCAACATCACAGCTATTACCTTGAATAATGGCATCTACCCTACCGCTTAAGTCCTGCACCACATGGTCTGCCTTTGTGGGACTAGGTTTCCCTGAAATATTAGCACTTGGGGCCGCCACCGGCACCTGTGCCTTTTCAATTAGCTTAAGAGCTATAGGGTGAGAGGGCATTCTAATGGCTACGGTATTTAAACCTCCCGTAATTTCCTTAGGTACTAGGTCCGTCTTCTCCAATACAATAGTCAAGGGTCCCGGCCAAAACTTCTCCATTGCCATCAATGCTTTAGGGGGAATTTCCTTCACTAATTTTTCTACCCCCTGCATTTTTGCTACATGTACAATTAGGGGGTTATCAGAAGGCCTCCCCTTTGCTTCAAAGATTTTTTTCACTGCCTTTGGTTCTAGGGCATTGGCCCCTAATCCATATACCGTTTCCGTAGGAAAGGCTACAGTTCCACCAGCACTTAAAATAGCTGCTGGTTTCTCTAATTTTTTCTCTTCTATATTTTCTTCATCAATTTCTATAATATAAGTTTTCATCAATTGCCTACACCTCTTCTTAAAGCTTCCTTCATTATTTCTCCAGCTATAGGAGCAGCTGCAGCTCCGCCAGTTTCCCCTGCACTTTCTAGAATTACCGCCACCGCCACCGTCGTTTCATCTCTGTCGGCAAACCCTATAAACCATGCGTGACTTCTTCCCGTAGCATTTTCCGCCGTACCGGTTTTACCTCCCACTACTGTTCCAGGAATTGCTGCTCTTCTACCAGTACCCCTATTAACAGCAGCAATCATCATATCCCTCACTTCTCCTGCTATTTCATGTGAAACTATCTCTATTCCCTCTACTGTGTTTGTGTTTAACACCCTGCCTTGAGGATTTTGAACCTCCGCCACTAAATAGGGAGGCATCATCACACCATCATTGGCAAAGGTTCCAGCAATAAGTGCCATATGTATAGGTGTTGCTAAGAGCTTTCCCTGACCGATTCCTATTGCCGCCAAGTCAGTGGTGGGAATGGTGCCAGCAGGAAATCTACTGGCACTTATGGGTACATCGCTTTTAAAGGGTGTGCCTACAAAGAACCTTTTAGCAATTCCCCTTGTCTTTCCTTCTCCTAACTCCACCGTCATTCTAGCAAAATTAGTGTTACAGGATACCACCAAAGAGTCCTTAAGATCCACTTTTCCATGGGCATGCCCACCATAGTCAGAAAGTCTATAGCCATCTATAACGATAGAGCCTTCACAATCATACTCCTCCTCTAAAATATGAGGATTTTCTAAGATGGCGGCCGCCATAATTACCTTATAGGTGGAGCCTGGTGGATAAAGCCCTACAGTACTTCTATTAATCAAAGGACTTCTTTCGTCATTTATCAGTGTGTTCCAATCCGCCACCAAAGTCGTGGGATTGAAATCTGGTTTACTAACCATAGCTAATACTTCTCCCGTAGTAGGATTTATGGCCACCGCTGACCCGGTTCTCCCCCTCATTAACCCCTCTACTTTCCTTTGCAATTCATGATCTATAGTAAGAACTAAATTGTTTCCCCTAACCATGTCAGTAGTAAGCTGTTCTCTTATTCTAGCCACAGGACTCTCTGGAAACAGGGCCATTAATTGTTGGTTGTAATGGTTTTCCAAACCAGCTCTACCATATTGTTTATAGCTATAGCCAATCACATGGCTATATAAATTGTTATGGGGATAATTTCTTACGGGTCTATCCCCCACCACCTCCGAGGTTGCCAATGGCACACCCCTTCTATCGTAGATATTCCCCCTTATGGTATTATCCTCCCTAGCCCATTGCCTTCTATTATAGGGATTGTTTATAATACCAGCTGCTTGGAATATTTGAAAATAAGTTAAATAACCTATGATGCTTAAAAACAGAAGACTCACCACGATAATCAAATGTACAATTTTTTTATTGGGGTTCAAAATCCATCAGCTCCTCTGTTTCATAGCTTTTTTTAGACACCGCCTGCAATATGCCAAAGGCAATAAATGCCGAAACCAAAGCACTTCCTCCATAGCTTATAAAGGGCATAGTAATCCCCGTTAGTGGGATAAGCTTAATCACTCCACCTATAATCATAAAGGTTTGGTAGCTATAGGTTAAAGTTATCCCTAATGCAATGATTTTTTTGAAGGTATCCTGTATCGTCAAGGTTATTTTAAAGCTTCTATAGATTAATAAAAAATATAGCAGCACCACCGCCATAGCACCAAAGGTCCCCATTTCTTCAGCAATGGCGGAAAATATAAAGTCCGTATGTACTTCTGGAATATAATCTGGGTACCCTAAGCCTAGCCCCGTACCGAAAAATCCTCCCGTTGCAATAGCAAAAAGGGATTGAGTGATTTGATAGCCTCTCCCAGCAATATCCCTCCAAGGGTTGATCCAGGCCTCAAACCGCACCTGCACATGGGTCATGGTAAAGTAACCGTAGACCACGATGAGGATAGCGGCAGCGAAATTATAAAACACTAACTTATAGTCCTTGTAAAATACATAAAAGATACTGATAAATATGCTATAAAACAACATAGCCATACCCATATCCCGCTGTGCCACCAAAAACAATATATGTACATAGCTAATACCTAAAAAATAATAGATGTTTTTTAATTTATCGGGATAAGTAAAGTAGGAGGCTATAAAAAAGATAAAGCTTATTTTAATGATCTCCGCCGGTTGAAAAACAAAATCCCCTATTCTTATCCAGTTGGTGGCACCCTTAATGGTGGTTCCCACCGTAAAGGTTAAAATAAATAATACAATACCAAAACCAATATAAAGGTACATATACTCGTCCCAGTTTCTTATCCATCGAAATATACCATAGCTTAAGAAATACAAAATGACCCCTAATCCATACCAGGTTATTTGTCTAAAACCAAAATTAGGATCCAAACGATAAATCATAACAATCCCCAGACTAGAAAGCATGGAAATAAGCAGAAATATATATTGATCCCCCATCCTAGCCTTTACAATAATGATATAGGATACCAATATGAGTAAGGTCAATACCCCACCAGCTATTAAAATGGATGTATCTAAAGGTTCTGTATAGACATACAGCAACCCAAAGAGCAAGATATTAATGATTACTAAGATACTAATGGGTCGCATTACTCCACCTCTTTTACAAATAAAAATTCAACCTGTCCTAAACCAATACGATCCCCACTTTTTAGCTTTATTACATCCTGAAGTTTCTTCGTATTTAAATAAGTGCCATTGACACTACCAATATCCTCTAAAAAATACTCCCCTTCATCCATGGTGATCTTTGCATGGTTAGAGGAAATAAACCTGTCCATAATTTGGATATCATTTCCCTTTTTCCTTCCTATGGTTGTAGCATCCTTTAGGTCGTAAAACTCTTCTATTTCAAAGTCTAGAGTTTCTTTACGATTAATTAGTTTCAAATAGGGGGTATTATATTTTTTCTTTTGTTTCCCATTTATACGGCTTATATCTAGGTAAATAAGCCGTATAATATTATAAATAAAATAGTAAATTAAAGCGATAAATAGATATCGTATGATCCACGAAAGTATTGGAAACATAATTAACCACCTTTTAATTTTTATCTTAGTCTCGTTTTATTTTAGTGTAGTTTTATCTTATAGTCTATTTTATACCAAAGTTCCTTCTATTAACAAGAATTTTAAAATGTTTTAGAAATCATCATGCCAAATATAAAACCTAAAATAGCAAACACTGTAGATATTCTTCCCCTATGAAGATCTTGAGCCCTTGGTATTAATTCTCCAAAGGTTATATATAGCATTGTTCCCCCCGCAAAGGCAAGGCATACACCTATGAAGCCATAGGCAAAATTACCAACCAAAGCCCCAATAAAGGCCCCAAATCCCATCGGCGCCCCCGCCAGAAGCGTCAGTAAAAAAGCCTTCCATCTCGAATAACCTCCAACCCGCATAGGTGTCACCATTGCCAATCCCTCCGGCATATTGTGTAGAGCAATCACTACCGCTAAGCCTATACCCAATCTAGCCTCCGCTACAAATCCAGAACCAATAGCCAAACCCTCCGGGAAATTATGTAATGCTATTCCTACCCCCAACAGGATGGCAGTCTTTATATATCCTGTTTTTCCGTTAAATCGTTTTTTATGTATATGGGTGATAAAAACATCTAAATAAGATGCAAGGCATGCTCCTGCAGCAATGCCTATAGCAGTAGGTATAACCCCTCCCACCATAAAGGCCTCAGGAATCAATTCAAAGGTAACAATTGCCACCATCAATCCACTAGACATACCAATAATAGCACTTAGAAACCGCTTTGTAGGATTTTTCAATACAAAAGCCATCATACCTCCCAAGCCAGTTCCTGCAATTCCTACAAAAAAGCCAATGAAAGTTGTTCTCCATAAATCGCTCAAACTTTTCCCCTCCAAACTCCTTATTAATGAGTCAACTTCTAAATGTATATTCTTTTAGAAGGGAAAATATAGCTTGTGTATAGAATAAAGCAGAGGAATATTCCCCTGCTTTATTCTTCTGCTGCCTTTAATTTTTCCGCTTGATCCGATGTAATCAATGCTTCTATCATTTCATCTATCTCACCATTTAAGAAGCTATCTAATTTATATAATGTTACATTAATTCTATGGTCTGTAATACGTCCCTGTGGGAAGTTATAGGTTCTGATACGCTGACTTCTATCACCGGATCCTACCTGTGTCTTTCTATCGGCAGCGATTTCTGCCTGTTGATCTTGAATCATTCTATCTAACAATCTAGCTTTTAAAACCTGTAATGCTTTTTCCTTGTTTTTAAGCTGAGATTTCCCATCCTGACAGGAAA
>JAFIFG010000060.1 GCA_020832135.1 Clostridiaceae bacterium
CCTTCAAAGGCTGTTCCTGCTACAATTTCTTCAAGCTTTATGGTTATAGCTTCTTTTCCTTCAAAGTCTTGATCCTCTGGAGTTGTTAATTCTCCCACTGTATAGCTATCTCCTGTAACTACAAATCCATATTCCGCTTCTACAACTATTTCATCTTCATCATGGTTTTCACCATAGAAGATATTATCTAATACTGTTACCGCTTCTGCCCTTGTAATATTATCTAAAGCTCTAAAATTTCCTTGATCATCACCATTCATATATCTAGCTTTGGCAGCAGCTCCGATGTAGCCTTTGCCCCAGTCTTGGAACCCTTCATGATCTAAAAATTGAACTATTTTCTCTGCATTTTTTTCTAATTCCATAATTCTTGTAACAATGGCAGCCGCCTCTTGTCTAGTAATAGGATTTTCCGGCTTCATGGTGCCATCATCATAGCCACTAATGTATCCTTGAGCCTGTGCTCTTTTTACAAGATCATAATACCATGCATTTTCATCCACATCTGGGTAAGCTATTTCTGCTTCCTCAGTTAGTTCAAAGGCTTTATCAATTAGTGACATAAATTCAGCCCTTGTAATAGAGTTATTCGGTCTAAAGCTTTCATCAGGGTAACCATTAACCACACCATCCTCAGACCAAGTTATAATTCTCTCCTTAGCCCAATGACCATCAATGTCTGTAAAGCTAGCAGCAAAAACCATGCCTGCTGAGGTGATTACCATGGTAGTTACCGCTGCGACAGCAATTGCTTTTTTTAACATTTCATTTTTCTTCAACACAATCCCTCCAATTTATCTTTATCTTAGGTATTCTTGTATTATGTAAACACCTAAAATGATTTTATATAAATTTTGTTGAAGTTACAATAGATATATTAGATTTCTGTTAATGTAAATAATGGGTTTGATGCTTTTTATAGCTGTAATTTCTAAATATATACAAAACCACATTGTGTTAATGGAATTAACAAGTTCCTTTTAATTATCAGAACTTTTAAAACTAGAAATTTTTACCTGAAATTATTGACTTAATATTTTTCGTAGTTTATAATTTAGTTTATTAATACTTAACTATGTTAATAGTTTTTTTACTTAACAATATTTAATGTTCATGAAAGGGGTGAACTTTGTATTAACGTTTTTCTATGTAATTATAGTGATAATCATTCATTAAATTAATCTGGAGGGATATTAGATGAAGATAAAATTTTTCAAATCTGTCTTGTTTTTATTGGTGACTATTTTATTGATCGGTTGTAGCGAAGGAGGTACAACTGCTGATGGAGACTCTATAAGCAATCATGCTATTGCAGTAACTGTTACGGAAGTTGAAAGAAGTTCATTAGAGTCAGAAGCAAACTTTAATGGTACCTTAGAGCCTCTTCAAGAGGTAAACATTACCCCTAAAATGATGGGGGAAATCGCTAGTATCAAGGTTGATTTGGGGAGAAGAGTTTCCAAGGGGGATGTTCTATTTACTTTGGATGATAGGGATATAAGAATGCAACTACAACAGGCTAAGGTTGGTTTAGAAACAGCAGAAATGGCTTTGCATATAACTAAGGGTAGTTCAATAGAGCAACAGTTAGCACAGCTTCAAAGCAACCTTAGAAGTACGAAGCAAAGTTATGATGATGCAAAAACAAACTATGGGCGAATAAAGCAATTATATGAATCTGAAGCTGTTTCAAAACAAAATCTAGAATCCGTAGAATCCGCTATGAAAATGGCACAGGAGCAATATCATCTAGCGAAGGACTCCTTAACATTAGCAGAGGAAAAAACAATAGAAGAGGGTATTCGAAGCGCCGAGATGCAAGTAAAACAAGCACAACTTGCCTATGATCATGCCAAAACACAAGTTGAAAATGCCACTATCACCTCTCCTATTACTGGTACAATTTCTAGTATAAATATTCAAGTTGGAGAACTGGCAGGCACTGCTGGCCCAGCCATGACCATCATAGATACATCTTCCGTATACGTAAACATGACGGTTACAGAAAGTATCATTAATAGCCTTCATGTAGGAGATGTGGCTAAGGTAAAAGTGCCGGCAGCCTCCAGTGAATTATTTGAAGGAAGTATTGCAAATATAGGGCTAAATAGAGATGATAGACTTCAGGGATATCCTGTAAAAATCCTTGTTAATAATAAAGAAGGTTTATTAAAAGGTGGTATGTCAGCAGAGGTGATTCTTCCTTTAGATCAAGTACTGGATAGTCTTGTTATTCCTATATCTTCTATCGTAAACGAAAATGGCCAACAAATAGTATATATTGTTCATGAAGGTCGTGCCGAAAGAAGAGAAGTCTCTCTTGGTATTTCTAATGAAAAATTTGCACAGGTACTGGATGGCCTAGAGAAAGGTGAAAAACTTATAGTTCAGGGGCAAAACTTTATCCATCATGGTTCAGAGGTGATGGTAACTGATTAATCATACTATCAAGGAGGTAATAAAGGATGAAAATTCATAAAATTGCTGTCAAAAGACCTATAACAACTTTAATGTGTGTACTTATAGTCATTGTACTGGGGTTCATATCCTTAACTAATCTCTCTGTTGAGTTGATGCCTGATATAAATATTCCAATAGCAGTGGTTTCTACAAGTTACCCAGGTGTGGGTCCTGAAGAAATAGAAGGTATAGTCACTGATAATATCGAAAGTGCCATTTCCACCGTTAGTGGTATTAAAAATATACTATCCCAATCCTCAGAGGGTCATTCCCTGGTAATTATTGAATTTAATACAGGTGTGGATATGGATGTAGCAACCTTAGATTTGAGGGACCGGATTGATAGAGCATCTAGATTCTTGCCGGATGATATCGAAAGCCCCATGGTGTTAAAAATTGATCCAAATATGGAGGCGGTGGCTCATTTAGGTGTTTTTTCTAATAATGATGCCAACGATGTGGCTTTAAAGCAACTGGTGGAGGATTGGATTAAACCAAGGTTAGAGCGATTAGAAGGTGTAGCTTCAGTTTCAGTTGCCGGGGGTAAAACCAGAGAAATCAAAGTAGAGGTAGATCCCCTAAGACTATCCTCCTACAACCTATCCATCAATGAAGTTCTTAATACCTTAAGACTAGAAAATCTCAACCAGCCTGGTGGAACCGTTCAGTATGGCGATAAGGGACTTGTAGTTAGAAGTATGGGAGAGTTTCAATCTTTAGAGGACATCAAGCTAGTGCCTATTGCATTACCTACTGGCAATTCCATCAATTTAGAGGATATAGCTGAAGTTAAGGATGGTTATAAGACGGTAGATACTTTAGCTAGAATCAATGGGCATGATAGTATTGGCATTACTGTACAGAAACAAACAGATGCTAATACAGTTGAGGTAGTTAATTTAATAAAGAAAGAAATGCAACAGATACAAAAATCCCATCAAGACATAACCATAGAATTGGTATTTGACCAAGGTAGATATATCGAAGATTCCATCTCTAATGTAGTTTCTAGTGCTATCATAGGTGCTGTGCTAGCTGTTATCATTTTATTTGTATTCTTGAAGAATATGAGCACTACTTTTATTATCGGTACTGCTATACCTATTTCTATTATAGCTACCTTTGTATTAATTTACTTTTCAGGCATTACTTTAAACCTGATTTCTTTAGGTGGTTTAGCCTTAGGGGTAGGTATGTTATTAGATAATGCCATTGTGGTTTTGGAAAATATATATAGATACAGAAGCGAAGGTCATTCCCCTATATCTGCAGCCATAAATGGAACACAAGAGGTATCAAGTGCAGTATTAGCATCTACATTAACCACTGTAGTGGTTTTTTTACCGGTTATATTTACAAAGGGTATTGTGGCTGAATTGTTTAGACAATTAACAATGACGGTTGTTTTTTCTTTGCTGGCATCCTTGATTATTGCGTTGACTTTAATACCTATGTTAAGTGCTAGAATATTAAAAATGCCTGAAAACAACACATATTCAAGATTTAATATTCTAAATAAAATTCTCCTACAATGGGATGTAGTATTAGAAAAAACAAATGACTATTACCGTAAAATATTAAGATGGGTATTAGTTCATCGTAAAAAAACTATAGCTAGTGTACTGCTTATATTTGTAGCCAGTATGGCTTTAATTCCTTTGGTGGGGGTTGAATTTATGCCACCTACTGATGAAGGAAATTTCACCGTGGAGATAGAAGCACCTCAAGGTTCTCTGCTAGAAGTAACCAATGACATAACCCTTCAAGTTGAAGGTATCCTCTTTGCTATTCCAGAAGTGGAACGGATGGCTGTTGAAGTAGGCGGCAGTGGAGATCAAGGTGGACTTGCGGAAGGCGGTAATACTCACCTTGCTTCTATCACAACAACCCTCTTACCTCTAAGAGAAAGAAATAGAAGCACATCTGAAATTATCGATGAAGTAAGAAGAAATGTTCAAAAGATTCCAGGTGCTGATATTAAAGTTCATGAAAGTGACATGTCCATGGGGGGCGGCGTGTCCAGTTCTCCAGTAGCTATCAATATATTAGGTCCTGAACCTGAAATTTTACGGAATATTTCTATGGATATAAAAGATATTGTAGAAAATGTTGAAGGAACAAGACAGGTAGAGGCTAGTATTTCTGAAGGTCGACCTGAAGCTCAGATTTATGTAGACAGAAAAAAAGCAAGTCGCTATGGTATTAATACTTATCAGGTTTCTAATTTAATAAGAACCGCTATCGACGGACAGGTGGCAACCCGCTATAAGGTTGCTGGGGAAGAAATTGATATTAAAGTCCTGCTACCAGAAGCATCTAGATCATCTTTTGAGCAGTTAAAAAACATTAAAATTATGACACCTCGAGGCATAGAAATACCTTTAATGGATTTAGCTGATGTAACCATAGCACAGGGACCAGTAGAAATACTGCGACAAAATCAAGAAAGGTATGTTATGGTAAACTCCGACATATTTGGCAGAGATGTAGGTAGTATTAATAGAGATATTCAGACTGAAATTGACAGACTACACCTTCCTGCTGGTTATTCAATAGAATTTGGTGGGGATCAAGAGCAAATCCAAGAATCCTTCACAGCATTACTGCAGGCTTTAATTTTAGGTATGATTTTAGTATACATGGTGATGGCTTCACAATTTGAATCCTTATCACACCCTTTTATTGTTATGTTCTCCGTACCATTGGCCTATACTGGCTCTGCCTTAGCCCTTGTTGTCACCGGTAGAGCATTAGGAGTAACCGCCTTTATAGGTATTATTATGTTGGCTGGAATCGTAGTAAATAATGCCATCGTATTAATAAGCTATATAAATGATTTAATGAAAGAAGGCATGACTTGTAATGAAGCAATTTTGAAGGCAGGACCTACAAGACTGAGACCTATCTTGATGACTTCTTTAACAACTATATTGGGGCTTATTCCCTTGGCTATAGGCATTGGTGAAGGTGCAGAAACACAGGCTCCTATGGCTACCGTAGTTATAGGGGGACTTATTAGTTCCACAATATTGACTTTATTAATCGTGCCTGTTATCTATACTTCTTTTGATAGTATCAGTCATAAGTTTTCAAAAATTAAGAAAAAATCTTTAACCTAAAAGTCTCTACAAAAGAAAGCTAATTCAGTATGTAATTGATTTTATTGGTATGTTAAATTATAATGAAATTATAATTATTGCTAATTCAATTGTTAGGAGGTCTGTTTTAGTGGAAATACAAAAGAAATTTCAAGAGATTGATAGAATTGCTTTCATCCTAGAAAGAAAAATATGGACCACATTATTACAAGATCTTGATCCTCCTATTAAACCACATCAATACTTACTATTAACTTTTATCAAACGACAAGGAACCTGCATTGCTACAGATATTGCTAAAAATCTCGATGTTACTCTAAGTGCCATCACAGGTTTAGTCAACAAGCTAGTAGATATGGGGTTAGTGACTAGAGTTAGAAGCGAAGAAAATAGAAGGATTGTTCTGATTGGTTTAACTGATAAAGGAACAGAGGTTATAGATAAGGTAAATGAAAACAAGAAAGAATTCTTTCTCAAGTATGCAACAGTCTTAACAGAAGACGAAATCAATATGTTTTTCAAAGTAATTAATAAACTTAACAATGCTATTCTAGAAGATATCCATGATCAAAACAAATGATGTTATTATATAATAACATCATTTGTTTTGATCCATCTGTAGGCCATCGCAGTATGTGATGGTCTACAGTTCTATTTAAAGATTAATTAACTGGTCCTCTTATAGGTAGGCACCATCTTCACCATATACTCCTTCATTTCATCACCATCATGGTTCAACAGCCCTACTAAGATATCTAGCTCTCTTTGTAAAAACTTTAGATCCGTGAAGACCGGCTGCCCTACAAATATTTTATCATGTTTAGTGGAGGACAATCCTTCCTCTGCCATCAATAGCTCTTCATATAGCTTTTCCCCTGGTCTCAATCCAACAATCTTAATGGGAATATCCACCTCCGGTTCAAATCCCGACAGGCGAATTAGATTTTTAGCAAGATCTATAATCTTAACGGGCTCTCCCATATCCAGCACGAATATTTCCCCACCTTGAGCCATAGATCCAGCTTGAATCACTAGCTGTACAGCCTCCGGTATCGTCATAAAGTACCGGGTAACCTCTGCATCCGTTACCGTTACAGGTCCCCCTTCTTTAATCTGCTTCTTAAATAAAGGTATAACACTACCATTACTACCTAGTACGTTGCCGAACCGAACCGCTACAAATTCAGTTTTGCTATTTTTGTTCATAGATTGAATAATCATCTCTGCTACCCTCTTAGTAGCCCCCATGATATTGGTAGGATTCACCGCCTTATCGGTGGAAATCAAGACAAAACGTTTTACACTATATTCATGGGCACATTCTGCCACGTTCTTTGTACCAAGGACATTGTTCTTAATAGCCTCTTGGGGATTGGCCTCCATAAGGGGCACATGCTTATGGGCCGCTGCATGGAATACAACCTCTGGCTTATGTAGAGCAAATATCTCCTCTAGACGATTCCTCTCCCTTACGGAGGCAATAATCACCTCTAAATGTAAATCAGGATAGTTTCTCCTCAATTCCTGCTGTATATCATAAGCATTGTTCTCATAATTATCCAATAACAATAGTTTTTTAGGTCGAAAGCATGCTATCTGTCTACATAGCTCTGAACCGATGGAGCCTCCTCCCCCGGTCACCAACACAATATGATTTTTTAAGTAACTATTTATTTCTTCAAGATCTACCTTTACAGGCTCCCTGCCTAAGAGGTCTTCAATTTCTACATCTCGGATTTCCTTAATACTTACTTCTCCATCTATCAGTTCATGTAGACTAGGTACGATTTGTAATCTGCATTTGGTTTTACTGCTTTTCTCTACAATTTCCCTTATTTCCTTCTTATAGGCAGAGGGAATAGCTATAATAATTTCATCTATCTTTTTTTCCTCTGCTATGTGCTTGATATCGTTTGTATTACCCAATACCGGCACACCATTAATCTTCGTATGTAATTTCGATACATCATCATCTATAATCACTACAGGCTTACTGCAAAGGCTACTCTTCCTTCTGAGTTCCTTAATTACCGTAGCTCCCGCCTGTCCCGCTCCAATGATCATGACTCTTTTGAAGTTTTTTCTAGTGGATAAGCCTCTGTGTTTTAAGCCTCTTAAGACCCTATAGCTCAATCTAGTGCTACCTATTAAAGCAATGTCTAGAATAAAGGCTAATATGTAAATGCTACGGGGAAAACCCTGCTGTGTCATCATCATATAGGTTACTACCCCAGCATTGGCTACAAAGGATGTAGTAACAATTTGAAAGGCCTCTTCTATGCTAGCATATTTCCAAAGGTTTCTGTAGATACCAAAGGCAAAGAATAATAGTAATTTAATTAAAGTCAATGTTAATACATTTTCATAATATACTGGTAGATATTGACTAATGGTACTTCCCGTCATTTTACCATCAAAACGAATATAAAAAGCCAAGAAAAAACCTATATTAATCAATACAGCATCTGTAAGTACTAACATACCCACAATCATTCTCTTTTTCATTTATTCATCCCCACTTTAATCCCATATTTATCTATTTCTACTATATCATAGAATGAAAGTCTGAAACAACAATTGATGCCTAGTATTTGTATTTTGTAAGTAAAACTTAATATATACTTAAGTTGCTGCTAAGCTCTTTTCTCTATGGCTATTGCTACTTCCTCTATTTCTTTACATGTTTTTTATAGAAGCTTTTAACCTTACCATAAGTCCGTGCTAAAAATGGATTTTCATTTTTATACTTAAAGTTCCCCCATTTATATACAACTCCTACTCCTAGAAGAAAGGCTGCAATAGATACTACTCCAAGTTGGCTTGGAAATAGGATTCTAGAAGACCCTAGGATCAGTCCGGAAAAGAAGAACAAAATCTGAGATCCATGCATTGAAAAAAGTGTCTTCAATACCTTAGCAAGGATAAACACCCCTGCAGCAGCTCCAGATATAAATATAGCTAGACTAACCAATTGAAACTCATTAATTACCAGTAGCATATCCTCATAAATGCCTAAGATAATCAGTACAGCACTTCCAGAAATCCCAGGAATCATCATAGTACTACTGGAGATAAATCCTGCTAAAAAGGTCTGGACACCTGATAGGCCTCCCCCTTCTAGTAAAGTGGGCATATCCATTAAAGCAAAGGATAAAATCCCACCAATAGCAAATAGGGCTATATCTGTTCTAGAATAGCCTTTGCTTCTTTTTAAAATAAAGGGAATCGACATGAAAAGACAGCCTAGAATAAAAGCAGAGGTGGGATTCCTATGGAACTCAAATAAATAAGAAAATAAAAAGCTCCCTGTAAAAACCCCCATTAATGCTCCAATACCCATAGCTATGTACGGTGTTATATGGAACTTCAATAAGTCCTCCAACATCTTTTCATACATTCCAAATGCCATCATAATAGTGCCGCCACTAATCCCCGGAATGATGACTCCCATACCTAGTATCATTCCCTTAATCAGTAGTAATGTTTGATCCTTGCTGACCCCCATAGCTTCCTTCACTGTTTTTTCCATAACTTATCCCCTCTTTTTACTCCATAAGCCTATTCTAACATATTCTATTTTTTTAGTCATTATCTTAATATTCGTCAAAACAAAACAAAATACTATGCCATTTACAGTATATCATTTTTTCTTTAAAAGGCTTTTCAAAGCTCAATAGGTTCCTAAGTTCCGTCGTGTCAGGCACTGCATCCATTTTAAACACATATTTTATTGTAATTTTTCTAGGAGTAACTCAAACTCTTTCATATAGTAGGTTATTATTCTTTCGTTGTTTTCCAGGAAAGTTCATAGGTAAATTCAAATCTTTGAATTAATCCATCACGAACGACGTCACTTGCATCCTCTCGGTTAAACTCTAGCACTGCTTCTCTCAACCTATTCAATGCATTTTTAAAATTAGTTAGCTTAGTCTCTAGCTTACTCATATATAACTACTCCCGTTGCCAAAACCTTATAAAACTATATAAGGTTGTTTAATTCCCTGTTCAACCTATCCTATTTTGAATAACCGGAGTTAATCTACTCTAGTTTGATGTAATAGTCCGAGGGCTTAAATTCGGATACAACGAATCCTACATATCAGCATTATCTTGAAAGT
>JAFIFG010000061.1 GCA_020832135.1 Clostridiaceae bacterium
TCAATATGATGTAGAAAAAGATAGTGTTCCTAAGATAACTGCTTCAGGACAAGGAACAGTAGCTGAAAATATAGTACAAAAGGCTCAGGATCACAATGTTAATATCTATGAAGACGAAAGGCTGGTGAAGGAATTGCTACAATTCAAAGTAGGAACAGAAATACCACCAGAACTCTATGAAATTGTTGCACAGATTTTAGTTTTTGTTGAAAGTGTAGATCAGGAAAAGACTGGTAAAATAGCCCTAGAAAAATAAGTAAAGAAAATCAAAAAGAACGTCGATATATGTAATAAGGCAATAAATTAAAGATAGAAACAATTTTTAATAAATAAGAAAATATCATTAAAATACATAAGAAATATTTTAAAATAGCAAAGGGGAGAATTGAAGGATGAGAATTAACCACAACATTCCGGCATTAAATGCCCATAGACTTCTAAGTCGCAATACAAATAAATCAGCAGGAGTATTAGAAAGACTTTCTTCAGGAAAGAGAATCAACAAAGCCGCCGATGATGCGGCAGGCATGGCAATCTCAGAAAAAATGAAGGCACAGGTAAGGGGCTTAAGAAAAGCTTCTCAGAATACACTAGATGGTATTTCCCTAATCCAAACGGCGGAGGGAGCTATGAATGAGGTTCACTCTATGCTACAGAGGATGAGAGAACTAGCAGTACAGTCAGCTAATGGAACTTCACAGGATGAGGACAGAAAAGCTATTCAGGATGAGATTAATCAGTTGACATCCGAGGTAAATAGAATTGCCAATGGTACGGAATTTAATACAAGAAACATATTAAAAGGAAATGAAGCACCAAATAGTAATACTACTGTACATAGAATGAGTACGGGTAAACCTGCTCAAGTAACCTTGGAACTTGATGATGATTTATCTAGTTTAGAAAATACCGATACCCTTTCTATTTGGATAGACGGAGAAGAAAAGATAGTAAATCTAAATAAAGTAATTTCTGAAGAAGAAGATGATGATAAGAAAGAAGCTGCACTTTTAGACGTTATTAATAAAGCATTAGGAGATAGTGCAGAAGCAATTTTTACAGAAAGCAATAAGCTACAAATCACAACAACTTCTATAGGTGGAAATAGTAGTATTGAAGTGACAGGAAGTACTGACAAGGTATTTGACGTAAGTGGTCCTGAGGATTTAGAAGCCACAGGGAAAGCTGAATCAGACACAGGTAATGCAGAAGGCTCCTTCTACTTTAGTGATGTACCGGAGCCAGGCTCTAGAATTATTATAGGAAATGAAATCATTGAATTTTATGATAGTTCAAAGGAAGTATATAATGGAACCAATAGAGCTATTGATATTGTTCATGAAAATGGTACTAAAAAAGACATCAGTGAAATCGTTGAATTTATTGCAGGATTACAAATTGAAGGGGTTAAATTAGGGATTGACGGTAAGTATCCTGTGGAGGGTACAACTATTACTAATGAAGATGTACATGAGCGTCTTACAGTAAAAGCAGATAAGCCAGGTTTTGCAGGACACTTAACCTATTTAGAGGGAACGTTAGAGGATTTTAATACAAATCTACAGGTGGGACCGAATCAAGGACAAGGCTTTAGACTACAAATCGGAGATATTAGGGCAGAAAAATTAATGATTAGTGCCAGTGAGCCAGATGGGAACCCTGGGGTAAAGGGAGCATCCTTTACGAATATTCCTAATGTAACCGATGGACTATCTTCTAGCATGCAGGAATATGCATTGAATGTATCTACAGAAGAAGCAGCAACTGCTGCCATCACTGTATATAATAATGCCATCGATAAAGTAGCAGAATTAAGAGGTGCTCTAGGCGCTATCCAAAACAGACTAGAATACACAGCAGCAAACCTAGACAACACTACAGAAAACCTAACAGCAGCCCTATCTAGAATAGAAGATGCTGACATGGCACTAGAGATGTCAGAGTTTACAAAACTAAACATCTTAACCCAAGCTGGAACCTCTATGCTAGCTCAAGCTAATCAACAGCCGCAAATGATATTACAATTATTAGGAAGCTAGGGGGGATATAAATGATAGAAAAAGAATACCTTGCTAATCGCATAACCAATGCCAATGATGCTGAACTGGTGGCTATAACATATGAAGGATTGATTAATACATTAAACGATGGCATTGATTATATCGATGTTAAGGCATATAAAAGTCTAAATAAGGCTACACAAAAGTCTAGAGAAATTTTAGCGGAATTATTAGCAACTCTTAAAGGGGATTCTGAGGTTGCTGGTAATTTAAAAAGTCTTTACGTCTATACAAATCAATTGATTACAGAAGGAGAAATACAAAGGGACCCCCATAAACTTCAAACCGCCATAAAGGTATTAACTCCTTTATATGAAGGTTGGAAGGAACTTGGTGAAAGAGAAGGTAAAAAAGAAGGTGAAAAGCCGAATGCCTCGTTGAACGGACCTAAAATTGTTGCTGGAATGACCTATGGAAAAGGCCAATTAAATGATCATGTTATAAATAATGAAAGCAAATGGGAAAAAGGATAGAAATCACA
>JAFIFG010000050.1 GCA_020832135.1 Clostridiaceae bacterium
AATAAGTTAACCCTAGAGCAGTTGCTTCCTTTAGGGCATGACTTTATTAGCTATAATTATTTCTTTTTTCAATTTCAGATGCGATCTAGTTGAACGAAAACGCTTCACTACTTCTCTATGGAGTTTCAATAAACCTCCTCATTCACTTAAATCTTTGTAATTTTCTTTAATAGTTAGATTTTTTCTCATACTTCTATTAATAATTTCTATTTTTTTCCTCAAAGACCTTCTCTTTTTGTCTTTTTTCCACAATATATTATTTTTACCATATTCATAATCTAAAAAAGGACATACTTCTCCCCTGATGGTTTTGTTTATCTTTAATTTATGCTATCTGAACTTTAAGCTTCGGGGGTGAATAACACCTCGGTTCTAGTTTGATTTTTCTTATCATTTTACCCTTACTACAGCTAGGACATATTGTATGGTTTACTCCTGTTAGTTTAAATAGAAGTTCTTCCCAAGTTTCTTTTTCCTCTTTTTCTTGTCCACTTTCTATAATTACACCTAAAATTTTTTTACATTCCTTAAGTTTTGTTTTCCTATTTCTATTACTTAAAATTCCATAGTGCCTAATCCTTACAAATCTATCGGGAAGAATGTGGAGTAGAAATCTTCGGATAAATTCCAATGCATCCACTGTCATAAGCTTACTCTTATTGTGATCTTTGTAATCTCTGAAGCGAAAGGTCACTTTTTCCCTTTCTAGTCTTATAATTCTATGATTCGATATGGCTACTCGATGGGTGTAACGGCCAAGATATTCTAAAACGTATTCAGGACTTTTAAAGGGTTTCTTTGCGTATACAACCCAATCCTTTTCATAGAGTTCATCTATTAAAAGCTGAAACTCCTGATAGCTTCAAGAGGATGTAATTTTCTCATTGAGTTTTATCTTTTTTCCATAGTAGGATTGCTTCAGATAGTATAGAAATTTTCCTTTGAATACTTTGGATATCACTTTTATGGGGATAAAGAATTTTTCTCTAGAAGATATCCATTTCTTATTTTCTAGGGATAGTCCCCCTCCTGTTACGATAGAATGAATATGCGGATGAAGCATAAGATTTTGTCCCCAAGTATGAAGAATTGACATTAATCCAATCTCTGCTCCTATATATTTAGGATCCTGTGAAAGCTCTATTAATGTTTGGGCGCTGGCCTTAAAAAGTATTGAGTAGATTTCCTTTTTATTCTTTAACACCAATGGATTTAACAGATCTGGAATAGTAAACACTACATGGAAGTACTGAATAGGGAGTACATCTTTTTTTCTTCTTTCTAACCATCTTTCCTTTGTAAGACTTTGACATTTAGGACAGTGTCTATTGCGGCAGGAGTTGTATGAAATTCTCATATGTTCACAGTCTTCACATATATCTACATGACCTCCTAGCTTGGCTGTACGGCAGGCTTGTATTGCATTCATAACTTTTAATTCTATTAAAGATAGTTTTTTGCTTTGTCTGTACACTTCACCATATTGATTTAATATATCTGCCATTTCAATCATCTTAAAAATCCACCATTGAGTCAAATGGGCTTCTAACCTGTAGAATATCTTTTCTACTGATATGGATATATACACTTGTCGTTTTGGGACTGGTATGTCCCATAAGCTGTTGGATATGATAAATGCTAGTTCCTGCCTCCACAAGGTGGGTAGCAAAGCTGTGCCTTAAGGTGTGTACAGTAGCTTCTTTTTTTATGCCTGCTTTGTTCTTTGCTGTTTTAAATACCTTCTGTATTGTACGAGTTGAAATAGGTTTGTCCATAGAGTTTCCAGGAAACAACCAGTCCGTAGGATGATGATATTTCCAATAATCTCTTAATATTTCTACATTCTTAGACGATAGTAAAGTATATCGATCTTTTTGTCCTTTTCCTTGGACTACTCGTATTTGCATATTTTTACTGTCAATATCTGAAACCTTTAAATTTACAGCCTCACTAATCCTTAAACCTGCAGCATAAATGGTCACTAAAATTGCTCTATGCTTTAAATTAGTAACTGCATTAAACAGATCATTTAATTCAGGTTTTGAAAGGACTACTGGAAGCTTTTTAGGCTTCTTGCTTCTGGGAATTTCCTTCATAGACCATTCTCTTTGTAATGTCACTTCATAAAAAAACTTCAAGGCACTATACACAGTTTTGACATAGGAATGACTCACTTTCTTAACTGTAATTAAATAGTGTAAATATTCCTTAATCTCCTCTACTCCCAATTGATCTGGAGATTTATTGAAGTATTTAGCATATGCTTGTACATATTTTAAATATGCATCTTGTGTAGATGTGCTATATCCTTTAATTTGTAAATCTCTTTCCATATTTTTTCTTAATTCAGACATACGTATCACTCCTTCTAAGTTGATACGTTTATTTTCACCGATATCTACCAAAAGTAGTGATATATTTTAAACTTTTAAAATTAGGAATAACCCCCTAGAATACCTGCTCATTTGCCACCGCAAAGCGGTTTAGTTCAACGTTTCCGTGTTTACGACGTCCCTGAACCGGACCTTAAAGATAGACCGTCTTGTCGGAACTTCGTTCCCGGTGAAGGGATGTGGTGCCCTGACCTTACCCTCAAAACGTTCCCCGCCAGCACCTCCCGTAAACATAGTGTTATGTAAAGTCGGACGTCCACATACTAAAGGCGCAATACAACATTACTTCTTTATACTGCCAAGTTCTTCAGCAAGTGATTTCTTCATATTTTTAAACATTTCCTTCAGCCTTTTGCTCATATATTTTATCGACTCATTAATATCCACTGATAGCTCCTTAATACTTTCTTCAAATACAAATTCTTGTAAAACCAATGAATCTTTAACTAATTTATAACAATTTCTTTCCGCTCTTTTGTTTATAAACTCTTCTCCCTCAACTGTTACAACAAGCTCAAATATTTTCGTTGCAACAAAAACAGCAAACAGTCTGCTAGCAATCTCATTATGAATTTTTTTGTGAGTAAATGTTGTATTTTCATCTATATATGAATCAATTATGCTAAAATTACAGTGAGCAAATCTTGATAAGTAATCATAAAAGTCATAATAATATCGCTTATCCATTCCAGTTTTAAACTGGCTGGGATTTATTATTTTACCTTTAATATTTTTTTCTCGATCAACTATTTCTCCTGAAGGATTAATATTGAAATGTGCAAAAGAGACTTTGATTGGATTTGCAATAAAATCATCAAGCCTGTCATTATTTTCATGTAAATATCTGCAACTTAAGTAACCTTCAAACATACTCCTTACTAATATTAGTGCATCTTCATTCATCTCCATATTCAACAGCTCACGAATTGCTCTAAGTGTTTTTGTACTCTTTGTAAAAACGAAATACTCATAATCATACACTAGTCTTACTTTAGCTGAATCTATTTGATCTATTTCCAAATCATTTAATCCATATGGAAAAGCAGTAAATTCAATAAATCTATCAGAGTGAAGAATGATTCTATCTATCATTTTGTCTAATTTTTTAAGTGTTTCGTTCTTTTTACCCATAATACCCCTCAATTATTCTTTAATTATATTGTAAAAATTATCTGGTCAGTTCTAGTAATATCGTGATCGATTTTACATAACGGGCGGGTATTTCCGACACCCCTAAGCCTTACAGGTAGCTACTCATGCCGGGAACCCTCTGGGTCGGCTAATGTAGCTGCCGACTCGGTTGGCTTAGGGAGTGTGGGCGGCATCCCCCAAAAATCTCATCTCCGCCCCTTGCGGAAATACTATGTTCTCCGATGTACTATGACTACCAAAGGCAAACATGAAATTCTTCACCCTGCAGTTTCTTCTATTCATTTTTCTTCTTTAATCGTTTTACAACCCTAACTAACGAGAATTGAATAATAGTATCTTTCTTAATTTCAAATCTTTCGTCAGTATTTATATAATTTAAAAAATCATTCTCGGTAAATGTAAGATATCCCATAACCATTAATTTGCAATACAAGTCATTCAATTCTCTAGCCTTTCTTTTCCCTTTTAACAAATTATAGCAATGATCTAATAAATCTTTTCTTAATCTAATTACTTTTGGACTTTTAACCCAGTCAAAATCTTTTTCACTCTTACCAATTGAAAATAACGAGTCCAATATTGAATACTGTATATCCACATGGTCAGGGTACTTTCTATGCAAGTCAGTTAAAAAGTCGATAGCTTTTTCATACTCATTATTTAATATATATGCTTCTCCTAAATGCCATTGTGAATCAACATCATTAGGATTATTTTTAGCAATATTTTCTCTATATTTTATTAGTCCTTCAAAATCTGCCTCATTAAGTAATTCATAATCTGCTTCCCAATCCTCAAAATTATAATATTTATCTTCTTCAAAATCGTTTGCTTCTTCAGGAGTTTTTATATAATCCTCTAATTTAATAATTTTCGATTTTCTCATGTCCTTTACCTCAATATATGTATTATATATCCTATGGTTAAATAACCCGTACAGTTTGCTACTCCGAAAATGAAAAGTATTTCGGAGAACGTTCCCGCAGTTCACGACGTCAGCCAGCCTGGGCTAGTGTTTTTCTAGTTTAGGCTGGCTTATGTTGGGAACTGTCGTGTTACAAGTTGTTTTGTACGGAAATTGCCAAGTACTTTCTAATGACTTATATCATTCTTATTCTTTCTATATTTTTATATTAACCAGTTATACCAAAAAAGGAGGCTATACTTGCAAATGAACTTAAGACCCCAATTACTTTAAATGCCTTAACTCCAGCCCCTTTAACAAAACCAATATAGTTCCTTTTACATATTTTCTCTTTTTCTTCATCACTCTTTTCGATAGCTTCTTTAGTTTCATTCAGCAAATCAATAATATATTTCTTAATATCTTCCTCAATATCTTCAACCTTATTTATAGCAAGAGAAGCTTCTTTACACTCTTCTGCAAAATTATTTGAATTATTGATAATCCGCATTTCACCACTATTAATACCTGCTACAACATTTCCCGTTCCACTAACAGTTTGATTAATATTATTATTTGTTACAGCAGGAACTGTAGTAATATAATCTTCCAATCTACAAGCTGCATTTGAAGCATCTTGCAAAGAAACAAAATAATCTCTACCTCTAGCATACAGATTTTCTGCTACTTTAAAATCTTTATCTCCGTATTTTTTCCACCTAGATTCATCTTTATAGGTTCTACCATATTCATTATTAAATTCTCTTGCCTTTTTACCTATTTTCGCTAATAATTTCACTTCTTTTTCTGAAACCCTATCATCTTTAATTGCATTAGATATAATCTCAAAATCTTCCAAATAAGTTTTTTGACAAGTAATAGTACTAAGTATCGTCATCTGAAAATTAAACGGTATCTCATCCCAAAAATTGCATTCTTTCAAATGTCCTATGCCCTCTTCAATAAACCTTTTATTTGATTTTGTATATTCTATCCACGACTCAATATCAGATAAAATATCCTTCATTGATTGTTCTTCATAACTTGTTGCTCCACCTATTATTCCCTGTGGCATTTTCATCCTCCTTATTTAAATATTTTACTTGATTTATAAAAGTATTTTAACAAAATTCTAGTATTATTGTCTTACCACTTAAATCAAAATAACTATCTATCAAGTTGCTTGAAGTTAATATTGAGCCTAGTACAAAATGACTTGTAACGTCTCTGCCATTCCCGACGCTTTCGAACTGGCCCCAAAAGAATCCCCTTTGGTGGTGCTTGCACCCAGTGAGAAGGTGTGGTGCCTGACCTCGCTTCATGACGGTGCTTCTTGCACCCTTGTGGGAATGGTCATGTTATATGTAGTGCCCTTGCACTGCAACCAGTTTATCCCACAACACTTTTTAACTTATTCTTCTAAAATATCAAATGTTTTAATACACTTCACTGTCATATTATAATTTTTGTTTCAAATCCATGCTCAACCTTATCATATCTGAACACTGTATTCCATTCTCATAAATTGGCTCATCATAGTGTTTTATAAAAAAGTCCCTATCAATTCTTGTAATCCTAAAACCCACTTTTTGATATAGTGCTAATTGAAATATGCTTGAATTTGCAGTCCCGATTTCTAGCACTTTTGCACCATGCATTGATGCCCTGTTAACAGCATCTTTCAGCAACAGTTTTCCTAGTCCTTTTCCTTGATACTCTTCTTTTATAGCAATATTAACAATTTCAATAGTCTCTGGTCGAGTATTAATCAAAACGTACTCCCCAACAATATCACCACAATAATTTGCAACAAATACTTTTCCTCTAGCAATATATTCATCCACAATTTTCTGTGCTGGATCTGCCAATAACAATAAATCATATATTGAATCATTAATATTACTTGTTTCTTCTATAACAATATTTAAGCTTATATCACTCAATATAGTCACTCCATTCTAAAATCTCCAAAGCATCTCCCAATATTTAAGGGCATTACATATAACGTCCCGAGGCTTAGCGACGTCGGACTTCCCCCTAAAAACCCACTTCCCGATGTCTACTAAGCCTCTGTTATATACTGTCCCGTTGATTCTAAGATTTCTATTTCCACTATTTTATCGCTTTTTATAGCGCATAGAACAGACCATGTGTCACTCAAAGGAAACTAAATTAAGATACTTCACTGTGCTCAAAAAACTGATTACATAAATGTTATGTCATTTCGATAAATACTATAAACTTTACATATTATTTTTGCAGAATTCATTAAGGTCTTCTA
>JAFIFG010000059.1 GCA_020832135.1 Clostridiaceae bacterium
AGTTCAACTTTGTTGAGGAGTTACTTCCTAAAGAGATTAATGCTTTTGATAGAGAGTTTATAAAAGATGTGGAAAGAAAAGTGAAGGAAAAGCTAGAGCGGGAAATAAAGGATACGGTGGAATATGTCCAGGAGGAGTATGGTGCGGATATTTTTCACTTTAACCTGGCAATGATGCGATATGAACCGAAGGTATGGGAGGAAATAGAAGAGGAATGGCATGATATTTTTCCTACGGTTAATGTAGATATAAATGCCGATATAGATATAAGGTTAGTAGGGCTAATAAAATAAAAAACCTTAGTATAATTTTCAAGTATTTAGTTTTAAAATGAAGGAAATTAGTCATAATATATAATGATAAGGAAGTTTATTTATAAATACTTGTTTACATAAGGAAAAAAAAGGTATATAATAGTGCAGTGAAAAACTAAAATCAGGAGAGATTATATGAAAATAACAGAATTTAAAGATTTGAACATGAATGACAAGATTTACAAAGCGGTAGAGGAATTAGGGTTTGAAACACCAACTCCAATTCAAGTACAAGCTATTCCAAAGCTTTATGAAGGAAAAGACATTATAGGTCAAGCACAAACTGGCACTGGAAAAACTGCTGCCTTTGGAATACCTATGATTGATAAAGTGGATACTAAGGGTAATAGTCCTCAAATATTAGTCATGGCACCTACTAGAGAACTATCTGTACAGGTGGCGGATGAATTAAGAAAGTTCTGCAAGTACTTACCTGGTGTAAAGTCGATAGCTATCTATGGTGGACAACCGATAGATAGGCAGATAAAAGCATTAAAACAGGGACCACAAATTATTGTTGGAACTCCAGGAAGACTGATAGACCATATTAAAAGAAAAACTTTGAAGTTAGAACATATCAAAGGTCTTGTATTGGATGAAGCAGATCAAATGCTGGATATGGGATTCATAGAAGATATTGAAACCATATTAGAAACTACACCACAGGATAGACAAACAGCTATGTTTTCTGCTACTATGCCAAAGGAAATAGAAAGAATAGCGAAAAAATACATGAATAAGCCTGAAAAAATCAAGGTGGTACATAAAGAATTAACAGTTCCACAAATAGGGCAGTATTACTTTGAAGTGAAAAATCATGAAAAGGTAGATGCTCTAAGTAGGGTTTTAGACATGGAGGAAAGTCAGTTAGGTATTATTTTCTGTAGAACCAAAAAAGGTGTAGACGAATTAGTTGAATCTCTAGAAAGTAGAGGTTATGCTATAGCGGGATTACATGGTGACTTAAAGCAAAGCCAAAGAGATAGAGTAATGAAAAGATTCCGTGATGGAACTATAGATCTTTTGGTAGCAACAGATGTAGCGGCTAGAGGTATAGATGTAGATGATGTAGATTTAGTTATTAACTATGATATACCAGAGAACTTTGAGTACTATGTCCATAGAATAGGAAGAACAGGAAGAGCCGGAAGAGCTGGTATAGCCTATACATTTGTAGCTGGTAGACAGATTAGGACTTTGAAGTCATTAGAAATCTATACTAAGACTAAAATAAAGAGAAAAACCATACCAACGGTAAATGACATTGCTGAAAAGCAAAGAGAAACCATTGCTAAAAATGTTGTAACAACAATTGAAAAAGGCGGCATGTCTGATCACGTGAATTTTGTGGAGAAATTATCAGAAGAATATTCCTCCATTGATATAGCGGCAGCCTTATTAAAATTAATGATCAATAAAAATGAAGAAGATGCTATGGAAGCAGCTAGTGATGTAAATTCTGTAGATACCGGAGCTGAATCAGGTATGATTAGAATGTTCCTAAACATAGGGAAGAGCCATGGTGCAAGACCAGGGGATATTTTAGGTGCTATTTCTGGTGAGGCTGGAATAGATGGAAATATGGTAGGTCTAATTGATATGTTTGACAAATTTACATTTGTTGAAGTACCTGAAAAATATGCAAACAAAGTATTAAAAGTAATGAACAAGAACCGTATTAAAGGAAGAAGAATTAATATGGAGCCTGCCAACAAAAAAGGCTAATATAGAGTCTGCTGACAGAAGGTAGGGTTTAATCCTCCCCACCTTCTGAGCTTTCAGCAGCATGTGCGATTCTGGAACAAGCGGCGGCAATAATACCCGCCACCAAATCGTCGAGGAATGTATTCACTTGCCCATGTTCATGGGCATTTATTTTTCCTATTATGCCGGGTTTTAATTTATCTAAGTAACCAAAATTGGTAAAGCCAATAGAACCATAAATATTGGTAATACTTAAAGCAACAATTTCATCAATACCATATAGGGATTCATCCTTTTTGACGATAGATAACAAAGGCTCTTCTAATAAATCCTTTTCTGCTAATTTATCTAATTGAATCCCTGTTAATATGGCATTTTGCACCTCTCTTTTCTGTAATACCTTCTCTATATTAAACATAGCCTCCTCTAATGTTAAAGATACATAATTTTTTTGAAGCTCAATAACCAATTCTGCCATATCTTTAATAGTAACCCCACGTTCTTCTAACATTTCCTTTGCTATCTTTTTCATATATTTAACATCTCCTTAAGAAAATTTATGGCTTATTTTAAATATTCATGGATAAGCTTTTGATATGCTGCTGTCAGTAGGCTATCTAAATTACTAAGATCATCCCCACCACCTTGAGCACTGAAGGCATTGCCACCACCTTTACCATCAATTAGAGGGATAACCTCCTTGAAAAGCTGGTTCATATTAACAGGTGTATCCTTAGAACAGGAAAAAACAACCTGAGCTTTATCATTTTTTGTAGCCAATAGGGCAATGGTGTTAGGCTGCTGCACCAGGGTATTCGCCATAGTTCTTATATCTTTAAAATCTTCTCCTTCAAACTTCTTTATGACTACATGATAATCTCTAAGTATTTCCGCGGTATAATGAAGCTCCTTCGCTTGATAGTTCAATAGCTCCCTTTTTAAATCCCTTACTTGTTTGTTAAGGATTTTATACTCGCTGTATATTTTTGTTACTGTTTCCTCCGCTTCGATATCTTTTACTGATAACATAGTAGAGATGCCATTGATCTGTTGGTTTTTCCAATGAAAATCCTCCAAGCATCTTTCGCCACACACGAACTCTATACGGGTATTGTCTTTATTCTTTTCCCACTTACGTATTTTTATCATTCCGACGGAACCAGTACTTTTAGGATGTGTGCCGCCACAGGGAGAATAATCAAATCCATCTACCTCAACAATACGAATACCATCGGTAACAGAAGGAGCCTTTCTTAAAGGCAAATCAACTATTTCTTCTTGGGAGGGAAAAAGTGTTTTCACTACTAAATCTTGATAGATGATGGCATTGGCTTCTGTCTCTACTGCCTTTGCTTCAATAGATGATAGAGAAGGTTTATCTATATCTATGGTGACATATTCCTTCCCCAAATGAAAACCTACAGTAGCAGCATTGTGAAGTTTTTCAAAGACAGCTGATAAAATGTGCTGTCCTAAATGTTGCTGCATAAAATCAAAACGTCTTTCCCATTGAATAGAGCAGGAAATATTGTCTTTGTTTTCGGGGATTTTATCCACCACATGGTAAATGATCTCATCCTCTTCAAAGACATACGTCACAGTGCTGTCTCCGATTTTGCCTTCATCCCATGGCTGACCACCCCCCTCGGGATAAAAAGCAGTTTGATCTAATATAAGGACGTATTTACTATCATCCTCCTTATAGTTTTCACTATGTATAATATTCCCTGTAAAATCTTCTACATAAGGGTTGTGCCAAAAAAGTTTTTTCGTCTTCATTCGTACACCTCTTTTGTTATTTTTTTCTAAATTTATTAAAACATTATATCACTTTTCAAGCAAACTTTGAAACATAGCTTGAAATTTATTTTTAGGTAGATAGATAATTTCTCCATTTGAGGTTACTAATTTGTAATTTATATTGGTTATGCCAAATAAAGCTTCACGGCTAATTTCCATATCATCTAAAAGAGCTACATTAGATAAAAATACATCCTTGGATACCTCTCCTAAAATAAAAGTATCATAGTCTTCACTCCAATAATAACTACGTTTATAATTATCCGTATGAATCAAAGAAAAACTATCTAGCTCGGGATATTGATGAGCATTGGTGGAAAATTTTTTCAAGGTAGTCAAAGTATTGATCCTCATAGGGTCATCTCCAATGATATCAATCAAAGTTTCCTCTGTAATTCTATTCCATAAGCTGTCTTTAGCATCTGGATCAACCCATACCTCTTTATAGATTTCTTCATAATAAAGAGATTTTTGCCAGGTTTTTTTAAAGCCCTCCTCAGTATATAGATACAAATCCAGAAAATCTTCGTAAAAGAATCCACCAAATCTTTCGTCTAGGGTTTGATAGACAGCCATTATTTTTTGTGGGTGAGGGGTGATGGATAAAAAGTCTATTTTATTTACGGGCACAAGACTTGGAAGTTTGTCATAGTAAATATATTCATCTCCAACCTTATCAAAAACCGCTATAAAAGCCGAGTCCTTCGAAAGGTTTAGTGCTACAATAAGTTGTTGGGAGCTTTGAGGTAATACCTGGTCTTCATATAAGTGAAGTTCTATATACTCTTTAAACTCCTTCCATTTTTCATAGCCTACAGCTGTTAATGCTTTTTCAATAATTTCCCGCTTTGCTTCACCCTTAACACTAGTATCCTCACTATTGTATGCATCTATGAGGTCTTTGTTTATTTTATGGGAGGGAGAACTGTAGGATTGAAAGGTTGCAATACTTTTAGGGCTATCAAAAAAATTGTAAACATGAAAGGATAATAAAGCTAAAAATATAAATAAAAAAGTACCTATTAGTTTTTCCTTCATTAAAATCACCTCAATTCATTATATGTAGATAAAAGGGAAATAATATTATTCTATAAAAATTTTAAAAAAGAAGGAAATTGTAGTTTTTTGTAGAATTATTATTTTAACACGCAACACAACACATATTTTGTTTGATCTATCCAATATGTACCCCAAACATAGGATAGGTAAAGGTGGGAGTATATTCCACCTTTTTTTCTTTTAAATTAAAAACTTTAAAGGTGAGGGTCAATAGGATGAAGATATTTAAATTAGATTGTATCGAACTAATTAATAAGCTAATAGAAAAATATCATCTCTCTTCTTCGGAGGGATTATTATGGATTTATTTAAACATGTACTTTTATCACTACAATGCTAAGGATACTCCTTATAGTAGAGAAGTCCTTTTAAACCTTTTAGCTAAAAACCACAATTTCAGTCACTACTATGAAAAATATCGACCTATTCAAAAACAAGAATACACTCAACTACTAGAGCTGATTTTAAAAGAATATACCTATAAAGGGGTTGAAGGCAACATCACCATAAAAGCTATGGAGGAAACCTACGAAGGCATCATACACAAAGACCTTCGAGTAAAAACTGGTTCTTATTATACACCTCGAGCTATTGTAAAATATATGACGTGCAAATCTATCACCACCTATATAGATAAAAAGATGAAGAAGCACAATATACAGCTTCAAGACTATTTGGAAGGTAAGATAGAAGTCATTCCAATGGATTACATCCTGGAGCTTTTAGATATACTAGACAACATAAAGATTATTGATATTGCCTGTGGTGGCGGTGTGTTTTTGCGGGAAGTAGTTCATTTTATATTGGACTTAAGATTTAAATTAAATAACTTAATTGGCAAAACTTCATGCCAATATAAACTCATAACACAGATGTTACAACAAAATCTATATGGTATTGATATTCAACCTATGACGGTTATGATGTGTAAACTCTTTTTATTAATGGAATTACAGGAGCAATATAACCATGATTATGAGGGCACACCTTTTAATATTATGGCAGGCAATGCTTTGACATTAGAAATTATAGAAGAATTTGATACTAAGTTTGATCTTGTTATAGGTAACCCTCCTTATATAGGGGAAAAAGGAAATAAAGCTTTATTTGATAGTATACGAAGTCATGATTTTGGTAGTAAGTATTATGAAAGAAACATGGATTATTTTTATTTCTTTATTTATAAGTCCTATGAAATATTAAAAAATGATGGAATGCTAAGTTATATCACCACCAATTACTTTGTAACAGCCGATGGGGCAAAAAAATTAAGGAGCTTTTTAAAGGATAACTATACATTAAAAATTATCATAAACTTCAATAGCTTTAACATTTTTGCTGAGGCAAAGGGACAGCATAATATGATTTTTATGGCCTCAAAAGAAGAAGAAAAAAAGACCCTCACCACTCTAATGAGTATAAAACATGAGAAAATGAACCAAGAAGATCTATATAAAGCACTGATGGAGGAAAAGAACACACAGCAAATAGAGGTGTCCAAGATTCCCCATGAAGAACTTTATGACCATAAACAGCAGCTACTCATACAAAGCCATCATAGTCAGTTGAAGATTTTAAATAAAATTCAAAATGTGGCCAATAAATCTCTTGAGGATCTGTGTCATGTTAACCAAGGAATTGTTAGTGGTGGAGATAAGCTTAGTGCCCCTTGGGCATTAAAGTTGAATAGGCAGCAGGATAAGGGTAAGGGAATTTTTGTGTTGAGTCAGGAGGAAGTAACAGCTTTAGAATTGAAGGATGAGGTAAAAAATAATTATCTAAAGAAGTTTTATAAAAATAGTCATATTAAAAGATATGAGACCTTAAAAAAAGAAGGTTTGTATATACTATATATAAATGATGATAATTTAGAAAACATCGAAGCTATACCTACTCTTTATAATCATTTAATGAAGTTTAAGGAACTATTGCAGCAACGTAGGGAAGTGAAAAATGGAGTTAGAAAATGGTATGCCCTACAATGGCCGAGAAAAACTTCTATATTTGAAGGAGAAAAAATTGTAGCGCCACAGCGTTCTTTAGAAAATACCTTTGCTTATGTAGAAGGGTCTTGGTATGCCAGTGCAGATGTATATTATATTACACCTAAGGAAAAGAAGGTTTCTTTGTTATATTTACTGGGTATTCTTAATTCATCCTTAATGTACTTTTGGTTGTATTATAGAGGCAAAAGAAAGGGTCAATATTTAGAACTATATGCAACCCCCTTAAAGACGATACCGATACACTATACCAGTAATAAGAAGATCGCTACAGAGCTTCAGCAACTGGTAAAGATGAGAATGGAAGGTATGCATGACAAGGACAATATAGAAAAAATACAAGGCAAAATAGATGAACTTGTATTTCAAATATATAAATTAACAGATGATGAAAAACAAGAAATTAGAAATTTTATAGAGGAAAAAATATAAAAAGCATTAGTGGTAGTAAGGTTTGGTATTAGACCAAACTTTGCTACCATCACTTTTTATAAGGACAGTACCTTGATAATCAGTACGATATATGGCAATATTTGAAGATATTAGTCTATCTATGACTTCTTGATGAGGATGAGAATAGGCATTGTTTTTGCCGCAGGATATAATAGCTACCTGCGGCTTTACTATATCTAAAAACTCTTGGGTACTGGAGGTATTACTACCATGGTGAGCTACCTTTAAAACATTAGATGTCAAAAAATCCTTCTCATAAGCATTAATAATGTCTAACTCTCCCGTAGCCTCTACATCCCCTGTAAATAAAAATGATTGGTTTTTATAATCTAATTTCAAAACAATACTCCATAGATTCAAGTCATCCCCATAATCCCTTAAGGGACTTAAAAAATGAAGGGTTATATCCTCTTCAAGAGATAGGCTGGTACCACTGATGGGGGTGGTAATCTTAAGGCCTTGAGTAGTGGCAGTTTCTAAAAACTTTTCGTAGGTTATAGTGGTGTGGATTTTATTTGGTAGAAAAAGTTTATCTACTTTAAATCTATTCATCACTTCAATAAGACCACCGATGTGGTCACTATGAGGATGTGTTCCCACCATGATATCTATTTTCTTGATTTTATTTCTTCTCAAATAGGAAGCCACCTTATCACCTTCAGAGATTTCTCCACCGTCAATTAAAATAGATTTACCCTGTGGAGTTACAATCAAAATGCTATCCCCCTGGCCTACATCAATAAAGTGAATAGATAAATCTTCATTTGATAAACAGCCAGACAAAATGATAGTTAACATTATGAGAAGACCTACTATGTACAAATGCTTTCTATTGCCCATAGGTTTATTCCCCCCTCTTTTACAGTTCCATTATAATATATACCTTAAGTAAAAGAAATGAAATTTATTGTTAACAGTCGGGTTTTAGTATAGTATTATATATAAGAAGTGATTGCTTACTTCAGGGGGAGGTTATAATAATGGTACTGAATATTTTTTTCATTACAAAAGAAGAGAGAATATATTTCTTGAAGAAGTATTTTGAAAAAAGTGAAATCACTATAGATGAAAATAAAGTTACTGCCCATGAAATTTCCGGGATTAAATCTATTAAGTTCAAAAATAAATTTAAAAACATTCCGGGATATTGGCTGGAGATAAAGTTTCAATATGATGATCAAGGTAAAGACCTATACAACAAAATCATAGACATGGTGGATCCAACGAGAATAAACAATAATGTATTTTACCCTCGAGTTAATGTAAACTCACAGGAATTGCAGGAGGGGTGGCTGCACAAATACAACTTTTTAAATACAGAAGGTGAAGACGGATGGAAATTATTTTTTCAAGAGATTAAAAGTCATATCAAGCACAATAGAATAGATATTGCATACAAAGGACTTGCATTAATTTTTAAATATAATCCTTTTTTCTTGAAAAAATATAAGCGACATAATATTTTAGAGGATATAGCCTATGCCTACGAAGATGTAGGTAATATAGGTAAGGCAATAAAAGCTTTAAAAATGCAGGCGGTGCTAAAGCCAGAGTCTATAGAGCCATATCTTAACATGAGCAGTTTTTATATTATCAATGGTATGGAGGAGGAAGCCTTTAATACCTGTAAAATGGCTTTGAAAAAGAACCCACAAAACCAATACCTAGTAAGTAATTTAATTATTGCTTTAATTAATATTGGAAGCTATGAATATGCAGTTAATTTTTTAAGAAAAGAATTAGATAAACAACCTAACAATGCCTATTATTGGAAACTCATGGGGGATATATTTTATGAACTGGAGAAGAATAAAGGGGCGTTGGATTGTTATTTTAAGGCATTGAAATTAAGCGACAGTAGTTTTATGGACGACTTTGAAATAGAGGTCTATACTGGTATAGGTGATTGTTACAATGAAGAAAAAAATCATAAAGAAGCTGTTGCCTATTATAAAAAAGCTTTAAAATATGATACAAAGGATGCTTATCTGCTGCTGACCTTAGGTCAGATTTATTGGTTTGCACTAAAGGAATTAAAGCTATCCTATAAATATACAAAGCTGCTGGTGGATAGTGCACCTGAAAATGGATATGGACAATATCAATTGGGCTTAATCTATGCCCAATTAGAGCACGTAGAAAAAGCTAAATGGCATTTGTATAAAGCACGAAGTATCATCCCATACTATAAACCAGTACATGATGCGATTCAACTATTAAAAAGCAATAAAAAAAGAAGTAGTAGGTAGAATAAGGAGGGATGATATTGAAGTTGACTGTGTTAGGCTGCTATGGACCTTATCCTAAAGCAGGTGGTGCTTGTTCAGGGTATCTGTTACAAGACAATGATACGAAAATTTTGATTGATTGTGGAAACGGTGTCTTAGGTAAGCTTTTTCAGTACTGTAATGATTTGAATAAATTAGATGCTATATTTATAAGTCATCTACATCCCGATCACATGAGCGACTTGATGATTTTAAGATATGCTATTAACATAAAGCAAATGATGGGTAAATTAGCAAATCCTATACCGATTTATTTACCAGCAAGTCCTAAAGAGGATTATGATAGAATTCAATATAATAGTGCCTTCGCTAGAAATATCATACATGAAGGAACAGAAATTATTATTAAAGATATAAAAGTGAGCTTTAAAAAGACCAATCACCCGATAGAATGCTATGCAATGGCATTTGAAAAAAATAATAAAAAGTTTGTGTATTCTGGTGATACAAGGTATTTTGATGGACTTGTAGACTTTGTAAAGGGAAGCAATTTGTTTTTATGTGAAGCAAATGTTTTGCAAGAGCATATCAATGAAAATGTCCCCCATATGTCGGCAAGACAGGCGGCTGAACTTACTATGAAGGCAGGATTACAAAGACTAGTCTTAACTCATTTTTTACCGGATATTCAACCACATGCCGTATCAAATGAAGCAAAGGAAGTGTTTCCTTATATTTTAGAAATGGCAGAGGAAGGTAAATGTTATTTTATATAAAATGACAAAAAATAAAAGTCTATACTGTTTATATCTTTCCTATAAAAGGGGAAAATAAAACTGTATCCCAAGATATTTAAGGATGTAGTACTTGTTCTCTATTTTATGAGGAAAGGTGGAGATTTTTATGCTGGAAAGTGTTTTTGACAGAAGAGTAAAACATGATAGAGGTTATGATTTATATTTAGAAATACCCGAAAAAGAATATTTTCAAATTTATGGAGATGTCAACAGTGAAGCTGCAAATGATGTTGTAGATCAATTTTTACGACTTCATCAGGATGATGGAAGAGCTAACAATGTAGAGGTCAACTATGATAAAAATAACCACACCATCAATATCAAGGCTCTATTGCAGTATTATGGTAACGATCATACAGCAGCTGAGATTCTACCAAATCATTTGGGACATTACGAAAACAAAAAATAAATTTAAGTTTGTTAAAGAATAGCTGGAATTATAATTTCGGCTATTTTTTATTTAATAGGAAAGTTTTACTTTTCTATTAAATAAAAAAAGGGGTTGTAGGGGATGAAATCCCCTGCCTGTTTTCAGGAAGGTGCTCAGACAGCTTTGCTGTCGTCGAAGGAAACCTAGGGTTTCCTAGCGAAAGCGTCGTAGATGCTCTTTTTATTGACAATTTTCAAATTTAATTAACACTATTTGCAATTTAGTTGCAGGAATTTACAATTAGTAGTCGAATTTAATTCAGAATAATATAAATATTATACGATGAAGGGCGGCTTAAAATTGATTACTTTAAAAAATATTGAAAAAACTTATCATTCTACAGAAGGGTTACTAAAGGTCTTGGATATTGATTTTTACCAGGTAGCAAAGGGAGATCAAATAGCATTGGTAGGACCCAGTGGTTCCGGTAAAACTACTTTATTAAATATTATATCTGGAGTGGTTGCTCCTACTGCAGGAGAGGTAATAGTTGATGATATTAGAGTGGATTTATTGAAGGAAGAGGAAAAAGATAAATTTAGAGCTGAAAAAATAGGCTATATCTTTCAAAGTTTTCATCTAATAAACAGTTTAACTGCTTTAGAAAATGTTATGCTACCTATGTTATTCGCCGCAAATAAAGATAAAAAACAACAACAAATGGTGGCGAAAGAACTCTTAGATAAGGTAAAACTCTCCCATAGATTAAACCATAAACCAACTAATTTATCTCGGGGAGAACAACAGCGGGTAGCGATTGCTAGAGCTCTAGCAAATGAAGCTAATCTAATTTTAGCGGATGAGCCTACAGGCAACATAGATTATACCACCGGTATGAAGGTATTTGATCTTTTACAGAATTTATGTGTAAAAAACAATGTTACTTTAGTCATGGTAACCCATAGTCAAGAGTTTAAGTCTAGATTTTCAAAAGTGGTAGATATAAGGGATATAAATAAAGCTATAAAAATAGGGGAGGAGGCAACACAATGGGAATTCTAAAAGTAGTTATGAGCAACTTGGGAAATAGACGATTTTCTTCTGCTTTAACAACCATTTCTGTTGCCATAGGAGTTACATTATTAATAGCGATTCTAATCTTATCTTCTGCACTTTATCAAGGAGCGGTTTTTCAAGGCGGAGGATACGATATGATTGTAGGCCCTAAAGGAAGTGCAACACAATTGATTTTAAGTACTGTATTTCATTACGAAGTACCTATCGGCAATATAGATTATGAAGTGTTTAGAAAATTAGCAGCAGATGAGAGGGTAACTAAAGCAATTCCTTTGGCTTTAGGTGATAATTATCGTAATTACCGTATTGTTGGTACAGATAGTACATACTTTATGGAAAAAGAAGATGAGAACATTAACGGTGTTATAGCTACAGGAAGGTTTTATGAGGAGGTAGGAGAGGTAGTTATCGGTCACATGGTTGCAGAAAGAGGTGGGTTGAAAATTGGTGATAAGTTTGTAGGGGCCCACGGTGTAGGGGATGGTATAGGTGGCTGTAGTCATGACCATCACAATGAAGACACCTCAGCCACTGATCCTCATCACAATGATACCCATCATGCCCATGACTTAGAATATATTGTTGTAGGAATATTAGAGCCTCAAAATAATACGGATGATTATATTATTTTCACACCTGTAGAAAGTGTGTGGGAGGCTCATGACATACATGCTAGTCATCAAACCTATTATCACTATAAAAATGAAGGTTATCACCTTCAAGAAGAACATGAAGAGCATCATGAACATCATGAACACCATCATGTCGATAAACCAGAATTAACTGCTATATTGATCCAGGGTAGAGATATTGTTTCTTTAGCTACTTTAAAAACTGCTATAGAAGCTGATACCCATTATCCTGCTCAGGCTGCATTTGTGGCAGTAGTTTTAAGGCAATTATTAAAGGTTCTAGGGGATGGTGCGATGGTGGCCAATGTTCTGGCTTATATTTCTATTATAATCGCAGCCTTATCCATCTTAATATCCTTGATGAGCTCCATGGCGGAAAGACGTAAAGATGTGGCAGTTATGAGAATGTTAGGAGCTTCTAAAAACAAAGTGCTAACTATAGTAATTTTAGAGGCAGTAGTAATTACAGTGATAGGAATTTTGATAGGTATTATAGGAGGACATACACTTGCTCATTGGATAGGTAGACACCTACAACATGCTGCTGGCATATATGTCAATGCATTACAGTACTGGCAGGGTGAAGGTATAACAGTTATAACGGTACTAATGCTGGGCCTACTATCAGGTTTAATTCCAGCCCTAACTGTTTACAGAACAGAACCTACAAAATTTATAGATAATTAGGAGGACGTTTATGAAGCTAAAAGCTATATTACTTATTATACTGATACTTATACCCTCTTTATTAACGGGATGTAGTGAGTCCCATGAAGAGGTAAATGCACTTGCTTTTTGGGAGTTATCAGAAAAAGTAGAGGAGGATGTCTATGATGTATCCAGTAAAGCTAAGGAGCTTGACGGTAAGGTAGTTGAAATTATAGGCTATATGTCTCCACTGACACCATTAGAGGCTGAGTATTTTTACATGATCCAGGTACCTGGAGGCAGTTGTCCCTTTTGTGGTGGGGAAGATGTAGATTTTCTTCAAGTGATTCAAGTATTTGCCCCAGATGGTAAAACTGTAGATTTTTCTTCAAAGGCCATGAAGGTTACAGGTATTTTGGAAGTGGGAGAGGACCCTCATACATTTAGTATCTTTAGAATAAAATCTCACTCTATAGAAGAACATAAATATTAAAAAACATTAGCCGTCATAGCATCTATGGCGGCTTTGTAGGAGTTGCTATATGTCTAGACCCTTTGTAAGCCTATGCATTTCCCTTATAATAGGAATATTGTTATATAACTATATATACGATAGCTACATATTTACATTCACCAAAGGTAGTGTTTTCATCATACTATTTGGATGTTTGCTATTGATTATGTTGTTTTCAAATAAATATAATTTATTTATATATCTCATATTTATTTTATTAGGCGGTTTTTTATATCATTCAGCCATAGCATATCCTACTATATTAAAAAACTATACTGCAGAAAGTATAGACGTAGAAGGAAGAGTTATAGGGATGATAAAAACAGAGGGAAACTACAGAGAATATGATATAAAGATAACAGGGTTTAATACCAATGCAGGTGATATCACCGTTAAAGAAAAAGCTAGACTAAAGTATTTATCTATAGAAAATCCTCTGCAACCAGGGGATACAATAAAGATTAAAAATGCCATTATTAAGGAGCGTTTTACAGAAGAAGGTCTACAGGGGTATAAAAGGTATTTGAGAAGTAGAGGCTATAATCTTATGTTGGAGGCGACATCTGGGAAGGTGACAAAGATAAAGAATCCTCATAATATCAATATAATGCATGCCAGCTATAGTACTAGGAAGTATATAGAGGATTTTTTTGATGCCTCACTAGGTGACATAGAAAGTGGTTTGTTGAAAAGCATTATGTTTGGAAATCAAGGCTATATGTCTAGAGAAATGCTAGCTGTATTCTCTGCAAGTGGTACAGCACATATTGTGGCTGTTTCGGGGCTACATGTGGGGATCATGGTGCTTTTAATCCATGCTATACTTAGGTTTTTTCAACTAGGAAAGGAAAAAATATTAATTTCCACCATGATTATTTTATGGCTATACGGCTATATGGTAGGTTTTCCTGTATCTATTATTAGAGCCAGCGCAATGTATTATTTTTATGTCTTTGCTTATTTTGCACATAGGAAATATGATGGTATCAATGTTCTTATGATGATAGCTTTTTTCCTGTTACTATCTAACCCATTTCATTTATTTTCTGTTTCATTTCAACTATCTTTTGCTGCTACTCTAAGCATTTTAATGTTCTATCCAATAATAAAAGAAGGTTTTGATATATTACCTAAGGCTCTGAAGGGACTGCTAACAGTTACTATTGCAGCTCAAATCGGTACTATACCCATTATCGCCTATCATTTCCAACAAATTTCACTTATATCCTTTGTAGCTAATCTATTTATTGTACCGGTATTAGCTCCGTTATTGGCCATGGCTTTTTTAAGTATATTTTCAAGCCTACTTCCTTTAGGTATGGACAGTGTCATAAACTATCTTGTAAATAATACACTCAGTTATATTTACTGGATAGCAGCAACATTAAGTGAACTTCCATTTGCCAGTGTTAAGGTAGAAAATATAAATATTTTACCTATTACTATTTATTATGGTATATTAACTATTGTATACTTGATAATATGGAGCTACAAACAACAGAAGAGAAAAGGAATGAATACATATGAGCTACAAGGAAGCAATGAAAAAGTTAAGGGCCAATGACATAGCAAACATATATTTAGTCTATGGAGAAGAAATGTATTTAGCTGAAAGATTTTTAAATGACTTTAAAAAAAAATTGGTACCAGTGGGGTTAGAGGACTTAAATTTGTCCTTTATAGAAGGGAAGGAATTTTCTTTAGAAAAGCTAGAGGATGCTTGTGAGACTTTACCATTTATGGCAGAGAGAAAATTAGTTATTGTGAAAGACCTAGAGGTATTCACCAGTAAAAAGAAAAATATGTCTGAAGAGGATGAAAAGGCTTTAATAAAGTATATGGGTAAAATGCCAGAAAAGACATCCCTTGTATTTTATAATTCCGCCTCTATAGATGCTAGAAAAAAAATAGTGAAAACAGTTCAAAAACAAGGAGAAACTGTAAATTGTGAAAAGCTAAATCCTAAAGATTTGAAAATGTGGATTGAAAAGAAAATAAAACAGTATGACAAAGCTGCTACAGAAAAGACTTTGACGGCATTTATGGAAAACATAGACTATATAGGCAAGACCGCTACCCAAAGCCTACTGGATATAGAAAACGAAATAAAAAAAGTAGTTGCATATATTGGTGATCAACAATATATAGAAGTGGAGCATATCGAAGGTATTTTAACAAATAATTTTCAAAATGATATATTTAAGCTCTTAGATGCGGTGGAAAAAAAACAACCGAGGGAAGCTATTAAGAGATTAAACACCATGGTTTATGAAGGAGAGCCCATCAGAAAAATCATTGCAACTCTAGGAAATCAAGTAAGAAATCTACTTAAAACAAAATTGTTGCTAGAAGAGGGCTACACATCAAAAGCAATTGCCTCTAAAATAGGCATACATCCCTTTGTTGCTACAAAATGTGCCAGTCACAGTAAAGGCTTTACTATAGAGAGATTAAAGGAGTTAGTAGAAAAGTTTTTGCAGATGGATGTGACGGTTAAGTCTGGTGGAATGAAGGAGGATATAGCTCTAGAGTTATTTATCATTGAAATGTGCAAGGAATCTAAATAAAAAAAGGAAATCAAAAAAGCGTACAATTATGTACGCTAATTTTATTTAGGAACCTCCGAGACACGGATTTTCTTGTTTTTGTCATCATTAAGCAACAAGCTTGTTCAATCTAGCCGCAAGTCTAGATACTTTTCTAGAAGCCTTAGACTTATGGATAACATTTTTAGCTGCAGCCTGCATAAGTTTTTTCTCTATGAACTGTAGCTTAGCTTTTGCTTCTTCAAGGTTACCAGCAGCTACAGCATCTTCAAATCTTCTAAGAGCAGTTTTAAGCTGAGATTTGATCATTCTGTTTCTAGCTGTTTTTTTCTTGATAACTTTGATTCTTTTCATTGCTGATTTAATATTTGCCAACATCTTCACCCCCTTATGTGGTCGTTAACACAGTAATTTTATCAGAAATTCAATTAAAAAGCAATAACAAATAATATATTTAATTTATTGACTTTAAATAAATAAATTATACAGAAAATACTGTAATAGAGGATAGATATTTTTACCCTTGTTGGCAAATACTAAAAAAAACATCAAATTATTAAAACGGGGTGAGGATATGTTTCAAGTAAGAACTGATTTAGCTTTAGAAGCTAGAGAGTTATATCAAGAGGATAAACAACAGGAAATACCAGGTGTGGCAGTAGATCAGGAAGAATTGTCCCATACACTAATTACAAGGGTAGAAGTATTAGATCAGCAGGGCGAAGAAATCATGAAAAAGGCAAAGGGAAAATATATTACATTAGAGAGTGCAGGACTTAGACGTCCGGATGCCGACTTTAAGGATGAAATAAGCCAAATATTAGCTAAGGAGATTAGAAAACTTGTTAATATAGAAAAACATCTAAAGGTTTTAGTTGTAGGTTTGGGTAATCAGCACGTTACACCAGATGCCTTGGGGCCTAATGTAGTATCAAAATTATTTGTTACAAGACATATGTTTCAATTTTATAATAAGGAAAATGATGATGACTTAGCTGAGTTAAGTGCTATTTCTCCTGGGGTAATGGGAACCACAGGAGTTGAAACAACAGAAATTATCAAAGGCATTGTAGCGAACATTAAGCCAGATGTGGTGGTGGCGGTGGATGCCTTAGCCTCTAGAAAAATGGAAAGGGTTAATGCTACCATACAAATCTCTGATACTGGTATTCATCCAGGCTCCGGAGTAGGAAATAAAAGACAGGGACTTAATAAAGAAACGTTAGGTATCCCTGTTATTGCAGTAGGTGTTCCTACAGTTGTAGATGCCGCTACTTTAACCAATGATACTATTCAGATGGTAATCGATAATTTTGCTAAAGAAGCAAAGCCGGGATCTCAATTCTATAATATGTTAAAGGATTTAAAGGAAGAGGAAAAATATCAATTAATCAAAGAAACATTAGAGCCTTATGGTGTAAACTTTATGGTTACACCAAAGGAAGTAGATGAGATTATTTTAAATTTATCACAAATTATAGCTAATGCTATTAATATAGCTGTACATCCTGGAATAGATTTAAAAGATGTAAATAGATATCTTCATTAAAATTTATCTAATGTCATAAATAGCACCCATCCTTCATATTAATTTATATAGTACTAGAAAGGGTGGGTGCTTAATTTATGAGAAGAAGACTGCATGTTACAAAAAATTACCAAAACATAATTATCTTAGTATTGATCTTAGCCATACTATTCTTTTTTGGCAAATTAATTTTGAACAGAGATTCTTTCACCAGCACAACTAATGAAGTAAACAGTGAAATGAAAGTGGATATAGGAGTTAAGGGAGAAATACCTGAGCAAAATAAATTTCTAGTACAAGCCATCCATTATGCTCTACCTAGTGGAGATGGAATTAATAATATAAGTATTGGAGGAAGTGCAAAACATATTGCTACTTCTTTTATAGATAATATGTTTTCCCTCGACCTTAAAAACCCTGTAACTTTTGTACAAGCACAATTTCCTGCTAGTAAGACAGAAAATGTTAGAATGGTAATGGGAGATGAAGATTTTCGTAGAGAAATTCCTCGAGAGGAAGAGACTACTCGAGATATCTATTTTATTGAAGTAGAAAAAGAAGGAGAGAACTCCATAGCAGTAGGACCGGCACCTAATCTAGAGGATATGGACTCCTACGATGAAGATGATTTGGGGGAAATGTGGGAAGGGATTTATCAAATGGATGACGAGAATGTTATAGATAGCTTGAGAAGTAGTGATTTATCAAGTGTTTTGAAAAGTGTAACAAAACCTGAAAAGGTAGAGTTTCAAGAAGGGAAACCCCATATTTTAATCTATCATACCCATGGTACAGAATCCTATTACCCAGCCTCGGAGGGAAATTACCATACATTGCGCAAGGAATATTCCGTTATAACCGTAGCGGAAATTATGGCGGAGGAGCTGGAGAAGAGGGGATATAATGTCATACACGATACAACCTATCATGACTACCCCTCCTATAGTGGATCCTATAGTAGATCCCTAGAAACTGCGAGAAAGATATTAAAAGAGAATCCTTCTATAAAAGTAGTTTTAGATGTGCATAGGGATGGTTACGACCACATCGAAACTAACCCTAATAGAGCCAGACTTGTATCCAACAACCAAGCAACTATAAATGACGAGACAAGTACCAAGTTTCAATTTGTTATAGGTCCAGCAGCGCCAAATAGAAGCGAGGTTGAAACCTTTGCTAATTATGTTAAAGCTATTAGTGACAGTAAATACCCTGGCTTCAGTAAGCCTATCCTAGTAAAGCCCTATGGTCAGTTTAATCAATTCCTATCTAATCACTATGCACTATTGGAGGTAGGGAGTAATGCCAATACCATAGAGGAAGCAAAGAGATCAGCTGTATATTTAGCAGATGTATTTGCAGATGCTCTAGATCATATTAAAAAATAGGTTTATAAAGTTTTAAAATTGTCTACAATACCAATGGTGATGTAGATGAGTAGAAAAAAAGCAAAAATAGAGCATAGAAAACACAAGAAAAAGGTTATATTATCTTTAGCTATTATATTTATCTTTTTATGGGTAGGTGTGGTGGCGGTAGATTATGCTGTGAGAGATATGTTAGGTATAGAAGATACAAAGGTCCTAGGCTTTGAAGTGAGACAAGAAGAATATGTGGTCTTTACACTAGGTAATATAAGATATATTGAGAAAGAAGCAGTAGAAGAAAAAATACAAAACATACAACAGCAGTTGTATACCATATTGGAAAGAATAAAAAATGTAAAAATGTCGGGGATAACCGACATTTTTTTTGAAGTAACTACCAACTATAAGAATAGTATGATATAATTTATAAAGTTATGGAGATGTTTATACTGAAGGAGGAATATACATATGCCTAGCGATAGACAAAGGAAGATTAGAAATTTCTCCATTATCGCACATATAGATCATGGAAAATCTACTTTAGCCGATAGACTTATAGAACATACTGGTTTAGTAAGTCAAAGAGAAATGCAGAATCAACTCTTAGATAATATGGATTTAGAGAGAGAAAGAGGTATTACCATAAAGCTACAAACCATCAAGCTAGTATATAAAGCCAACGATGGAGAAGAATATGCCTTGAACCTTATAGATACACCAGGTCATGTAGACTTTAACTATGAGGTTTCAAGAAGTTTAGCTGCTTGTGAAGGAGCTATATTGGTGGTGGATGCAGCCCAAGGAATAGAGGCACAAACCCTTGCTAATGTATATCTAGCTCTTGATCAAAATTTAGAAATCGTACCGGTGATCAACAAAATTGACCTACCCAGTGCTAGACCAGATGAAATAAAAAAAGAAATAGAAGATATTATTGGACTTGAAGCCCATGACGCACCGTTAATATCTGCAAAAGATGGATTAAATATTACCGACGTATTAGAGGCAATTGTTAAAAAGGTGCCGGCACCAACAGGTGGAGAAGATGAGCCTCTAAAGGCATTAATCTTTGACTCTTTTTATGATAATTATAAAGGAGTTATTGCCTATATACGAGTAACAGAAGGTAGCATGAAAAAAGGAATGAAGATAAAAATGATGGCCACCAATAAAGCCTTTGAGGTTGTGGAGGTGGGTGTTCTTTCTCCTGGTCCTATCCAAGTAAACGAGCTAAAGGCTGGAGATGTTGGATATGTGGCCGCCAGTATTAAGGATGTAAGAAACTGTCGTGTTGGGGATACAATAACCGATGCAGAAAACCCAACTGCTGAACCTTTGCCGGGTTATAGAAAGGTAAATTCCATGGTGTATTGTGGAATCTATCCTGCAGAAGGTGAAAAATATGAAGATATAAGGGACGCCTTAGAAAAACTACAGGTAAATGATGCTGCTCTAGTTTTTGAGCCTGAAACATCAGTAGCTTTAGGTTTTGGTTTCCGTTGTGGTTTCTTAGGACTTTTGCATATGGAAATCATACAAGAAAGGCTAGAGAGGGAGTTTAATCTAGATCTAGTAACCACTGCTCCAAGTGTTATTTACAGAGTAACCAAAACCGATGGGGAAGAGGTAATGATACAAAATCCTGCTAATCTTCCGCAACCTCAAGAAATAAGAAAAATAGAGGAGCCAATTGTTAAGGCTGGTATTATGGTGCCGAATGAATATGTAGGAGCTGTTATGCAGCTGTGTGAAGATCGCCGTGGAGAAATGAAACATATGGAGTATATGGAGGAAACAAGGGTAGTTCTTCATTATGAACTTCCTTTAAATGAAGTTATCTATGACTTTTTTGATGCTTTAAAATCTAAAACAAGGGGATATGGATCTCTAGATTATGAGTTCAAAGGATATAGAGAATCTACCCTAGTGAAATTAGACATTTTAATTAATGGGGAGCAAGTGGATGCACTATCCTTTATCGTCCATGAAAGCAAAGCATATGGTAGAGGACGAGCTATGTGTGAAAAGCTAAAGGATGAAATACCGCGACATCAATTCCCGATACCTATTCAAGCATCTATTGGAACAAAGGTTATTGCCAGGGAAACCATTAGAGCTCTTAGAAAAGATGTATTGGCAAAATGTTATGGTGGAGATATCAGTAGAAAGAAAAAGCTATTAGAAAAGCAAAAAGAAGGTAAGAAAAGAATGCGTCAGGTTGGTAGTGTAGAAGTACCACAGAAGGCATTTATGTCAGTATTGAAGTTAGATAGCTAAGGTTTTATATAAGAAACTAGCTGCTCTGTTAAAGGGCTGCTAGTTTTATAACCAATAGGAAATTATAAACTGTTTTAATCTGTTGATAAGTTATAATTTCCGTATATTGGTTTCAAAAAAGTCATCCTTTAAATCTTCCAAAGGAAGACTTTTTTATTTAGATATATAAGGAGGAGATCCGTGAAATCTTTAAGTTTGTATATACATATCCCGTTTTGCGAAAAAAAGTGCTATTATTGTGATTTTGCTTCCTATAGTGGTAAGGAACATCTCCTGGGAGATTATGTGGAGGCTTTAAAAAAAGAAATAGAGCTCTATAAAGAGGAGCTAGGCTCCTATAGCATAAAGACTATTTTTATAGGTGGTGGAACTCCCTCTATATTGTCGGCGGAGGCACTAAGAGGAATTACGGACTGCTTACAGCAGTGCTGCTCTATCCCTAGCGACATAGAAATTTCAATGGAAGCTAACCCTGGAGTGCTAAATATAGACAAGCTAAAGGGGTATTATGAAGCCGGTATTAATCGCTTGAGTATGGGGTTACAAGCATGCCAGGATCATTTGCTAAAGAATCTAGGAAGAATTCATAGGTATGAGGACTTTATAAGAAACCTCCAGGATGCTAGAAAAGTTGGGTTTGAAAATATCAATGTAGATTTAATGTTTGGACTACATAATCAAACTTTAGAAGATTGGAAATACTCTCTAGAAAGCATAGTAGACTTAGGTGTACCTCATATTTCTGCCTATAGCTTGATTATTGAAGAAAATACTCCTTTTGATATGTGGATGGAGGAGGGAAAGATAGAGAAGTCAACAGAGGATTTAGAACTAGCTATGTACCGTCATGCCATTGAGTTTCTAAAGGAGAAGGGTTATAGACATTATGAGATATCCAACTTTGCAAAGCATCAGCATCAATGCCAACATAATATAACCTATTGGAAAAATCAAAGTTACCTAGGGTTAGGTGTGGGGGCTCATTCCTATCTTCAAGAGGCGAGGTTCAATAACTTCGCAGATATATCTACCTATATAAAGACTATTGAAGGTAAGAAAAAGCCTATAGAAAATACAATAATCCTCACTTTAAAGGATCAAATCAGTGAGACTATGTTTTTAGGGCTCAGAATGACGGAGGGAGTGTCGGTGGAATATTTTCATCAAAGATTCAAGCAATCTCCCTTTACAGTATATGAAAAGCCTTTAGATAAATTAAAAAAACAGGGGCTCATTACCTATGATGATAAAGCAATTAAATTAACGGATCGAGGGTTAAATTTAGCAAATGTTGTATTTCAAGAGATGCTTTTAGATGAATAAAAAATTTTACTAAAGGTCTTGACAAATATAAAATGAAGTGATATTTTAAAAACAGATGATTAGCACTCATCAAGAAAGAGTGCTAATAATTTGGGGTGATAGAATGAATTTAAACAATAGAAAAATAAAAATACTACAAGCTATTATCCAAGATTATATTGTCACTGCAGAGCCGGTGGGCTCAAGAACCCTATCGAAAAAATATGATCTGGGTGTAAGCTCAGCTACAATCAGAAATGAAATGGCTGATTTGGAGGAGTTAGGGTATTTGACACAACCCCACACTTCAGCAGGACGTATTCCTTCCGATAAGGGATATCGTCTATATGTTGATGATTTAATGGAGTTAAAAATGGTGGCGGATCTTCATAGGAAGAATATAAAAAATAACCTATTAAAACAATTTGGGGAAATAGAACAGCTATTGCAGTATAGTTCAAAAATTATATCACAACTTACAAATTACACATCAGCAGTCATAGCACCTCAAATAAAGGAAAATAAAATCAAACATATTCAATTGGTACCGGTGGATACACAAAATATTATAGCCGTGATGATTATGGACACAGGAGTTATAAAGAATCCTGTACTAAGGGTTCCAGGCGGTATCACCTATGATCAGGTGGAAAAGGTATCTAATATGTTGAACAAAAAGATACAGGGATTATCCATCAAGGATTTAGAAGGTAATATCCTTCAAGAATTAGCAACAGAGCTTTATGAATTTAACCATATAACTGAAGCGATTGTGCCTAAATTATTTAATACCATAGAAACAACCGAGAATGTTGAATTGTTCTTAAGTGGTACAACAAACATATTTAATTTTCCTGAGTTTAATGATCTTTTAAAAGCCAAATCCTTCTTAACATTGTTGGAGGAAAAGCAAATAATAAGTAACATTATATCAGCAAAGGATCAAGGTGGTATAAGTATATCTATAGGCAGTGAAAATGTCTATAAAGAAGCACAGGAATGTAGCTTGGTGACGGCCACCTATAAGATTGATGAGACTGTAGTAGGTCGGTTAAGTGTTATAGGCCCTACCAGGATGGATTATGCTAATGTTGTAAGTGTTGTACATCAAATCAGCAAGTATATTAATGAATTAATAAGAACAAGATATAGATAAAAATACTGGTGCGAAGTGCCCATGGCATTTTGCACTCTATCTTTGTTTTTATTTGGAACAGGATGTATGAGCACTTCCTATAATAATGATAATTTTTTAAATTAAGGGTAGGTGGAATATAGTGACAGAAGAAAAAGATAAAACAAATGGAGTAACTGAAGGAACACAAGAGGTAGAAGAGCAAGAAGAAATACATAACAATAAAGATGCGGTACAGGATGAAATGCAGGATCAAAACCATAATGATGATGTGGCATCCTTGAAAAGTCAGCTACAACAGAAAGAAGAGGAATCAAAGGATTATTTTGATAGACTTACTAGGTTGCAGGCAGATTTTTCAAATTATAAAAAAAGGGTTGAAAAAGAAAAGAGCGATATCCATAAATATGCCAATGAAAAACTAGCCTTAGATCTTTTGGATATTGTAGACAACTTGGAGAGAGCTCTAGGGTCTGAAAAGGTCGAAGGAGAAAATAATGGATTGTACCAAGGTGTAGAGCTTGTATTTAAACAGCTTAAAAATGCTCTACAAAAACATAGCATAGAGGAAATTGATGCTTTAAACAAGCCTTTTGATCTGAACCTTCATCATGCTGTTATGAGAGAAGCATCCGATGCAGCTTCAGATGAGGTAGTAGAGGTGCTACAAAAAGGCTATACAATACATGGTAAAGTAATAAGACCTGCTATGGTAAAAGTAGCAGAATAAAATAAAAACAATAATTATGAACATAGAAGGAGGAAATACAGAGATGGGTAAAGTAATAGGAATAGATTTAGGAACCACTAACTCATGTGTAGCGGTATTAGAAGGAGGAGAACCAACTGTTATAGCAAATTCAGAAGGTAATAGAACAACTCCCTCCATCGTTGCCTTTGGAAAAGATGGGGAAAGAATTGTAGGTGAGCCTGCAAAAAGACAAGCGGTAACGAACCCAGATAAAACAATTCTATCTATTAAAAGACATATGGGTACAGATCACAAAGTAAGTATTGATGGCAAAGATTATACACCACAGGATATTTCTGCAATGATTCTCCAAAAATTAAAAGCTGATGCAGAAAGTTACTTAGGACAAAAAGTTACAGATGCTGTTATTACAGTACCGGCATATTTTACAGATAGCCAAAGACAGGCAACTAAGGATGCAGGAAAAATTGCAGGATTAAATGTACAAAGAATTATCAATGAGCCAACAGCGGCGTCTTTAGCATATGGCTTAGATAAAGTCGAAGAGCAACAAAAAATTCTTGTATATGACTTAGGTGGAGGTACCTTTGACGTATCCATCTTGGAATTAGGAGATGGTGTATTTGAAGTATTAGCTACAAAAGGTGATAACCATCTAGGTGGGGACGACTTTGATGAAGTTATTATTAATTATATTGCAGAAGAATTCAAAAAGCAGGAAGGTATAGATTTAAGAGAAGACAGTATGTCTTTACAAAGATTAAAAGAGGCAGCTGAAAAAGCTAAAAAAGAGCTTTCCAGCACGATGACAACAAATGTAAATCTACCTTTCATTACTGCTACAAATACTGGACCAAAGCATTTAAATCTAGATTTAAGTAGATCTAAATTTGAAGAGCTATCTAATCATTTAGTAGAAAGAACATTAGATCCTATGAAAAAAGCAATGTCTGATGCAAATCTTTCGGCTTCAGATATAGATAAGGTAATTCTTGTAGGAGGATCTACCCGTATTCCTGCGGTACAGGAGGCAGTTAAGAAAATTACAGGTAAAGACCCACACAAAGGTATAAATCCTGATGAATGTGTAGCTTTAGGTGCATCTATTCAGGCTGGAGTATTAACAGGAGAAGTCAAAGACGTTCTATTACTAGACGTTACACCATTATCTTTAGGTATTGAAACATTAGGTGGTGTATTTACAAAGCTAATCGAAAGAAATACTACCATACCTACGAAAAAAAGCCAAACCTTCTCTACAGCAGCTGATAATCAACCAGCAGTTGATATTCACGTATTACAGGGTGAAAGAGAAATGGCAGGAGATAACGTAACAATAGGTAGATTTGAATTATCAGGAATACCACCAGCACCAAGAGGAGTACCACAAATCGAAGTAACCTTTGACATAGATGCTAATGGTATCGTAAATGTATCTGCTAAAGATCTAGGTACTGGCAAAGAGCAAAAGATTACAATTACTGCTTCAACTAACTTATCAGATGAAGAGGTTGAAGCTAAAATAAAAGAAGCTGAACAACATGCAGAAGAAGATAAAAAGCGTAAAGAAAAAATCGAAGTAAAAAATCAAGCTGATTCCTTAATCTATCAAACTGAAAAAACCCTAGGAGAATTAGAAGGCAAAGTAAGTAAAGAAGAAGAGGAAAAAGTAAAAGCAGAGGTTGAAAAGCTTAAGAAGGCTGTAGAAGCTGATGATGTTGAAGAAATGAAAAAGGCTATAGAGGATCTAAACACTGCATTCCATGCTATCTCTCAAAAAATGTATGAGCAGGCTCAACAAGCTGGTGCAGAGGCTGGAGCTGAGGGTGCACAAGGTCAACAGGATGAAAATGTAGTAGATGCAGAATATGAAGAAGTGCAGGATGACAACGAAGACAAGTAAATGAAAGGAGGACACCCTAAAGGGTGTCCTCATATTAAGTGAAGCTATTAATTGAAGCTATTGATAAAATAAACAAACTACAATATAATATTAAGAGTTAAAATCAATGACCAAGGATGTACTATAGTAAAGGGCGGTGAGAATTTGAGTAAAAGGGATTATTATGAAATTTTAGGATTAGACAAAAATGCCTCTCCTGAAGAGATAAAAAAAGCCTATAGAAAATTAGCTATGAAATATCATCCCGATAAAAATCCAGATGATAAGACTGCTGAGGATAAGTTTAAAGAAGCAAATGAAGCCTATGAAGTATTAGGGACACCTGAGAAAAAACAAAGATATGACCAATTTGGCCATGCCGGTGTGAACGGCAACGGTGGCGGTGGATTTGGAGACTTTGGTGGCTTCGGCGGTGGTGGCGGTTTTGAAGACATTTTCGGAGACATATTTGATATGTTTGGTGGAGGAGGATTCTCTTCAAGACGTAGAAGTGGTCCACAAAAAGGTGCTGATATTAAGTATGAAGTATCTATTAGCTTTGAAGAGGCAGCCTTTGGAACAGAAAAAACAATAGAATTCTATAAGTATGAAAATTGCAATAGCTGTAGTGGTAGTGGTGCAAAGCCTGGAACATCTAAAAAAACCTGCTCCCACTGTAAAGGAACAGGTGAAGTTCGTTATGCTCAACGAACACCTTTGGGACAGATCGTAAATGTTAAGGCATGTGACCAATGTGGTGGAGAAGGGCAAATCATAGAACAACCATGTGAAACCTGTAAGGGAAAAGGTAAAGAGAGAAAGCGTAAAAAAGTGAAGGTTAAGATTCCAGCAGGTGTAGACAACGGTTCTGTTATACCAATGAGGGGTGAAGGAGAACCTGGCACCAAAGGAGGCCCTTATGGAGATTTATATATACTATTAAGGGTATTGCCCCATAAGATTTTTGAAAGAGAAGGTTACGACATCATATGTGAAATACCTATTACCTTTGTACAGGCTGCTTTAGGTGAAGAACTAGAAGTACCTACACTAGAAGGTAGAGTGAAATATAAAATACCTGAGGGAACCCAAAGTAGTACCATATTCCGTTTGAAAAACAAAGGGGTTCAGAACCCTAAAGGCTATGGTAAGGGTGACCAATATGTAAAGGTTGTTGTGGAAACACCGAAAAATCTATCAGAGAAGCAAAAGGAAATTTTAAAGCAGTTTGCTGCTGAAGGTGGAGAAGATATACATGAAAAAAGAAAATCCTTTTTTGATAAAGTAAAGGATGCCTTCGGGGTATAAAATAAAACTTAAGAATAATATTTGAGGTTGAGGTTAAGGTTAAGAAAATGTAAATCTAAGCTTTAGCCTCAACTTTAATTATTGAAAATTGTATAATTGTTTTTCATAAGCTTTAATTGGGTATAATAACAAGAATAACTAGGTATATTATTTAGGGGATGTGATATGATGGAATGGATTGAAGTGTCAATAAAAACAACTACAGAAGCTGTAGAAGCGGTTTCAAACATTTTATACGATGCAGGAGTACAGGGTGTAGTTATTGAAGACCCCCATGATTTAGTGATGATGAAAAGAGAAGAAGGATCATGGGATTATGTAGATGAAACTATATTGGACAATGGTTACGAAGGTGCTATTGTAAAAGGATACCTGCCACAAACTGCTGATTTAATGGATAAAATAGAATTAATTCGTCAAGGAGTAATACTATTGCCTGAGTTTGGTCTAAATATTGGAGCGGGAGAAGTAACTACCTTAGAAGTAAAGGAAGAAGATTGGAGTAGCTCCTGGAAAAAATACTATAAACCTACAAGAATTAGTGACAATATTGTTATTAAACCTACTTGGGAAGATTATCAGGCAAAAAATAATGAATTAATAATCGAAATGGATCCAGGAATGGCATTCGGTACAGGAACCCATGAAACAACCATGATGTGTGTACAACAGCTGGAGGATTATATAAATAGTAATTCCCAAGTTTTTGATATTGGCTGTGGCAGTGGAATTTTAGGTATTACAGCTGCTAAACTAGGAGCAAAAAAAGTTGTTGCAGTTGATATAGACGAAGTTGCAGTAGATGCCACAAGAAATAATGTTGAATTAAATGCTGTAGGAAATACAGTAGATATACGTCAAGGAAATCTTATGGATGTAGTAACAGAAAAGGCTGACATTGTAGTAGCCAATATTATAGCTGATATTATCATACTTTTAAGTAAAGATATAAAGAAATTTTTACATAAAGATGGTATTTTTATTTCCTCAGGAATTATATTAGACAAAGTAGAGGATGTTAAGAAGGCTTTAGAAAGCAATGGATTAAAAGTGGTTAAGGCAGAAACTATGGGGGAATGGGCTGTTATCGTCTCTCAAATGAAGGGTGAAGGTAATGAATAGATTCTTTGTTGCCTCCTCTCAAGTAAATATACCTAGTCAAGAGATTGTTATTACCGGCGAAGATGTAAAGCATATTTCTAAGGTTTTAAGGCTATCAGAGGGTGATGTGGTAGAGGTTTGTGATGGAGAAATCCAACAATATCTTGCAGAAATAAAAGCTATTTCTAAAGACGAAGTACTACTGGATATAAAGGAAAAAGAACCTATTAAAACAGAGGCACCTATTGAGGTGGTTCTGTATCAGTCCGTGCCTAAATCAACGAAAATGGAACTGATTATACAAAAAACAACAGAATTAGGTATAAAGGAAATCGTTCCAGTGATAACAGATCGAACCATCGTACAGTTTAAGGATCACAAGGATAAAAGCAAGAAGGTGGATAGATGGCAAAAAATTGCCGAAGAAGCCGCTAAGCAAAGCAAACGAGGGATTATACCAATTATTCACACCCCTATTTCCTATAAGGAAGCATTAGAGCATTGTAAAGAAAATGATTTAAATATTGTTGCTTATGAAAAGGAAGATACAAAAGGACTGAAGGAATTATTCAGCAATTTAAATATAGAGAAGATCAAAAGAATAGGTATATGGGTCGGTCCAGAAGGTGGATTCACAGAGGAAGAGGTGGAGGTAGCACTTCAAAACCATATAAATTCCGTAACCTTAGGGCCTAGAATACTTAGAACAGAAACAGCAGGTTTTACATTATTAAGCATACTTATGTACCAGCTAGGAGATTTAGGAGGATAAAGTCCGTGAAAAAAGTTGCCTTTCATACTTTAGGTTGTAAAGTAAATCAATATGAAACACAAGCTATGACGGAGTTGTTTGAAAAGGAAGGCTATACTGTTGTACAGGATACAGAAATAGCTGATGTATATGTGATCAACACATGTACCGTTACCAATATTGGTGATAAAAAGTCGAGACAATTTATTCGAAAAGTAAAAAGAAATAACCCTGATGCCATCATTGGGGTGGTAGGATGTTATGCTCAAACTGCTCCGGAAGAAGTATTAGAAGTAGAGGGAGTTAATATTGTTATTGGAACAAATGACCGTAATAAAATCGTCGATTTGGTACAAAGAGTAAAAATTAATGAAAAAATCAATGTTGTTGACGATATTATGAAGGTTCGAGAGTTTGAGGAAATGTCCATAAGGGATATAAAAGAGAAAACAAGGGCGGTACTTAAAATACAGGAGGGCTGTAATCAGTATTGTGCCTATTGCATTATTCCCTATGCCAGAGGTCCTATAAGAAGCAGAAAGAAAACAGACATTATAAAAGAAGTTAAAAATCTTGTAGATAGTGGCTTCAAAGAAATCGTATTAACAGGAATACATGTGGCATCCTATGGAAAAGATTTAAAGGAAGAACATGGACTTTTAGATGTTTTAAAAGAAGTAAATGCTATAGAAGGCCTGGAACGTATTAGATTAAGTTCTTTAGAACCTACTCTATTTACAGAAAATTTTTTAGATGGGCTTTCTAAATTAGAAAAGATATGTCAGCACTTTCACTTATCCCTACAGAGTGGTTGTGATAAGACTCTAAAACGAATGAATAGAAAATATAGCACAGAAACCTACAGACAAACAGTAAAAAGAATTCGTAAAGCATATCCTGATGTTGCATTAACCACTGATATCATTGTTGGATTTCCTGGAGAAACAGAAGAGGATTTCGAGAAAACCTATGGATTTGTAGAGGAAATGACTTTTAGTAGTATTCATGTATTTAAATTTTCCCCTAGAAAAGGAACCCCGGCTGCAGAATTTAAAGACCAAGTAGATGGCAAAGAAAAACATATGAGAAGTGAAAAGTTAATTAAATTAGGAGAAAAAATGCAAGAAGTCTATAATAAGCAGTTTCTAGGAAAAACCAAAGATGTGCTATTTGAGATGCAATCGAAGGAAATAGAAGGCTATATAGAAGGTTATACTGACAATTATCTAAAGGTTCTGGTGAAGGGGGCGGGTGCTTTAGAAGGCATCATAAAGAAGGTCCACCTAAACCAGATACAGAAGGATTACATTGTTGGTGATATAGTATAAAATTTTTAAAATTAAAAGGATTTTAACATTATTTGTTGAATAAATAATATTATATAGTAACAGGTAAGGAGGTGGAGTATGTCAGAATGCATTTTTTGTAAAATTGTAAAGGGGGAAATACCAACCACAATTTTATACGAAGATGATAAGGTTGTGGCTTTTAAAGATATTAATCCTATGGCACCTAGTCACCTACTGGTGATCCCTAGAAAACATATCAAATCTATTGCCGATGCAACCGACGGTGATGTACAGGAAATCCTTCCTGCTATTTTCAAAGCCATCAATCATTTAGCAACTGAGCTTGGACTTAGTGAAGAAGGCTTTAGAATTGTTAATAACTGTGGTAAACAAGGAGGACAGACAGTAGATCATCTTCATTTTCATTTATTAGGAGGAAGACAGATGATGTGGCCTCCAGGGTAAAATTTATATTGCATATAATCTATTTTTAATGTATAATAACAAAGTATTGTATTAATCCCACTTGCAATATAGCATTTATGCTGCTATAGATCAAGCACAGAGGGTGCTCGCGGAGGGAGGGAGAAGTAAAATGTCAGAAATAAAAATTAAAGATAATGAGTCATTAGATAATGCGCTTCGTAGGTTCAAACGTCAATGTGCAAAGTCTGGTGTGTTATCAGAAGTAAGAAAAAGAGAGCATTATGAGAAGCCAAGTGTAAAGCGTAAGAAAAAGGCTGAGGCTGCTCGTAGAAAAAACACTAAGAAATTTTAATTAAATTTATGATTAGAGGTGAAGTTTATGTCCCTCAAAGAACGGTTAACTAACGATCTAAAGGAAGCCATGAAAAGTAAAAATAAGCTTCACAAAAACGTTGTCACTTTGATTCGTTCCGACATAAAACAAGCTGAAGTAGATAAAAGGGTGGAGCTTACTGACGAAGATATTATAGAAATAATATCGAGACAGCTTAAGCAAAGAAAAGATGCCCTAGAAGAATTCCGTAAAAGTGGAAGAGATGACCTTGTAAAAGAGGCTGAAGAAGAAGTAGAGGCATTACTTAACTACCTACCAAAGCAATTGTCAGAAGAAGAAGTAACAGATATTGTGAAGGAAACCATAACAGAAATAGGAGCAAACTCCGTTAAAGATATGGGTAAAGTGATGGCTGCTGTTATGCCTAAAGTAAAGGGCAAGGCTGATGGAAAAATAGTTAATCAAGTTGTTAAACAACTATTACAATAAAATGCATGAATGCAAACAAACCCGGATAACCTCCGGGTTTTTAGTTTGCCATTTTTTAAATCTACCATATGATTCTAATTAAAATTCAAAGTCCCCTATGTTATAATGTTATTATTAAAAACTTTCAGAAAAAGGGGTAGTAGATATGGAGGGCAGAAAAAAAGTTCTAATCTTATTGACAGTAGTTGCACTCTTTTTTACAGGTTTTTCACTGACACCAACAACCTCCACTGCCAGGAGAACATACGCCATAAGGTATGTAAGCGAAGGTGAAACCTCCCACATAGAAATCATTACCCATAAAGAAATTCAGGAACTAACAATACAGGCATTAGATGAAGACGGGGAAGTTACACATTTTTTAATGCTAGAGGATTACTTATCTAAGAATTTTGTTAGTAGAAAGAAAAATATTTTTTATATTACAAATAAAACTAAGGGACTAGATGATATTCATGAATTAATTTTAATTTCAGGTGGAAATATAAGAATACCCATAAACATCAACAATATAGAGGAAAATGATAATGTCTTGGAAGTTATGGCATATACTAGCAAGGAAGGTAATGAGGAAAATGTAAATATGTTAAAAATCATGTCTTACAACATACATCATGGTAGGGATTTATATGGAAGGTATTCTCTAGATCAAATAGTAGATGTCATCAAAGAAAGTGGTGCTGACATCATAGGTATACAGGAGGCAGAAAATGGAGTAATCCGCTCTAGATTTAAAGACCAAATGAAATATTTGAGTGAAGAACTGTCTATGCATTATGTTTATGGCAATAATATTGCACTACTAGGAGGTATGTACGGCAACGGCATATTAAGTAGGTACCCTATAGAGAGTTATGAAAACCTGCACCTACCCAGTGGCAGAGAACAGCGGGGTTTATTAAGTGCTACTATTAATGTAAATGGCAATAAACTTAACTTTTTAACAACACATTTAGGACTAAATCAACAGGAGCGTAACAAACAAGTAAATGCTATAAACAAATACCTAGATACTTTACCTCATAATACAATACTGGTAGGAGATCTAAATGCCCGTCCCGATAATGAAATAGTTAAAAAAATCAGTAGAAGACTCGTAGACACTGCCTATGCAATGGATCAAGGGCATCTGCCTACGTTTGATCTTCCGGTATTATCAGGAAGAATAGATTATGTCTTTGTAGACAATAATTTTACTATAAAGAACTATAAAGTAATAAAAAGTAGAGCTTCAGACCATTATCCTGTAATCACCAGTATCGGTATACCATAGCTGTAGACATGCTACTTGTCTACAGCTATTTTTCAACTCAACAGGGGTCTTAGAAGTGAACTAAAGATAAATGAATGGATTTATGGGACGTGGGTATATAAGTTTTATCATTATAAATTAGTTATATAGCAATAATTTTCCATTGTTTTAATATGCTTATTAGTATAATGATGTTATAATGATATTAGAAAGAGGTGATGACATGAAAAAAAGATGGCTTGTTTTTTTAGTATTTATGATGATGTTTTTTATGATTCCATTTGAAGCCATTGGTACTTCACAAGATAAAAATGTTTATGTAATACCTATACAGGGTGAAATAGGTCCTGCCGTATATCAATACGTAAGGGACAACATAAATACAGCAGAAAAAGACCCTAATACGGTTGCTATTATATTTGAAATAGATACCTACGGAGGACGGATAGACTCCGCTGAGAAAATTAGCAATGCTATATTAAATGCATCTGTACCAACTATATCCTTTGTCAATACAAAGGCCATATCAGCAGGTGTATTGCTAACTATTTCTGCAGATACTATCGTTATGGCTCCTGGAAGCACCATAGGTTCGGCTGAACCTATCCCTAATACAGAAAAAACATTATCTGCCTGGACAAGTATATTAAAAGGTGTTGCAGAGGAAAAGGGTAGGGATCCACAACTAGTAGCAGCCACCGCAGATAGTTCTATTGAAATACCTGATGTTGTAGAGAGGGATAGGCTACTAAATCTAACAGCGCGAGATGCGGAAAGGCTAGAATTTACAGATCATGTTAAAGAAAACTATAGGGACATTTTACAGGCTGTAGATATTCCCTATGGAAATATTATAGAATTTGAAGTGCCTGGTAGAGTAAGGCTAGCACAATTTCTATCGGGAGCCTATGTAGCACCTATTTTATTAACATTAGGATTTATAGGCTTAGCACTAGAAATTTTCACTGCAGGGTTCGGCATTGGAGGAACAGTAAGTCTTGTTGCCTTTGGCCTTTATTTTGGCGGAGCAATTTTAGCTGGAAATGCCGGTTGGGCAGTGTTAATGATATTTATGATAGGGATGGCATTATTATTAATTGAAGCCTTTGCACCGGGATTTGGTGTCCCAGGCATTGGCGGTATTATTTGTGTTATTGCAAGTATTGTGATGGCATCCAGTAGTGTTACCAGTGCTGTGATTTCACTGCTTATATCCTTTGTACTAACCATTGTTGCTATAGTCTTATTATTAAAATATGCCCCGAGGAACAAACATTTTGATCGTATTATATTAGGAGCCCAAATGAAAAGGGAGGAAGGCTATACTTCCGTTGATAAATATGATCAATATATAGGAAAGGAGGGTACAGTAGTAACTTTCCTAAGGCCTGCAGGTACCATTGATGTAGATGGTGAAATGTTGGATGTAGTATCCCAGGGAGCATTTATTGAAATAGGTAGCAAAGTGAAAGTAACAAAGGTAGAAGGCAGAAGAATTATTGTAAAAAAAATTGATTAGGAGGGTTTTAAAATGGCACCTATTATTTCAGTACTTATTGTAATAGCAATTGCTTTTATATTGCTATCTATTCTTTTAAGTTTTATTCCAGTTGGATTATGGATTACAGCTTACTTCTCAGGAGTAAGAGTGGGAATTTTCACCTTGGTTGGTATGCGTTTTAGAAGAGTTCAGCCAGGACGAATTGTTAACCCAATGATTAAAGCGACAAAGGCAGGAATAGATATAAACATCGATAAACTTGAGGCACATTACCTAGCAGGTGGAGATGTAAATAGAGTAGCAGATGCTTTAATTGCTGCACAAAGAGCTGATATCAACTTAGAGTTTGAAAGAGCAGCAGCTATTGACTTAGCTGGTAGAGATGTACTGCAAGCTGTTCAGGTAAGTGTTAATCCTAAGGTTATTGAAACCCCTAGGATTGCTGCTGTAGCAAAAGATGGGATAGAAGTAATGGCAAGGGCGAGAGTTACTGTTAGAGCTAACATCGAACGTCTTATTGGTGGTGCAGGAGAAGAAACCATCATAGCAAGAGTAGGAGAAGGTATCGTAACAACAGTAGGTTCTGCAGCAAGCCATAAGCATGTATTAGAAAACCCAGATCTTATATCGAAAACTGTATTGGGAAAAGGATTAGATGCAGGAACAGCCTATGAAATTTTATCTATCGATATAGCAGATATGGATGTCGGTAGAAATATTGGTGCACAGCTACAGACAGATCAAGCCGATGCTGACAAACGCATTGCTCAAGCGAGAGCAGAGGAAAGAAGGGCTATGGCGGTAGCCAAGGAACAAGAAATGAAGGCTGCTGTAGAAGAAATGAGAGCAAAGGTTGTGGAGGCTGAAGCTGAAGTACCAAAAGCTATGGCTTTTGCATTAAGAGAAGGAAAGCTTGGTGTAATGGATTATTACAACATGAAGAATGTATTAGCTGATACTGGCATGAGAGATTCAATAACTAATATGAATAAATCAGAAGTAAAAGAAGAGGAAGATACGTCTTATAAGAAAAAATAATTATTTCAAGCACTACATCCTTGAAATAAACTCAGCTACAATTCAGTGGGAGTAAAAACTCCCCTGAATTAAGTTTCGTTTTATAAAAAGGAAGTGATGATGTCATGGAAAGTATTATAATATTTGTTATCTTTGCGATTGTAAGTTCGCTATTTAGCAAGGATAAAAAGGGGAAAGGGCCTACAAAGAGAACTCCACCCCAACATCCCAGTCAAACACAACAACCACCACGGTTACAGAAAACAACTACTAGAAATGCCGGTAGATTTGGTGATCTTTTAAAGGATCTAAAAGGCGATTTTGAAGAGGTGTTTAAAGAGGGACAACAAACACAACAACAGCAACAACAGACACAACAAACTCCTTCAACACACCAACAATACAATGAATACGAAAACCAATATGGATATGTTGAAGAAGAACATATAGAGAAAACCTATGAGACTGATAAACCTAAGACCCAGGAAAAAAAGGACACAGTTAAGGGTAGTATCTATGAAGGTGAAATCGGTGGAGAAATGCATCCGGGAAAGCTTTCCTTTGATCAACAATCCCTAGTAAAGGGAATCATTATGGCGGAGGTTTTGGGAAAACCCAAGTCTATGAAAAGATAGAAGATTTTAATCTTCTATCTTTTTTTTAGTTTTACATACTATCACTCCTTATTTTTTTATCCAAACTGGTCTACTAAAAAACAATAAAGCATAAAAATTGAATATAAAGGGAGGTGTGCCGAGTGAAAAAAAACCAAGAAATCAAAAAAAGCTTAGCTGAAATTCTAGAGCTCCCTAAGGATATAGTTTTAGATATACCTAAAATTACTATGGTGGGCAATCTCCAGCTTTATATTGAAAACCATAAGGGTATTCTAGAGTACAGTAATACCCGCATTAGGATTAACACCAAAAGCGGAGTGCTGAGGGTGATAGGAAAGAATTTATTATTAAAAAGCATTGTTGTAGAAGAAATGGTCATAGTAGGTGAAATTCACCAGGTAGAATTCACTGATTAAGGAGTGGGGTAATTGTTAGTATTGGCAATATGGAATTATTTCAGGGGCTATGTTATTATAAAAATAGAAGGTTTAGCTTTAGAAAAATTTATTAATATGTGTATTGCTAGAGGCATCTATTTATGGGACATCAGAAGAATAAACTATACTACACTAGAAGCTAAAGTAGGAATACAAGGATTTAAAATTCTAAGGAAATTAACAAGAAGAGCAGGATGCAAAGTTTATATATCTAAAAAAAATGGATACCCTTTTTGGTTCAGCAAAATGAAGAAACGTAAAATGCTTTTGATGGGGGCATTTTTTTCTTTCATTTTGTTAATGGTAATATCAAGCTTTGTTTTTAAAGTAGATATTGTAGGTAATGAAATGGTTTCAGACGAAGAAATCATTACAATTTTAGAAGATTCCGGATTAAGGCCTGGTAGTAACAGATATTTTATAAACATAAGAGAAATTGAAAATAACCTATTAGTACAAATACATGAATTAGCATGGGTAGGTATAGAGTTAAAAGGTATCAATGCTAAAGTAGAGATAGTAGAAAAAACTCCATCTCCTCAGAGAATCAGTAAAGATATTCCCTGTGATGTAGTAGCTAGAAAAGAGGGGGTTATTGAACGGGTAATTGCACGAAATGGAGATGCCTTAGTAGAAAAAGGTGATATTGTCTCAGAGGGAGATCTTTTGATTACGGGAATAATAGAGAGACCCAAAATGGAAACTCCTCTGTATGTTCATGCTTATGGAGAGGTATATGCAAGGACCTACTATGAACATAATAAATCTATGGACTTAGTTAAGGTTCATAAAGAAAAAACAGGTGAAATGTTCACAAGAACAATTGTTAAGATTGGAGATATGGAAATTGCCTTAAGTCGTGGGGATCATCCCTATGAAGTGTATATATTGGAAAAAACATCAAAAAAGCCGATTCAATGGAGGAATAAAGGTTTGCCCGTCGAAATTATTACAGAAGAATATTATCAAGCAATAGAAAGAGAAGAAGAATTAGACTTAGAAAAAACAAAGGGAATGCTACATGAGGAAATGCTAGAGGAGATATTACAACAAATCCCAAAGGATTTAGAAATATCAAATTCTAAAACTAGCTTTCTTGTGAAGGGAAATTTACTAAAGGGTAATGTGATTATTGAAGTTGTGGAGGATATTGCACAGCAAAAACAACTACAGGTTGAGAAACTACAGTTTGAGGAGGATTAGCTTTTGGAAAACTTACATCAAAGAAGAATAACAATAGAAGATATGGATTTTGCTAGAGAGCTTTTTGGCAAATTTGATGAAAATATTAAATTAATAAAAAAACATTTTAAAATTGATGTTATAGCTAGGCAAGAGGAGATTGTTTTAGTAGGAGAGGAAAAAAATTTAGCATTAGGTGAAAAATTAATTACAGAGTTGGCTAATATCAAAAATAAAGAAGGTGCTTTAACAAAGCAAAAAGTGACCTACACTATTAATATGATTCTAGAGGGTAACGGGGACAAAATAAAGGATTTAATGGGGGATGCCCTTATTATCACAGCTAAGGGTAAACCCATTAAACCCAAAACCCTAGGACAAAAGAATTATTTAGAAGCTATTGAAAAAAGTGACCTAACCTTCGGTGTTGGTCCTGCTGGTACAGGAAAAACCTATTTAGCTGTAGCGATGGCAGTAAAGGCCTTTAGAAACGAAGAGGTTAATAAAATTATTTTAACAAGACCTGCTGTTGAGGCAGGGGAAAGTTTAGGTTTTTTACCGGGGGATTTAAAGGATAAGGTGGATCCTTATTTAAGACCATTGTATGATGGGCTATTTGATATATTAGGAGCTGAAAAGTTTCAAAAATATATGGAAAGAGGTCTTATAGAGGTGGCACCCTTAGCTTATATGAGGGGAAGAACCCTGGACAATTCCTTTATTATATTAGATGAAGCCCAAAACACCACAAAGGAACAGATGAAAATGTTTTTAACCAGATTAGGGTTTGGGTCAAAGGCCGTTGTAACAGGAGATATTACCCAAATAGATTTACCTGGTGGAAAATATTCTGGTTTAAAACATGCAGTATCAGTATTAAGTGATATAAAGGAGATAGGTATCACCTATTTAACCGATAAGGACGTTGTTAGACATCACTTAGTTCAGAAAATTATACAGGCTTATGATGTAGCAGAAAATAAAAAAGAAAATAAAACCAAAAGATAAAAGATTTTTTAAAAAAATCTTAGGAGGAAAAATTATGGGGAAGTTTAAAAAGCTAATAGACAAGCCCGCTAAGAAGTTGTCAACCTATATGGCAGGAAAGAAAAAATTACAACATATTCTGCTTGCTATTGTTTTTTTTGTAACTGTTTTTTCTTTTTTAGCAGTAAGTTTAAAGCCAGAACAATTTGATGTAGTCATAGGTCAAAAGGCTCCGGCGGATATTTATTCACCTAAGGATATTGAAGATAGGTGGGAAACCGAAAGAAATAAGGATTTGGCTCTAGAGTCGGTAGAACTGGTATATAACTTTGATACAAGTGTTCATGTGCAAGTCAAACGAGATATTACTAACTTCTTTGATTTGGTCTATGAAATAAGGCAGGATGAAGAAATAGAGTCTTTAGAAGAAAAACAGGCTATCTTAGAGGAAGGGAATACACTAAACCTCAATAATGAGAAGTTATATACAGCATTAGAGGCTCCGAAGGAAAAACTAGAGTTATTAGAAACCTATATTTATGAGATCGCAGCTCAAAGTATGAATGCTGGGTTAAAGGTAGAAGATTTGCAAAAAGAAAAACAAAGTATAAAAGAAAGTATTTTAAACTTTGATGATTTTGATGATTCTTTGAAGGAGTTGGCTGTAGCCAGTATACATGCCAGCATAAGACCCAATATGTTCTTTGATATTGAAGCCACAGAAAAACATAGACAGGAAACCATTCGAAGTGTTGAACGAGTAATGATTCGAAAGGGAGACCTTCTATTAAAAGAAGGAGATATCGTTAACTACGATGATATGGAGCTACTAAGAGAACTGGGTGTGGTAACAGAGGATGGAAGAGTCGATATCATGCTTTATCTTGGTATAGCCGCCATTGTATTGGTTGTTGAGATACTACTGATAGCATATATCTACGTTTTCAACAAAGATATCTTCCAGCAAACAGATAAGCTCTTTATGATCTATATTATTATGATGGCAATTCTGATTATGTCTAAGGCGATAGCTGGCATATCTATCTACTTGATGCCGGTGGCGGCCTCCGCCATGCTGCTATCTATATTAATAGAACCGAGGCTGGCTCTATTAATTAATCTTTGCTTAACCATATTAATTAGTATCATAACAGGCCAGGATATTATTTTTATCGTAATGTCCATCATGGGAGGGACTGTTGGAGTATTTAGTATGGTTAATACACAACAAAGAACCAATATTTTCGTTTCTGGTTTTGTAGTAAGTCTTGTAAATATTGCTGCTATCATAGGTATAGGCTTCATCAACAGTAACGAAGCAATAAAGGTGCTAACCTATGGGTTTTACGGTGTGATAAATGGAGTATTTTGTGCCATTTTAACTGTAGGAACATTACCACTGTGGGAATATATGTTTAACATCATAACACCACTAAAGCTAGTGGAGTTGTTTAACCCTAATCAACCTCTGTTGAAAAAACTATTAATAGAGGCACCGGGCACTTATCACCATAGTATTATTGTTGGCAATTTAAGTGAGTCCGCCGCTGATGCAGTAGGGGCTAATCCTTTATTAGCAAGGGTTGGAGCGTTCTATCATGATATAGGAAAAATTAAAAGACCTTACTTTTTTAAAGAGAATCAATTGTCAGCAGAAAATCCTCATGATAAGCTAAATCCCTCCTTAAGTAGCTTAATTATTACAGGGCACGTTAAGGATGGTATGGAATTGGCGAAAAAATACAAACTACCAAGTGAGATTAGTGATTTTATAGAGCAGCATCATGGGAATACACTGGTGGCGTATTTTTATCATAAAGCTAAAACTGGTGAACATGGTGATAGTGTGGATGAACAAAGCTTTAGGTACAATGGACCAAAACCTAAGACAAAGGAAATTGCTATTGTTATGTTGGCGGATTCAGTAGAGGCAGCAGTAAGAAGTATGTCTAGCCCCTCTAAGGATAAGATCGAAAAGCTTATAGATAAAATTATAGAGGATAAATTAGCAGACGGTCAATTAGACCAATGTGATATTACCCTAAAGGAATTAAATATTATTAAAAAGACCTTTGTAAAGATTATTTTAGGTATTTTCCATGAAAGAATAGAATATCCAGAGCAAGCTATAAAAGAATTGAAGGGAAGAAAACCATATGGAGCTAGTAATTGATAATAGACAAGAAATCATGAGTATAGAAGAAGACTTAATAAAAATCTTAGAAAAAGTGGTGGCAGCATCCCTTAAGGAGGAAGGCTGGGATGAAGACTATGAAGTAAGTCTGTCCCTAGTAAATAACCAGGAGATACAAGGGCTTAATAGAACCTACAGAGGCAAGGACTATGCCACCGATGTATTATCCTTCCCTTTAGTGGACGATGATACTCCAATAATAGAGGAAAAAATCTTGGGGGATATTGTTATATCTGTAGAAAAAGCAATAGAACAGGCTGAGGAATATAATCATTCCTTCCAACGGGAGATGGCCTTCTTAACTGCCCACAGTATGTTCCACCTGATGGGTTATGATCATATGACGGAAGAGGACGAAATAGAAATGAGGAAAAAAGAAGAGGCTGTTCTTAATAGTCTAGGCATAACAAGAAAATAAATGGGGTAGTTAGTCTATGAAGATGAGAAAACTAATTGAAAGCTTTAATTATGCATTTGAGGGCATTATCTATGCCCTCAAAACCCAAAGAAATATGAAGATTCATTTTAGTGTGGCTATAGTGGTTTTAACATTAAGTCTTTTTTTTGACTTAAGCAGAACAGAGATTTTAATTTTATTTTTAACCATTTCCATGGTTATTATGGCGGAGATGATTAATACATCCATCGAATCTGCTATTGATCTTATTACAGATAAGTACCATATATTTGCCAAGATAGCTAAAAATGTAGCTGCAGGGGCAGTTTTAATAGCAGCCATTAACTCTATCATGGTGGCATATTTAATTTTTTTTCATAGAATTAATCCCTATACACATATTGTATTATATCGAGTAAAACAATCGCCAATACATATTACATTCATTGTATTGATTATTGTAATTTTCACCACTATTGCTCTAAAGGCATACTTTGGAAGAGGTACAGCCCTCAGAGGTGGGATGCCCAGTGGACATGGTGCCATTGCTTTTTCAATGGCTACAGCCATGACATTTATTTCAGAGAATGTATTCATTGCTACATTATCACTATTAATGGCACTACTGGTATGCCAAAGTCGAATAGAAGGTAAAATACATACTTTTGCTGAAGTAGTAGTAGGTGGAATTCTGGGTACAATTATAACAATTATATTTTTTCAACTGGCGGGATAAAATGGGACTTAAGCTAAATAGCAAAGGGGAGGAAAAAATGAACTATAAAAAAACAGCTATAATTACACTACTTATCAGCATGATGTTGGTGAGCTTAGGATGTAGCAGAAGTAGCGATGTGATAGAAGAAGAGGAAACTACTGTTATAACCATCGAAGAGGAAGAAGAAGCTGAAGAGTCCTATGAAGGAATGGCCATCAATCCCCTAACAGGACTATGGATTGATGAAGAGGCTGCCGCTAGAAGACCAGTGGCGATTATGATCAACAACCTCAGAGTAGCCCACCCTCAAAGTGGTATATCCCAAGCAGATGTTTTGTATGAGACATTGGCGGAGGGGAATATAACTAGGCTAGTAGGGGTATTCCAAGATTTTGATGCAGAAAAAATAGGTCCCTATAGAAGTGCAAGACATTATTATTTAAACTTTGCCTTTGACCATGATGCCATCTTTGTACACCATGGAGGTAGTCCACAAGCATTTCAAGCAATAAGAGAGCTACAACCTGCAAGTTTAAATACCCTAGGTCATTTAGAGACCATTATGTCCTGGAGAGATCCAGAGAGAAGACGTCAGAGGGGAATGTATGAACACAGTTTATACACCAATGCTGAGGGTATTATGAAGGGCTGGGAAACAGCAGGCTATCGAGTAGAACGAAGAGAAGGCTTTGAATCAATGTTTACCTTTAGCCAAGAAGAATGGACTCCTGTTGGAGAAAAAGCAGAAGCTGTTACGGCACCTTTTTCACCAACCTATATAGCTAAATTTCATTATGATACAGCTACAGGCCTATACAAAAGATATCAGTTTGACCAACCCCATATAGATGAGCTAAATAATCAACAACTTACCTTCAAAAATGTTATTGTACAATATACAGATATTAAGGCAATACCAGGAGATACAGAAGGTAGAAGAGATGTAAAATTGATAGCAAGTGGGGAAGGTGTATACATAACCAACGGTATAGCTATACCCATCACATGGAGTAAAGCTGACCACAAAACCCCCACTATATACAAAGATAACCAAGGCAATATATTGAAATTAAATAGAGGTAAAACCTGGATTGGTGTCTTTCCTAACAATAGATCTATTGAAGTGGAATAACGCCAGTAATAAAACTGAATGTAATCAAACTGTTTAAAGTAATGAATAGGAGGGAAAATAATGGAGTATAAAGATCTTATTAAAAAAGCTAGAGAAGCACAAAAAAAAGCATATGTTCCCTATTCAAACTTTCCTGTAGGAGCAGCACTATTAACGAAGTCAGACAAGGTATACACAGGCTGCAATATTGAATGTGCCTCCTATGGCGGAACCAACTGTGCAGAGAGAACCGCCATTTTTAAAGCGGTATCCGAGGGAGACAAAGATATAGAGGCTATTGCAGTTGTAGGAGTGCAGGAAGAATATACTTTTCCCTGTGGCATTTGTAGGCAAGTTATAGTAGAGTATGGTAAGGATATAAAACTTATTATTGGAAAAAATGAAAATGAATACAAAGTGTTTACGATAGATGAACTTTTACCCCATTCATTTTCTCCAGAGGATTTACTTGAATAAAAAAATGAGGAGTTGTAAGAATGAAATTTAAATCAGGATTTGTAACAATTATTGGTAGACCAAATGTAGGAAAATCTACTCTAATGAATGAAGTCATTGGTGAAAAAATCGCTATTATGTCGGATAAGCCCCAAACCACCAGAAATAAAATTCAAAGTGTATATAGTGAAAAGGATTTTCAAATTATTTTTATCGATACACCGGGTATGCATAAACCTAAGCATAAGCTAGGAGAATATATGGTAAGATCTGCCCGTGAGACTTTACAAGAGGTGGATGCTATCTTATTTGTAGTAGACGATAGTCCCAGCATAGGACCTGGGGATGAATTTATTATGGAGCAATTAGAGCATGTGAATACCCCGGTTATATTAGTAATCAACAAAATAGATAAAATGAACCAAGAAAGCTTTAATAAGCTATACGAACTCTATAAAGATAAAGGCTTATTCGCTGACATCGTAGGCATTTCAGCCTTAGAAGGGGCCAACCTACAGGTGCTGATAAATAAAGTCTTAGACCATATACCAGAGGGGCCTCAGTACTTCCCATCTGATATGATTACCGACCAACCAGAAAGAATGATTGTGGCGGAAATCATTAGAGAAAAAGTACTGCATTACATACATGAAGAGGTGCCCCATGGTGTAGCAGTAGAGGTGTCCATGATGAAAAGCCGTGAAAAAGGTGATATTGTAGATATTCAAGCAACTATATACTGTGAGAAAAAATCCCATAAAGGGATTATTATTGGAAAACAGGGTAGAAAATTAAAGGGCATTGGAAAAAGTGCTAGATTAGATATAGAAAAACTATTAGGCTCTAAAGTATATTTAGAAATGTGGGTCAAGATAAAAGAAGATTGGAGAAATAGTCAAAACATACTAAAAACCTTGGGATACGAATAAAATAAAATTTAAATAAGCAATTACAAAAATTTTCAATGTATAGAAGTCCTCATAAGTAGAAAAATAATAGTATGAAAAATACTTATAAGAGAGGGGACTTATTATGCTAGAGAAAAAAATGTGGGATATATTTAAAAACACAGGGGATATACAAGCATATCTATACTGTAAACAATACGATGAAATTAAGGAAAATAAAGAAGACCATGAAATACTCTTAGCTTTAGAAACAACAGAGAGTAGCAAGGTAAATTCTATATAAATAACCTATTAGGGGATTAGTAAGATGATTTTAAAAACTGAAGGTTTTGTTTTGAAAAGTAAAAAATATGGGGAGGCTGATAGCCTTCTCACTATTTTCACAAGAAAATTAGGTAAGGTAAATGCCATAGCAAAGGGTGCACGAAAACCAAAAAGTACTTTGTCATCAGGAGTTCAACCTTTTTGTTATAGCGAATTTATATTATATAAGGGTAAGAGCCTCTATACCGTCAGTCAATCGGAACCGAAGGAAATATTTTATGCACTAAGGGAAGATGTTAAAAAGCTTTCCTATGCATCTTATTTAATGGAATTAGTAGAGGTTGTCACCAACGAAGGTCAAACCAACAATAGATTATTTACTCTATTAGGAAGAGCATTATATATATTGGCAAAGCCGGAGGTGGAAGTAAATACAGTCATTAGAAGTTTTGAAGTAAACTTTATGAACTATTCTGGCTATAAGCCTGAGGTGAGCCAATGTGTAAATTGTGGCATATCTGATGCTAAAGTCTATAGATTTAGCTCCCAGGAGGGTGGTATATTATGTAATCAGTGCTTTGGCACAGATTTATATGCCATGAAAATTTCTCCCCATACCCTTCGTCTTATAAAATATTTAATGGCTAAGGATATTACAGAAATAGAAAAATTAAAAATAAGCGACTTTTTAAACGAAGAATTAAAAAAAATATTAAAAAACTACATATTAGTGCATATTAATAAATATGACTTTAAAAGCTTAGAGGTAGCCGAAAAATTGTAAAAGAGAGGAGTTAGATATGAATGGAAATTAATCTTGAAAAAATTGATCTTATCCGTGAACGAGCTGGTGTTTCCTACAAAAAAGCAAAAGAAACTTTAGAAATGAATGGTGGAGATGTAGTAGAAGCTTTAATTTTCTTAGAAGAGGAAAGCAAAAGTGGTAGCAGTAGCACATGGACAAAAAACATGGGTGCAGCTGGGAACGACATGATAGAAAAATTAAAGCGAGTCATAGAAAGGGGAAACGTAACAAGGGTCCTGGTAAAAAAGGACAACGAAACATTGTTAAACATCCCAGTTACCGCTGGTGCTATAGGGGTTGTTTTGGCTCCGCTAGTTTCATTACTTGGCATATCTGCAGCGATAGCCACAAAAATGAAGATTGAGATTGTAAAAAATGATGGAAAAACCTATGACCTAAATGAAATAGCAGAAGAAAAAGTTGGAGAATTTAAAAGCAAAATGAAAAAAAACCAAGATGATTCTATGTTTGACGAAAATATAGACGATACTATAGATGATATAGATAGTGGAGCAGATTTTTAACAAAAAATTATTGACAATATTACTATAATTTGATAAATTTTATATAAATTATAGTAACCAAATAATTGATAATATGAAACAGGCTATGATAAAGAGGAGTAGTTAATACTATCATTCAAGCGAGCTAGGGAAGGTGTAAGCCTAGTATGATACATTAATGAAGGGCACTTTTGAGCTAAAACTTAAAGTGGGTACATAGTACCAACTAGGGTGGAACCGCGGAAGCAGAGTCTTTCGTCCCTATTTTATATAGGGATGGAGGGCTTTATTTTTTTATAAAATTTATTAGGAGGAGATTAGTATGACAACAGAAAAAACAATGGATAAAATCGTATCCTTGGCGAAGTCTAGGGGATTTGTATTTCCTGGATCGGAGATATACGGTGGATTAGCCAACACATGGGATTATGGTCCTTTAGGTGTAGAGCTTAAAAATAACGTAAAGAAGGCTTGGTGGAAAAAGTTTGTACAGCAAAATCCTCATAATGTAGGGTTGGATTCTGCTATATTAATGAATCCTGAAACATGGGTAGCATCAGGACATGTTGGGGGCTTTAATGATCCATTAATGGATTGCAAAAAATGCAAAACCCGTTATAGAGCAGATAAGCTTATAGAAGATTATTTAGTACAAAAAGAAGATCAAGTAGATGATGCTAATGTAGATGGCTGGGGTAATGAGAAGATGAAGTCCTTTATAGTAGAAAAGGAAATCAATTGCCCAGAATGTGGTGCTCAGGATTACACCGATATTCGTCAATTTAACTTGATGTTTAAAACCTTTCAAGGGGTAACGGATGATAGCAGTACACAAATTTACTTGAGACCAGAAACAGCTCAAGGGATTTTTGTGAATTTTAAAAATGTACAAAGAACCTCTAGAAAAAAAGTTCCCTTTGGTATAGGACAAATAGGAAAATCCTTTAGAAATGAAATTACACCGGGTAACTTTATCTTTAGAACAAGAGAATTTGAACAAATGGAATTAGAATTCTTCTGTAAGCCAGGAGAGGACTTAGAATGGTACGATTATTGGAAAAACTATTGTAAGAACTGGCTTCTTAACTTAAACATGAAGGAAGATAGCATAAGGCTAAGAGAGCATGATGCAGATGAACTTTCTCATTACAGTAATGCCACTGTAGATATAGAATTTAGATTTCCTTTTGGTTGGGGTGAACTATGGGGTATAGCAGACAGAACTGATTATGACTTAAGAAAGCATAGCGAGCACTCAGGGAACGACTTTACCTACCATGACCCAGTAACCAATGAAAAATATATCCCCTACTGTATAGAGCCATCTGTAGGTGTAGATAGAGTAACTTTAGCATTTTTAGTAGATGCCTACGAAGAAGAAGTAATTGATGAAAAAGATACAAGAACAGTCTTAAAGCTACACCCAGCCTTAGCACCATTTAAGGCGGCTATACTGCCACTGACGAAAAAGTTAAAGGAAGATACATTGAAGCTATTTGAAAAACTTTCAGACAAGTATGCAGTAGATTATGATGAAGCCGGTAGTATAGGTAAGAGATATCGTCGACATGATGAAATAGGTACCCCCTTCTGTATTACCTTTGATTACGATTCCCTAGAGGATCATTGTGTAACCGTTAGGGATAGAGATACAATGCAACAGGAGAGAATAGCTATAGATCAGCTAGAGGCTTATTTAGAGGAAAAAATGAAATTTTAATATAGTCCATAAAATAAATCAGTTGGGTCAAATCTAGATTCAACTGATTTTTTTAAGAATAATAAAATTCATACTAGTCAAACTAAAGAAAATATGGTAAATTTGTTATATAGTATAACATATATATAAATAGAGTAACACATAAAACGAGGTGATTTACATAGAATTTACAGAGAGACAAAAAAAGATTATTGAGATTGTAAAACAAAACCAGCCTATAACAGGTCAAGAGATCGGTAATTTGTTAAATGTCACAAGAGCTACCCTTAGACCTGATCTTGCTATTCTTACTATGTCAAGTGTTTTAGATGCAAGACCAAAGGTAGGTTATTTCTACACTGGTAAACCCCATGTCAATCTTTTAGAAAAACAGGTGGGCAGCATAAAGGTAGAAGATATTATGTCTTTACCGGTGGTTGTAACAGAAAATGTATCGGTATATGATGCTATTGTCACCATGTTTTTAGAAGATACAGGAACGGTATATGTAGTTTCCAATAGTGCTTTAGTGGGTGTCGTATCTAGAAAGGATTTTTTAAAGAGCACCATGGGTGGTGGAGATATTAATAAAATTCCAGTAGGTATGATTATGAGTCGAATGCCTAACATTATAACTGTATTACCAGAGGAAAGCATATTGGCTGCCGCCAATAAAATTGTAGAGCATGAAGTGGATAGCTTACCGGTGATAGAAAAGAAGATGGTAGAGGGCAAGGAAAAAATAGAAGTTATTGGTAGAATATCTAAAAGCAATATTACAAAACTATTTGTAGAGATATGTAAGGATTAGGAGGAATAACATGGGAAAAGAGGATTTAATTATATATATTGTTTCAGACTCCATAGGAGAAACTGCAGAGCAGGTTGCTAAAGCCGCCATAAGTCAATTTGTATATGACAGCTATGAAATCAGAAGGTTTCCCTTTATCACTGAAAAACAGCAAATTGTTGAAATGCTACAGGAGGCAAAGGAAAACAACTCTATTATTATATTTACTATGGTACTTGAGGATTTAAGAGAATTCTTGGTTGCAGAGTCTAGGAAATTACAAATCTCCGCTATAGATATTATGTCTGAAATTGTAGATGGATTTAGTAATATATTACACTCTACACCGAAAAGAGAGCCAGGACTTATTAGAAGACTGGATGAAAAATACTTTAAAAAGGTAGATGCCATTGAATTTGCAGTTAAATACGATGATGGTAAGGATCCAAGGGGATTAAAGAAGGCGGATTTAGTTTTATTAGGTATTTCAAGAACCTCTAAAACTCCCTTAAGCATGTATTTAGCCCATAAAAATATCAAGGTGGCAAATGTACCCTTAGTACCTGAAGTAGCTCCACCAAAGGAGTTGTTTGAGGTTCCATCAAAAAAAATCATTGGATTAACCACGAACCCAATGAAACTCATAGAAATTAGGCAGGAAAGATTAAAGGCTTTAGGTCTTAAAAGTGAAGCAAATTATGCCACTATAGAGAGGATTCTAGAGGAGCTAGAGTATGCAGACGATCTTATGAAAAGATTAGGCTGTCCCGTCATTGACGTCTCTAGCAAAGCAGTGGAGGAAAGTGCCAGTATTATATTAGAGATTTTCAGAGAAATAGGGTATAAAGTAAATAATGGTAAATAGAAAAGCAAGTTAGCAAATAGGCATAATAATCATAGGAGGTGTATTTATTGACAAAATTTGTATATGGTTTTCATGAAGGTAGAGGAGATATGAAACTTTTATTAGGGGGAAAAGGTGCTAATTTAGGAGAAATGACCAGCATAGGTCTTCCTGTCCCAGAGGGTTTCACCATAACTACAGAAACATGTAATCAATATTATCGTGAGGGAAGCAAACTATGGGATGAGCTACAGAAAGAAATATTAACACATCTAGAGGAATTACAGAAGACGACGGGAAAAGTCTTAGGGGATCATAAGAATCCACTTCTAGTATCAGTTAGATCTGGTAGTTCTGTTTCTATGCCAGGCATGATGGACACGATACTTAATTTAGGCTTAAATGATGCATCGGTCGAAGGATTGGCACAAGCCACGGGCAATCCTAGATTCGCCTATGATAGCTATAGACGCTTCATGCAGATGTTTGGAGAAGTGGTGCTACACATACAAAAATATAAATTTGACCACATACTAGAAAATAAGAAGACTGAAAAAAACATTGAGGAAGATACTGAATTAACAGTAGATGATTTAAAGGATATTATAAAAAAATACAAACAAGTGGTGCAGAAAGAGAGCAACATGGGATTCCCACAGGATACCAAAGAACAGTTGTTTATGGCAATAGAAGCTGTATTTAAATCTTGGGAAAATCCTAGAGCTAAGGTATATAGAAAATTAAATGACATCCCAGCCTCCTTAGGTACCGCAGTAAATATTCAATCTATGGTATTTGGAAATATGGGGGATGCTTCTGGAACTGGAGTAGCTTTTACTAGAAATCCCTCCAATGGAGAGAAAAAATTATTTGGAGAATATCTAATTAATGCTCAGGGAGAAGATGTAGTAGCGGGGATTAGGACACCAAAGCCCATAGAAGAGCTTAAACAAAGAATGCCTAAAGTATACCAACAATTCAATGATGCAGCAGAAATACTTGAAAAACACTATGGTGATATGCAGGATATTGAATTTACTATAGAAAATGAAAAACTCTATATGCTACAGACAAGAACTGGAAAGAGAACAGCATTGGCGGCAATAAACATAGCCGTAGATATGGTGAAGGAAGGCTCCTTAACAAAGGAAGAAGCCATCATGAGGGTAGAACCAGCCCAAATAGAACAGTTGCTACATCCAACCTTTGATGAAAAGGCTCTAGAGGAAGCTACCATTATTACCACAGGATTACCAGCTTCATCAGGAGCCGCCAGTGGGAAAGTATATTTTAACCCTGAAGATGTGGTGGCTGCAAAGGCAAGAGGTGAAAAGGCTATCCTAGTAAGAACAGAAACCTCCCCTGAGGACATAGAGGGAATGGTGGCGGCAGAAGGTATTTTAACCTCTAAAGGTGGAATGACATCCCATGCGGCGGTTGTGGCAAGAGGTATGGGAAAATGTTGTATAGCAGGAGCAGGAGAAGTAAGAGTTGATGAACCAGGCAAAGTATTTCATGTAGGTAAAACTACCTACAAAGAAGGGGATTATATTTCCTTAGAGGGCACCAAAGGTATGGTGTATCATGGGGAAATTATCACTAAGGATCCTCAATTAAGCGGAAGCTTTATGGAGCTTATGACATGGGTGGATAAAACCAGAAAACTAAAAATTAGAACCAATGCCGATACCTCTAGAGATGCAGAAAAAGCAATAGAATTTGGCGCAGAAGGCATAGGTCTATGTAGAACAGAGCATATGTTCTTTGAGGAATCAAGAATTACTGCCGTTAGAAAAATGATCCTAGCCACTAATGAAGCCGATAGAAAAAAAGCTCTACAACAGCTATTACCGATGCAAAGACAGGATTTTGTAGAGATTTTTAAAACAATGGGGGAGAGACCAGTTACCGTAAGACTATTAGACCCACCATTACATGAGTTTTTACCACATGAAGAAAAAGACATAGAACAATTAGCCATCAAAATGGAAATGCCAGTAAAACAATTACGGGAGGTTATAGAAGATTTAAAGGAAGTAAATCCTATGCTGGGGCATAGAGGTTGTAGATTAGCAGTAACCTACCCAGAGATATACGAAATGCAGGTAAGAGCAATTTTAGAAGCAGCTATTATAGTAAAGAATGAAGGCGGTCATGTGATTCCTGAAATCATGATTCCATTAGTAGGAGAACTGAAGGAGCTTCAATACAATAAAGATATTGTTATAAACACTGCTAAAGAGGTTATGGAGAAAAACGAAGCTTCAATTGACTATTTAATAGGCACCATGATAGAAGTGCCACGGGCGGCTATTACCGCTGATGAAATAGCAGAGGAAGCCGAGTTCTTTTCCTTTGGAACCAATGATTTAACCCAAATGACCTATGGCTATTCAAGAGATGATGCAGGGAAATTCATAAGTCAATACAAAGATAAAAACATATTGGCAAAGGATCCCTTCCAACAGATAGATAGAAAAGGTGTAGGGAAGCTTATGGAAATAGCTGTAGAATTAGGCAAAAAAGCTAGACCAAGTATCAAACTAGGTATCTGTGGAGAACACGGAGGAGATCCAAGTTCTATAGAGTTCTGCCATTTACTCGGATTAGAATACGTATCTTGTTCACCTTATCGGGTACCAGTGGCACGGTTGGCTGCAGCTCAGTCGGCCATACGTCATTCAAACTAGTTGACAACGTCCTCCTATTTAATTGGAGACGTATACACCTAAACTTAGATGTATAACCCAAAATGATTGCTCTCTATAGCGTCGGTATAAGATAACATTGGTATGCTGCAATTCATGCAATCGAAATAAGGCCTCAAAAGAGGTTGGGCAAAGGCAAAAGTCTTTATATACCAAGGGTTTGCGAGATTCGGCATAGTGTTTGCCAAAGTACTTGGTGTTTCGTATTCTACAATCAGAAGAAGGCTAATTGAGTATAAGCTATATCCGATTGATTTACATGACATCAAAAATACCTACATCTTGTTATATTTAGATGACCTAATTAAAAAATGATAGATAAGTCAAAGGACATTACATATGATATGACTAATATGTAATGTCCTTTCCTTCTTTTACTAATGCCCCGGTTTCTTGAATAAATCATTTAAAGTTAGAGACTATATCAAACTCTATATTTTCTCCCTCTTTATTAGTTTATCCCTTATTAAGCTAACCTGCCTTTACTTCAACAAAAAAGAGATACTTCGCTTTCTACATTCACCAAATAAAAGTACATAATCTTTTTTTTAATTCGATTTGTTTTTGTTCTTAACACTCGATAAAACTCTAATCTTTCTTACATATGTAATTTATATCTAAATAAATTCTTTCTTCTTATACATAATTAATGCTGAAAAGGGAGAAATTAAGCAGGGTAAAATTAATGATAAAAAAAATTAAGAGGTGGAAACATGCAAAATGAAAACCATAATGAGCTTTTGAACGAGGACTTTAAAATAGTTCAACAAAACGTAAGTGAGTTTCAAGATGACTTTAAATTATCAAAATCTGGCTTTGACACAACTATGCCAGGACATACAACAACCCATCCACAAA
>JAFIFG010000067.1 GCA_020832135.1 Clostridiaceae bacterium
CCTCAGTTTCTCCTTTTACACTTCCTAATGCAAAGCAATTTGTAATGTATGATCTATTTGGACTACCGGCATAAGTCAGTCCGATTAAACCACCGATCTGACTTGCACCTGTTACATCACCACTGGCATAAGAATTTTCTAAATTACCTGTATGTGAGTACCCTACCAGACCACCTACAGTGCTAACACCTTCAACATCTCCTGTTGCATGGCTCTGATTAACACTAGCCCAGTAACCATTGAAACCAACAAGTCCACCTATATATCTATTACTTCCTATTACTTTGCCATGGGCACTACTGTTTTCTACTTTAATATACTGACCGTAGTTTTGACCTATTAATCCCCCCACCCGTTCAGTACCCGTAACATTTACATTAGATACAGTATTATTTACAGTAGGATAGGTACGATTTTCACCTATTAATCCACCCACAAATTGATTTCCAAAGAGTTCTCCAGAAACTGTTATATCTCTTATATCCCCGACGTTATATCCAACAAGAACACCTATATAATCCTGTCCTTCAACCGTAGCGTCCGTAAGATTTAGGTTTTGAATCTTTGCGTTACTACCTATATAACCAAATAATCCGACATAATCTTCATCTTGTCTATATATGTTCAAATTGCTGATACTAAATCCACCGCCGTCGAATGTACTCATGAAATAATTAGAATAATTTGCATCACCTATTGGCTCCCAACCCTTACCATCATTCCAGTAAGCACCACCGTCAGATGTTGCAACACCTAAATCGATGTCATCAACAAGTTTAAAATAGGTGTTTTCATGTTCACTACCAAGGTACTTTCTTACATTGTCTAAGTGTTCAACTGTAGCTATTTTATAAGGGTCTTCCTCCGTTCCAAGACCTCCAGCAAAGTCCGCTTCCTCTAACTCTATAGTTATTGTTACTGCTTTTGCAGGCATTGTGAATGTATAACTTGCTCCTGCTGATACTTCTGTCGTTGCTACTGCTGTACTATTTGCATCTGTAACTTCAATTGACTTAAATTGCTTTCCTCCTTCAATATCAGTAATCGTTACCGTTACTGTTATACCTTCTTCTACTTCAGTAGCTGGATCCGTTGTTACTGTAGCTGTTCCACCTAATACTGCTGTATTGATTTCATAAGTCTCTGTCAAAGAGGGTGCAGGTTTTGGGTCTTGCTGGTTATCTTGTAAATAAGGATAAGATACTCCCGCATCTATGGACCAAATCTCTGTAAAATCCCAACCAGTAAATGTAGTTTTTTGTGTCATTTCTGCCGATGTTTTTGGAGTTCCTTTGCCAGTATCTGATTGGTTAGTTGTATTTTGATCGTAATAACTATTGTTGACAGAGCCACTAGTTGTATTAGAGCCTACCAAACCACCTACATTACTATTCCCGGTAACACTGCCTACTGCATAACTGTTGTTTATTTCGTTGTAATATGAATTAGACCCCACCAGTCCGCCAACTCTACGATTTCCTATTACACTGGACGTAGCATAACTATTATTAATTTCACTAAAGGTGCCATAGTTTTGACCAACTAGACCTCCCACATTATCATTGCCGATAACACTGCCGGTAGCATAGCTACTATTAATAACACCCGGAGAATTGTTTCGCCCAACTAGAACTCCAACGTTATTGTTACCCGTAACGCTTCCTGTAGCACTACTGTCTGAAATACTGCCAAGGTTATGACCTGCAAGTATTCCAGTGAGATTGCCTCCGTTAATATCAGCATCTTCAATGTTCAATCTTTTTATTTCTGCAGTATTGCTCAAATACCCAAACAATCCTACATTGTCTTTTCCAGGCCTGTTGATGTTGATGCCACTAATAGTAAATCCATTGCCGTTAAATTTACCTGCAAATCGTCTTTCTGCATCACCTATCGGCTCCCAACCCAATCCTTCAGAATAGTAGATACCTCCAGAAGTTGTGGCTGATGTCAAGTCAATATTGTCAATTAGCTGGAAGTGAGTATCTGTAAAATGTTCGCCCAAATAATTTTGGACACTGTTTAGCTGCTCTACAGTATTTATTTCCCATGGATCCTCTTCCGTACCTAAACCACCGGCAAAGGCTGGAGATACGTAAATTGCTTCCACAGTTTGCTGGTCGGCTTCAGGATAGTCAACGGTAAAGGCATATATTCCTTCCTCGGCTATATCGGTTGCTGTTACAGTTGCAACAGCTACACCATCACTTACCGGGTTTACGGATATACTCAAGCCTGCTGGTTCTCCAACCAAAGCAACTGACAATTCCTCCCCGTCAGCTAAGTTTGTGATGACTGGAAAGGTTACACTACCAGCTTGACCGGCAGTAAGCATGCCTTCTTGTGAATCAATAGCAATGGCGATAATTACTAAATTTCCATTACCATTTATATACCATGAAGCATGATCCCGACCATCTTTCCCACTAAAGGTTTTATTATTAAATGTTCCCTGGGGACCTTCCATATCCCTGTTAGCAAAATTATTTGTTAAACCACTTCCATTACCTAATACTCTACCAAAGGATGTAGCGGTACCACTTGTTCTGATTAATTCAGAATTAATGGCGTAGCTATCTCTGACACTACCACCACTCCCATGAGAGCCAACTAGTCCGCCAACATTTGAAGTTCCCGAAATTGTACCAGTAGCATAACTGTCTTCAACAAGTGACGGCGTGCTAGTAGCTGTTTGACGTCCCACCAGACCTCCTACATCCATACTGCCTGCTACATTTCCAGTAGTATAGCTGCCAATAATCTGGCCAGATGTAGAATTAAATCCTACCAAGCCGCCTACATATCTGCTACCGGTAACACTGCCTGTGGCATGACTGTCTTCTATATTGCTATAATAGTAGTTTTGTCCAGCCAGTCCTCCAACACGTTCATTCCCTAAAACATCCCCCGTAGCATAGCTGTTATTTATTCGGGTGTTAGTTCCATAGTTGTAACCCACCAGCCCTCCAGTCCTATTATTTCCATTTATATTTGCTGCAGCATGACTATTATTGATAACCCCGTGGTGACGCCCAGCCATACCTCCCAAATAATTAGTGCCTATTACGTTTCCTGCCACGTTACTGTCTGAAATTGTACCACCTGAATTATAGCCAGTTAGAATACCCACATAATCTTTTCCTTTGACGTCGGCATTTATAATTACCATTTTTTCTAGCTTAGCCATGTTGCCTAAATAACCGAACAGCCCTACATAATCTTCCCCAGTTCTGTTAATGTTTAAATTACTGATTGTACGTTCATTACCATCAAACTTTCCTGTAAATGGGTTATCTTCATCTCCAATAGGCTCCCAACCTTTACCATCATTCCAGTATGCACCTCCGTCAGATGTTGCATCGCCTAAATTAATATCATTTGAGAGTATAAAATGTGTATTGGCATGATCTAACCCCAAGTGCTTTCTTACATTGTCTAAGTGTTCCACTGTAGCTATTTCATAAGGATTTGCATCTGTGCCAAGGCCTCCGCCAAAGTCTGGGGTGCTTGCTTCATTTACAGTGACAACCCACTCTTTAATTGTGCCGTCTTCAGCTATTACCACATAGGTTACTAAACTGCTAAAGTCATTTTCTGTAGTACCACTTTCCTGATCAACACCTCCTACCTTTATTGACTGAATATTTTCTGATGTGGTAAATGTGGCGACCAAGTTGGATATATCTGTTTCATAAGGAACCTCTACAGTGATTGTGGCTGCTTGTGAATGGATAACTGAATCTCCTGTTTGATTAGATAGGCTATAGCTTAAAATCTCAGCATAACTACTCAATGATGATTCTAATTCTACTGTCACCGTCACTGCTTCAGCTGGCATTACAAAGGTATATTCTTCACCTGCTTTTACTTCTGTTGCTGTTACATCTCCACCATTTACTTGAATTGATGCAAATTGCTTGCCTCCTTCAATATTGGAGATATTTACTGTTACAGTTTCACCTACTGCTGCTTCAGCAGTTGGATTTGTTGTGATTTCTGCTGTCCCCCCCACTACATCTGCTATTGTTATGGAGTAGGTTGTTGCTGTTACTGTTACTGTAATTGTTACAGTATCCTTAAAATCTCCATCATCTGTTGTTACAGTAATGTCTGTTGTTCCTGCTGCTAATGCTGTCATCAAACCGTTACCATCTACTGTTGCAATTGCTTCGTCACTAGATTCCCAAGTCACCATTTGATTAGTGGCATTAGCTGGGAAAATTACTTCTTGCATTTGTAATGTTTCTCCCCAAGCGATAGTATCTTGCCCATCTGCTCCTGTCAATGATACGGATTGCACCGGAATTGTGATACTCGGTTCACCGGAAAAGGCTCTTATCGCCCTGGCATTTGTTGATCCATTTTTAGGCATCGAGCTAGGATAATAACCCGCAAATGAACTTCCCCACATAGCAATGTTTTTCACATAGTGTGTGTCCTCTTCAGAAGAACTCCAGAAATTCTTGAATTCTTCCAATCCAGCATCTGAGTCTGGAGATATCTCTCTGCTGAGCTCAATTAACTCATTAGAAGAAGGCAAAAACCAATCGTCATATCCTCCAACATTCAATTCATATGCTAGCTGAGCTGCTTTTCCTGTTTCACCATTGGCATAAAGCCAATTAACAATGTAGCTGGTATTTAACGCTCCTGTTCCGATGGCATCTGCTGTTCCACCAATTTCAGTTCCATACCCACCCCAGCTAACGTCACTCCACTGGGTGAATACAGGTGATACTTCTAAATATCTCCAGCCATCGTCATCATTGCCTTTATCATAGAATATGATACCACCTGCTGGTCCTGTGTCACCAATTTCATATGCTGTTACGGTTGTCACTGGTCCTATCACATTACTTGTTGGATTACCAGTATAGTTTCCTGAAGCTATAAATACAACTCTAATGTATTTTCCTTCATCTCCAGCAGCTATTTCATAGATGTTTGAATCTATACCGATGTTTTCATAGGCTCCATCTGATGTATTAGATCGCTTCCACTGATAAGTTCCTTCTGCATTTGACGGATTCGGTGTTGCTGTAAGTGTTTCTCCAACCACAGCATTTCCTGTCACAGTAATACCACCAACAGGAATGACTGTAGCTTCAAGCACGGTCACATTCACTGTCAAGTTACTTTCACTATCCACTAAAGCATCTGCATCTAAGGTAATTGTTCCTGTTCCTGCATTTGCTAGATTGCCGTATACTGCTACTGTTACTGTGGTATTATTAGTTCTAGCTACTGTACCTAGGCTCATTCCTTGGAAAACACCCTCTAAGGAATGATCTTTTGCATAAACTGTGTTTACAACTGTATCATTTGCTATTGATAATGTGAAGGTTTGATTAAAATCACTATCTACAGTTACTTGTGATGGTGATACTGTCATCTCTGGTTTTGCTAGCTCCTCTACTGTATAAGAAAATGTTGCAACTGAACTATTATTCATACCACTCTTAACACCAATAGCTTTAATCGTTATGGCTGAGTTTATGGTTATAGGGTCAGTATATTGATTGCTACTAGTTGTTGGGGTGCTGTCATCTAATGTGTAATAGATTGTTGCACCTGCAGTTGCTGTGCTTAAAGTAACCTTTGTTCCCATAGCCACTTTCCCTGCTGGCGGTGTAACAGTAATAGCACTTACCCTAGCTGTAGATGGACTACTAGATCCTCCACCGCCACCACCGGATGGTGTTGTAAAATTATCAGGTTGATTTACATCATAGTTAGAATTTCTTGCTGCTGTACCTGTAGCTCTTTTAATTGTTCCTTCGTTCTTAAATTCTGTCTTGCTATTAACTATTGTTTCATTAATAATTGTTTCCTTGGAGGTTGTGACATTGTTATTCTTGGCTTGATTTCCTATTGTTAGTTTTTCAATTGTTGTATTTTCTTGTGTAATTAAGTTAATTCCCCCTGCTAATACAAAAACATCTTTAAAGGTCCCTTTTAATATTACTTCATTGCCTGCTGTTCTAGAATGTACTTGAATTTCAGTGATATTAGCACCTATGGATATAACTCTTACTCCACCTCTTATCTTGTGAATAATTACTTTATTGTAGCTACCGTCATTAATATAAATACTATCTTTTCCCCCACCTTGTATATGGGTATCTCCTTCAACAGTAACATTGTTTAAATAAACATCTCCATCTCCTACTTCTTCAGTAATAGTAAGGTCTCCTTGGATAACCATATTCTGTAGAGTAACTCCCTCTGTCTTGATGTATACATCTCCTTCAAATACTTCTTCTCCTGTTTCTGAGCCATAGCTACCAGCCTTGTCAAAGATGCGTGTAAATTCTTTTTGTTTTTCATCTTTTTCAGCTATATCTATCCTTGCATTATTTAATACTACTAATACCTCTGCACGGGTAATTGCTTCTGTTGGTTTAAATTCTCCATCTGGGTATCCCCTCATATATCCTGAGGATACTACTGCACTGATATAACCCTTACTCCAGCTTGGGATACTAGATACATCATTAAAATTTTTTACTCCAGTTGTCTCAACGGGTAATTCCATGACTCTTGCTAGAATTATGGCTGCCTCCTGTCGACTGATGGGATTGTTTGGACGAATAGTATTGTCTGGATATCCACTTATATAGCCAGCGGCAATGCCTTGTTTGATAGTAGTATAAAACCAATCCTCTTCCTTAACATCCTTGAAGGATATGGATGCCTGCTCACTAAACTCAAATACTTTATTGGTCAATACCATAAGCTCTGCTCTAGTCATGGGGTTATCAGGTCTAAAACTGCCATCGGGATAACCATTCACTAAGCCATCCTGCATCCATTCCTTTATGATGTCACTAGCCCAATGCCCCTGCAAATCACTTGCTTCTCCAAAGGCAAAAAACGGCATCATAGTAATTAGCATTATGAAACTAATTATAAAGGCTATACTTCTTTTAAATTCAGTTTTCCCTTTCATCTACTTCTTCCTCCTTATACTTCGTTTTAAAAAATTATATCCTCTTGAGTGAGAGTTTTTAGCCACAAAAAACAGGTCAATGATTTCTTGTATATTATTTCATTATAAAATTTTTTTTGAACATAAAAATCATGCAAAATGGGTAGTTTTTGGCAAAAAAAGATACCTACACAAAAAAGGTAGGCACTTATTATCAAAAAAATGCCTGAAATTTACTCACAGGCATTTAAACTTACTTTGATGAAAAAGTTCTGATTAATTCCATTTTATTTCTAATATTTAATTTTTGATATATATTCTTTACATGATATTTTATGGTATTTTCACTTACATATAAATTTTCTGACATTCCTTTATAAGTATATCCTTTAAGTAATAGTTCCACAATTTCTAATTCCCTAGCTGTAAGCTGTTTTTCATCTTTAAGTACTGATACATCTTTCTCTTGTTGTTGACTAACTTTTTTATTTAGGAGTTCAAAGAGAAATTCATGCTGCTTAAGAAGTCTTGTAAGCTGCATGTTTAGTATAGGTAGTATTGTAATGATAATAAATATAATAATCACTGCAATAACAGAAGCTTTTAAATCAGCGCCTTCGTAATAAACTAAATTTTTCCCAACAAGACCACCAATGGTAATCCCTAGTACATTCATGGACAAACCAATTCCTAATATCTGTGTTGGGTTTTCACTATACTCAAAAAACTCCCCTAGAACACTCCACCAAAATAGATCAAAAACACCTAAAGATGCTAGCATTAGTGTATTTATAATAAAATAACTAGTCACAGATCTATTCAGCAACATAAAACCTATATAGGAAAACCCTACCATAGTTAGAGCAATGTATAATATATATGCTTTGTTTATTTTATATTTCGTATTTTTAAGAAATAGCAATGCTGCAATATATGGTATTGCCCAATAATAACTGGTTAATAGTTGATGATGTGAAAATGCAGGTACTACCACTTGATACATTAATCCTGAAATAACTGTAATAATCAAGATAAATAAGCATAGAGTTACTAAAGGTTTTAGTATCGTAGATGTTTCCTGTGGAGGTTTTTCTGAAGATACATTATTGCAAGAGATTTTCTGAGGTGATGCCTCTAACCTAGATGTTAAAAATAATCCTGTTGCAAGAATTATAATAGCTGTGGTAAGACCTATAAATGCAGAAATACTTACAGTAATTCCATTAATCAAAATCATAAATAAATTAGAGTAAATCAAAACATCTGCAGCTGTTTTAAATCGTTGCTCTCTTTTGGAGTAGTTCCTAAAATAAAAACCCCAACAAGCTACAAAAACACCTGCAAAAAATGATATAGCAACAATAGAGATGTACCATAATATAGAAAAAGGTAAAAAGAAAATCAAACTTCCACATAAACATACTACAGTAGAAGTAATCATGCTGGTTTTAGCTGTAATTTGTTTCTTAATAAGAAAGCCACTGATGAATAGTCCCATAAAATGGGCTACTATGGCGACTGTATTATGTAGTGTCTCTAATCCATCTACTTTTCCCATAAGTGTATAGAGTACCTGCCCTTCAAAAGGCACAGCCAATAACCACCCTGAAACTAAAGACAAGCATATTATGGACAGCTTTCGCTGATCTTGTTGTACTTTTTCTACAAATCCCCACATAATGAATAACCCCCCAAATTTATAAATATATTTTACAGCATCTATCTTCTATTGTCTAGCAATTAAGATATATGCATATTTAATTTCATTATTAGGAATAATATTTTAGCTGATAGTTACGATATTATTTTGGAAAACAGTAATCCCATTCCTTCCTTGTCTTTACTTCTTTGTAATTGGAGGGTCTATTTTAATTTTAAATCAATACCAACTAAGATTGCAAATAATATCCTTATAAAAATAAAGGTATTGCACCTTACAAGTTTGTCACACTTCTAATTGTAATAAAAATTGAAAAAAGCTTTCCACAGAAGTTTCTCTATGAAAAGCCTTTTAAAATTTTTCTATTACTTTACATGGATATTTCTTTCTTACCTGAAACTTTAAAAAAAGCTAGTAAAGAAATAATTGTAATTACTGTTAAAATCGTAGCTAATGCTGCTGCTATACCATAATTTCCTCTAATAACCTCTGTATAAATAGCAATACTCATTGTTCTAGTTCGCCCTGTATACAAAATAATTAGGGAACATACTGATTGTATCTAAAGAGCTTGTAAGCTTATTAGAACGTCGTTGATTACACCTTTTGTATAATTGGTTTCTCCTTTTATATCGAAAATATTAATTTTTTCTTGTTTTAATCTTAAATTAACATTGAAAACAATCATAAGAGGGCCAACAATACAAATCATTTTTACTATATTGCTAGTACTTAGTCACTAAGACTGGTTTATCTCATATATTTTTAAAATTAGAGTTGTAATAATATACTGCTAAGAAAATAAAAGGAGATGTAGAACTAAATCTATTTAAAGTAGATTTAGTTCTACATCTCCTTTATTCTTAATTGTTACTATTGTTCCTATAAATCTTTTTTACCGTTGGATACTCCTAGTAGAATCTTCTAGATTTTTTACAGTTCAAAACTATAGTAAATCTATCATATCTTTTACAGAATTAAATGCATAATCCGCTCTAATTTCACTGTTTTTATAATCTTCTTCTTTCGTTTCGCCAGAATAAACCAATACAGAAGTGATACCTGCGTTTATACCAGTCTTGATATCTGTATATAATCTATCTCCTACCATTACCATATCCTCTTTGTTTAAACCGTATTTTGAAGCAATGCTTCCTACTACTTCTTTATTTGGTTTGCCTATTACTTGTGGAGTCTTTCCAGTAGACGCTTCTATTAATGCCGCCATTGCACCTGCATCTGGCATGAATTTATTATTTGGCAATGGACAGTTGAAATCTGGGTGTGTAGCTATATACACTACCCCTTCAGCTATATATTCACATGCTGTCCATAACTTTTCATAGGTTAACGTGGTATCAAATCCTAATACTACATAATCTATGTCTTTATGTCTTTCTTTTTCTAAAATAAAGCCTTCTCTTTCAAATTCTTCCTCTAAAGCCTTCGTTCCCAATAAATAAATTTTTGCGCCTTCTTTTTGTTTTTTTAGGTACATAGTAGTAGCTTCTCCTGAAGTAAATACTTCTTCTGTTGAAGCTTGTATCCCTAATTTATTAAGCTTGTCCACATATGCTTCTTTGTTTTTGGATGAATTATTTGTAAGGAAAATATATCTTTTTCCTTTCTCTTTGAGAGTTTCAAGAAATTGCTTTGACCCATCGATTAATTCATCTCCAAGATAGATCGTTCCATCCATATCTAATAAATATACGTTTTTATCTTTTAAATTCTTCAAGTTCTCCCTCCTTCTACCTCTCTAAACTTATCTACTGAATAGATTTAGAGTAAATAATGCCGCACTTTCAGAATAAGTTACAAGAAGAAGTACCGCTAGTAGTGCTGCTATGAAAGGCCAAACTTCTTTTATAAAGTCTTCCAATTTTACATCTACTATAGAACATACTGTAAACATCATAGATCCAAATGGTGGAGTTAATCCTCCAATCATTATATTTACTATAAATATCATTCCAAAATGCACAGGATCTACACCAAATGCCCTAACTGCTGGAACTAATAATGGAGCTAATATTACCAGTGCTGCTCCACCTTCTAGGAACATTCCTATAAATAATAACAGTAGGTTGATTACAACTAATAATATAAAGGCACTATCTGTCATGTTCGTAAGTGTTTCGGTTATCATTTGTGGAATTCTTTCTAATGTAAGATAGTAACCAAATACCCTAGCACTTGCGATGATAGCCATTACTGCACCAGTACCCTTTACTGTGTCCATTAATATTAATGGTATATGTTTTAGTTTTAATTTTCTGTATACAAGGAAACCTACTATTACAGAGAACAATACTGCTATTCCCCCTGCTTCTGTAGGAGTAAACATTCCAAATCTCATTCCCATAATGATTCCAAAAGGAATAAATAATGCCCAAATAGATTTTCCAAATTGCTTTAGAATTTCAACAACAGATGACATTTTATCTCTACTAGGTTTATAATTTCTTTTTACTGAGATAATATGAACTGTGATCATTAAAGCTATAGCCATCAATGCCCCAGGCATATATGCAGCTAAAAACATATGTCCTACTGGAACATTTGCTATTAATGCATATAGAATAAGATTGGTTCCTGGTGGTATTACCGGACTGATTGCTGATGATGCAGCAGTTACTGCAGCCGAAAATGGTTTTGAGAAACCTTTTCTCTCCATTTCAGGAACTAATATTTTTGATTGCATGGCTGCATCTGCATTTGCTGAACCTGAAATTCCACCCATTAATGCACTTAGCAATACATTAACTTGAGCTAATCCTCCTTTAGTATGTCCTACTAGAACATCTGCAAAGTCCATCAGTGCCTCACTTATTCCTGAGTAATTCATTACAGAACCTACCATAATAAAGAATGGTACCGCTAAATACGGGAAAGATTCTACCGAAGTTACGAACTGTTGAATAACCATTTGCATGGGCATAGAAGTATTAATAAATACAAAATAAAATAATGAAGAACCCATTAAAGCAAATGCCACTGGTATATTTAGAAAAAATAAAATAAATAATACTATAACTGGATAAAGAGCTTGCATTTACTGTCTCCCCCCCTAATTTTCAACATCTTCATTTGAAAATATTTTTTTGAAACTTTTTACTGCATAATAAATTGAATATACGGTTATAAGAGCAAAAGAAACTATTATTGCTGTATATATATAGGAATAAGATATCTCTAAAGCTGCAGTTATCTTAGTAGATCCTTGTACATATAGATAACTGAAGTAAAGCATAGTACTAGACAAAATAGTTACAATGATGCAGGTAATAAATTCTACTATTTTTCTTGCTTTTTTAGGTAAGAATTTTATTAGTGCTTCTACACCTATAAGATCATCACTTTTATAGGCATTAGCAAAACCTAAGAATATAGTCCACACAAATGCACCTACAGCAATTTCTTCTGCCCAGTGATACGTAAACTTTAAAAAGTATCTAGTAAATACGTTCACAATTACTATGATTGAGGTTATAGATAAGAAAAAGCTCCCTAAATAAAGTTCAAAATCTTTTCCAAATCTCTTTAATAAATTATTCATGTCTACCTCCTATAAAATTAATAACCTCTCGACAACCGCCGAGGATTTAGTTTCAATACTTTCCCTGAAACACTTTTATATCTTCCTCCCGATTCGTTTGAAGGAATTTGAATTTTATATACAAAATGCAAATTTGTATAGGTGACTTTTTCTTTTTCAACATTAAGAGAGATACTTATATGCAACCAATACTAATTTCACATTTTTTTGTCAAGATTCAGTTGTTGAACGTATCCGAGTTCATTATTCTAATGGAATCTTCGTTATCGTCAATAATCACTGTTACCTTTTAGCGAAATTCAAATAATTGATTTGTCTTTTGTAGCTACTTCTTTGCTTGAAATTTATTAATGGATAAAAGTTGGAAGGAGATTTACTCCTTCCATTTTTTTACTTGCTATAGAATAAAAACTAACTTACTTTTATTGTTGTCTTATCTTATTTAATTCTTCTACTATCTCGTCATAAATACCTGGAGTCCATCTTTCGAATCTTCCAAATACTGGTTCAGCCGCTTCAAGGAAGGCTGGAGCATCTACTTCATGGAAAGTTACACCTTCAGCTTTTAATAACTCTGCATATTCTTCTTCTAGTTTAATCGTTTCAGCTAAATTATCATCTCTACCTTTTTCGAACTCTTCTACTATAATAGTTTGTTGCTCTTCAGTTAATTCATCCCAAAGCTTAGTTGAAATTGAAACTGCAGAAACTCCTAATAAATGATTTGTTAAAGAGTATTCTTTAACATTTTCGTATTGTTGTGTTCCATAATAAGTCATGATTGAACCTTCTACCCCGTCTATTACACCTTGTTGAATTGCTGCATAGGTATCATAATAAGGCATGGAAACAGGGTTACCACCCATTGCTTCTATAGTGTAGGTATACAATTGACTGGTTGGGACCCTTATATTTAATCCTCTCATATCTTCTGGTGTTGTAATTGGTTTGTTGGTCATCATGCTTCTAAATCCAAATACCCAATCTAGAGAAAGTACTTTTACACCATATTCATCCTCTATTTGCTGATTTAAGTTTTGAACTAATGGAGTTTGCATCATAGCAAAAAACTCATCAAATGTTTGGTATAAAAACGGTCCAGTTACAGCATTATAGTCTGGTACATAATCTCCTAAGAAGTTTATACCTTCTACTAATATCCAATCAGAACCTTGAACGATTTGCTCCATACCATCTTTACCTATCGGTAATACACCACCTGTAAATAATTGTAGTTCTAGTGAACCTTCACTTCTTTCATTGATAGCTTCTACTACTTTTTTCAATGATATAGCAGTTTGCTCATCATCAACGAACTTTGTACTAACTGTAATAACTTTCTTGTCTTCATTACCAGCAGATGCACCCGCATCACTAGTATCATTGCCCCCACATGCTGCTAAGGACAAAGTCATAGCTAGTACTAATAAAATTGATAAAAACTTTTTCATTAAATTTCCCCCTTGTTTTGATAATATATTCTAATTATCCACTAACATATTATAACATGACTTGTCAACCCAGTCCTATTATTGATAGTGTCAATTTTAGAAACGTTTTCAACTAGACTTAAAACAGGCTGATATATCCCTTTGTAATCTCCTTATCAGCTCTCGTAGATAAGCTAGCAATTCAGGAAGACGGAAACTAAATTGTTCACTTTTTACTACCCTAAAAACAGCATAAAAAAAACAACAATTAAACAACATATAGTTACTATTATGTTATTTATCGTTGACACTCCAATTCTCCTGTCATTTCTATTATATTTTTTATAATACCTCTATTCAGACTAGTAAGTATCTTATACTTACTAGTCTGAATAATTAATATAGTATCATATCTTTTTTCCTTTGTAAAGTACTTTAATACATTGCAAAAACAGGAAGAGAAAGTTATTTTTTTATCAATGTGGGCCACTAAGTAAGTAGCTAAATCAAAATATAGCCCTTAGGTCAGCCCGATAGAATTGTAGACTGTCTAAGAGCTATATTTAATGATTTATTTACTTTAATGATACTTTCGTTAGAAGAATGTTAGAAGTTTTTTTGTGATATATATATTATAATATTTTACACTACTTTAAAAATATTGAAATATAGGGAACAAAAAGCTGTATAGCTACTTTATATACTATTCTATAACTCCCTATAACTTTTGGATGGGTGGTAAATCCCCAGCACCATACGTATGTACACAAAGAATATATGTAGACAAAAAATATACCTAAGGGTCTATTTTTTATTTTATTGGTTTTTAGTATATACTTAATTTTAAGTAATATGTTTCCACATACATCCTGGGTTTTCATAGAATAGTGATAATATTGTGCAGAATAAGTAGTGAATCTCCCCCTCTCTCCCTTCGAGTTTTAGGCGTATTTAACAACAACTTTTATACTATGTCGGAAAAGATAATCCAGTAAGAGTTATTAACACTTAAATAGATAGTTTAAATTTAGAAGAAATGGCTTTCAAAGTTTTTTCTGGACAGAATGATGGGCAGAAACCATATAACTCCACACTCTGATATATCTTTTCATTTTTAATAAAGTACAATCATTTAAACTTTAATCAATTTAACAACCTCTAGTTTATGATAATTTCCAGTTTGCACTTTGTGACTGTAAGGTAATCATATTAGCATATTCACCTGGATAGCTTATAAGCTCCTTGTGAGTTCCAATCTCATGAACTTTGCCTTCTTTTAGCAAAACTATCTTATCAGCATTAGCAATGGTTCTCATTCGATGAGCTACAACAATTACGGTTTTATTCTGAGTTAATCGACTGATAGCTTGCTGTACAGCTGTTTCATTCTGAATGTCCAAAGATGAAGTCGCTTCATCCAATAGAACAATGGGTGCATCTTTTAATAACGCTCTTGCTATAGACAATCGCTGTCTCTCTCCTCCAGAAAGATAAGATCCATTCTCACCAATTAAAGTATTATAACCATTTGACATTGCCATAATAAAGTCATGGCATTTTGCCGCTTTAGCTGCTAAAATAACTTCTTCGTCTGTAGCATCTTTTTTGCCTATGCGAATATTCTCTAAAACTGTATTATTAAAAAGTGTCACGTCTTGGAAAACAATAGAAACTTCTTTTAACAAAATCTCAGGATCAACTTTGGAGATATCCTCGCCCCCTATTGTGATTTTTCCGCTATTAATGTCCCAAAAGCGAGCTACCAACTTAAGAGCCGTTGATTTTCCTCCACCTGATGGACCTACTAAAGCAGTTATTTCACCTTGCTTAGCAACAAAGGAAACACTATTTAGTACTGATTCATTTTGATTGTAAGCAAATTTCACGTCTTGGAACACAATGTCAAATCCCTGATTTAACATATTTTCCTTGCCTTGTTGAATCGGTGTGTTTTCCAACTCTTTCATACGCTCTACACTTAAAAGAGAAATAAAAACAGCCGCTAGGTTAATAAGAGACCCTGACAATGGATCAAAAATTCTGGTGGCAACCATTAAAAATACAAGAAAAGTTAAAATATCGATTTCATTGTTAACCAGTAGATAGATTCCCATAAACATTGAAGTTGCTATACCTACCTTCAGAATCATTTGAGCTGAAGTGACTAAAATTCCCGTGACCAGTTCCCCTTTTACAGATTCATTTTCATATTGAGAAAGGTTTTTTTTCATAACATCAATATGATTTTCTTTTCGGTTATTGGATTTTATATCTTTAATATTTTCAATACACTCTTGCATTTTTTCAAGATAAGAAAGTTGAGCATCTTTTGATTTTCTACCAAATTTATCTTGTAACTTTTTTGTTGCATAACACAATAAAAAAGAAACTGGTACAACCCAAAGTACCGACAATCCCATTTTAAAATTAAAGCACAACATTCCAATGCTTATAATAATTGTGGATACTGCCGAACCATATAGTTCTGGAATGAAGTGTGAAAACGCTGTTTCCATTGAAGCTGTATCAAACATAATCGTGGTTGTCAAATCTGTTAAGTCCTTTTTACCAAAAAAGGATAAAGGAAGCCTTCGCAGTGTTTCAGCTAGGCTAATTCTCTTTGTCGAGCTTTCTTGATATGCAGAAAGAAACGTTGCGTTATATTGAAAATAGTAACAGATAAATATAAGCAAAATCAACGCGATGGAAAAAGCAACATAGGCTCCAATAGCAAACATTGGCGTTCTGTTTTCTAAAACTGGCAACACACTATCTCTTAAAAACCAGTATAGAAGCATACTAGAACTCATAAGTAACATATTACACAATGCAGTCCAAAATACTGCTTTAACAACATCAGAAGCCCCTTTTTCACTAAGAGCAAAGGTGTTTTTAAAATAAGCTTTCACTATGCTAACACCTCTCTTTCATTCCAGATAAATGCAGATTGGTATTCTTTCCACATTTCAGCATATAGGCCGTTTTCAATAAGTAGTTTATCATGAGTTCCCATTTCCTTGATACTTCCATTTGCAATAAGATAAATGCAGTCTGCATTTTCAATAGTGGACAATCTATGAGCAATCATCAATATAGTTTTTCCTTTAGTTAATTCATTTAATGCAAGTTGAATTTGATGTTCATTCTCAGGATCAGTAAAAGCAGTTGCCTCGTCTAAAAGAATGATAGGCGCATCTTTTAATATTGCACGAGCAATTGCAATTCTTTGCGCCTCTCCACCGGATAGATAAACACCTTTTGTATTTACTACGGTATGGATTCCCTCTGGTAGCTTTCCAATAATATCCTCGCAACGTGCAGCTTTCAGAGCTTCTAACACTTCCTCTTCTGTTGCATTTGGTTTTCCTTCCTTGAGATTATCCAATATACTTGCTTTGTATAAATTAGTGTGCTGGAATACAAAAGAAATATTTTTCATCAGCTCCGATTCATCAATATTACGAACATCCGCACCGCCAATTCTTATATTACCTTTTGTAACATCCCAAAACCTTGCTATCAAAGCAGCAAGAGTTGATTTCCCACCACCAGACGGTCCGACTAAAGCAACCGTTGAACCTTGTTTAATACTCATTGAAACATCAGAAACTGCATTTCCTTTGGCATTAGGATATCGAAAAGACACATTGTTTAACGTAATGTCAAAAGTTTTGATGACTTCCTTTGACTCAGATTGCTGAGGAAGAGATTTTTCACTCAACAATTCATTCACACGAGAAAGTGCATCTTCAGCAAGCAAAGTATTTTGGCTTGTCCACATAATCTTGCTCATCATCATTCCACAAATAGGTGTAAAAAATAAATAAAACAAGAAATTTAACAAGAAATTTTGCGGGTCAGAAGCCCCTGTAAAAATCCATATTCCACTAATTGATAGAAATATCGCCATACTTCCCATAAATGTTTGGAAAAATACCATTGGCATACGGCTATGGACTGTATAGTTAACTACAAATTTTTGATAGGTTTTGATTGTATTGTGAAATTTTTGGAAAGAAAAAATACTCTGCCCAAATGTCTTCACAACTGGAATGCCTCTGACATATTCTACCGATTCATTATTCACATTTTCTAATTCAGTTTGATATTGTGCAACTTGCTCAGAGTATCCTTTACCCATCATAAACATCATGGAAATGGTTGCTAAAGCCATAGGCATGAGGCTTATAATTCCTAATCTCCAATCAAATAAAAATAAAAATATCATTACTCCTAAAGGCGTAACCATGGCTCCTACTAAATCAGGTAACTGATGAGCAAGATACGTTTCTGTTTGCGTTGCACTATCACTGATTATCCTTCGTAATTTTCCACTTCCTACTTCATTAAAATAACCAAGTGGTAATGTCATCAAATGAGATATGGCACACAATCTTATGTTTTTTGCAATGCGAAATGCCGCTAGATGCGTGCACATCAAAGCCACGAAGTAAATTACCATAGTGCCAATAGCAGAACCTAATGTAAGCCACGAATAACGAATCAGGCTATCTGTCATAACAATATTGGGATATATTGAAAAAATTTCTTTTACACTTAGCCAAATAAACACAATAGGCACAAGCGATATAAATGCACTGACCCCTGATAAAAACATTCCAATCAAGGTTAGATATTTATAATTACCCCCGTAGATAAAAAGTCTTCTTAGGAGGGACTGGGACTTTTTTTTCTTCAACTGCATTTCCTCCAATCTCAAAATAATCTATCAACTTTCGTGTGTTACCATAAAGGGGATAGGCGCTATTCACTATTCCTCTCTCAATTTCTACAATAAAATTACAGCAACTAAATATCAACTCTAAATCATGTGTAACAAGCAGTATAGTTTTTCCCTTATCAGATAGTTTTTTTAATTCTTTTGCAACTTCTTTCATATGACGAAAATCTAGTCCACTGGTAGGCTCATCAAATACGATGACTTGTCTTTCTGATACTATAGCTGTAGCGATGGCTGTACGCTGTTTTTGTCCTCCTGAAAGAGAAACTGGATGTCTTTCTATAAAGGGAAGTAAATCAAGCTGTTCCAAAACTTCTTTTGCCCGTTCATTATTTTCTTGATCCATACTAAGTAAAACCTCTTCTATAACACTTTCGGTGAATAGCTGATGATTTACATCTTGCATTACCATATAACAAGAAGATAGCCTTTTCTTATATTTTTGTTTTTCATCATTAATGGTTAGAGTCCCAGAATTTTTATAAATACCACAAAGGCATTTAGAAAAAGTAGATTTGCCTGCCCCATTGTTTCCAATAACTGCTGTAATACTGTTTTGGGGAATTTTAAGCTCATCTATCTTCAGACACTCCTGCTGTCCTTTATGTGCATAAATAAAATTTTCAAATACAAGCTCATTTTTTAAAAAATTTGTCTTATTAATTGATTTATGCCCAATATCTTTAAATGAAGTACTGCGAAGTCCATATTTTTCTATTTTTTCTTTAGAAAGCAGAAAAAAATCTTTTGCTAAAAAAGTACTTGTTATTTCACCTTCGTCCATTATAATAACACGATCTGCTATCTCTCTAAGATAATGCAAGCGATGTTCGGCAATCACAATTGTGAAACCTTGATTTTTTAATTTTTGGATGCTATCACGCAATAATATAATTCCTTGTCTATCCAAATTGGAGGATGGCTCATCCAGTACATAAATTATAGGATTCGGAGTAGAGACTGCTGCACAAGCGATACGTTGTTTTTCGCCTCCAGATAGCTGAACTACAGAGTTTTCAATATATTTTTCGATGGAAAATTCTTTTATTGCCTTTCTCATACGTTCCTCAATATCTTTTGGATGCATCCCCATATTTTCACATATGAAAGCAAGTTCAGATTTTACATCAGAATTAAAGAACTGACTTTTGGGATTTTGAAAAACAGAACCTACAATAGCAGCCATTTGATATAGCTCCATTGTTTTTATATTATTCCCATTGATGAGTACTTCACCTTGCAATTTCCCCTCATAATAATTCGGAATTATACCATTAAGAAGGCGTGTTATGGTGGTTTTGCCACATCCTGATTCTCCTGTGAGTAAGATACATTCACCTTTTGAAATCTCAATATTTATATTTTTAAGACTTTTCTCCTTCGCAGTAGCATAAGAAAAGGAAACATCCTCTAATTTAATCAATTTAATTCTCCCCTTACATCTTTGTCGTACTAAAAACTATAATGGTCAAAATGCCAAAGACAAACACAAAAAAATCTATTCCTCGAAAACCTATATTACATATATTTGTACGCTTCATAGGACTTCCTAGACCTCTTGCAATGGCAGATGCTGAGAGTTCTTCACCCACCTTTACTGAGCAAGTAATCATTGGTATGAATCTATATTCCAAGAGTTTTGAAATTTTTTTTCCGCCAAATCGAACATCTCGCATTCTCATAGCATCCGCTACAGCATTTGATTCTTCTATTACTACGGGAAAAAACCTCATCATTACAATAATAGGAATGATTAAGTAATTGCTAAAACGCATTCTTTCCATTGCAGAAATTAATTCACTTACTGTAGTAGTTGAGATCAAGTAATATGCTGCCATTACATTTGGTAAAATCCTGACAAAAAAACCGATTGAAAACAGTAGCATATGGTTAAGTAATCCTTTTGTGAGCCCGAAATAGGTAACTTGAATAATGTAAAAAAAAGCATATCCTAAAGCGGCAATACAAGCACTTTTTCCTTTGCCCTCAAAAAGAAGAAAAAATAAGGGAATTGCAATTAAAACATGTCGGATAGGCAACATCATGGGGTGTGCACCCCCTGCACCGCCAAAAACAAAAATGCTGTTTAATAGCAAAATAAGAAATTTTGATCGTGGATCGACAATAAAATGTCTGGTCTTATGATTTAAATTTTTCATTTAAATGATCCCTGCACGTTCAAAATGTTTTTTGCATGCTGCTTTACCAATTACCCCACCAACCAAAGCAAACACAACACAAGCCACAAACAACACAGGCGCCATATTTATTGGCATCACAGTATTAAGAGCGTTAGCATATTCTTGTCCGTATCCCTCTGCCAACATAGCAATTTGAGCTTCCCTTCCAATATAGAAAGGTATAAAATTACCGAACAGCCATAAACTGAATACGCAATAACCTAAAAGAGCTTTTTTAGAGCTTTCATAGTGACCAGACTTCACTACTAAATCTGCTAAAAGACCAAAAACTAGACCTGTTATTGCTACATAGATACCCATGCCCATTACAAACATTAAAATGCCATTGATGGCAGAAAGTAAAGTAATCATACCAAATTTTTCTGTTTTAGATAAAAAGAGCATAAAAGGAATACCTCCCAAGATTGGCACTAAAATAGCCATCAATGGTATAAAAACTGGAATAAACGCTAAAAACCCAACAACTATCATGGATACAAAGTAGATTGCTGTATAAATTCCTACTGTAACTAAATCCTTACTTGTCAATTTGTTTGTTTTTACTATCGACATTATTGTCCTCCTAATAATTATATTTTTCAATCTCTTTGAAAGTAGATTTAAAGAGATTGAGTTACGGATTACTACCCGCATGCTAAAGATCGGGACTTATTGTTCCAATATTTTTTTCCATCCAGCATAATGGAATGCTTGCAATTTTTCCATATAAAGAATAGCCTGTTCCTTTGATAAATCATGACTCACAGCTTCAATCATATTATTCACTCCTGAAGAAGCAATAACATGCACAAAGAACCTATTGGATTTTTCAAAAGATATATTATAGCTTTTAAGTATCACTAATGTTGATTGTTCTTCAATTTCAATAAGACTATCTTTAAATTTCTCATACTTTGTACCTGTAGAATGACAAAATAATAGTTTCATTTGATCTAAATGCGCGTAAATAAAATCTAATATCGTAAAGGTGCTTTTTTCATAAACCATTTCTGTTGATTCGGACAAAAAGTCTTCAATCACTTCATTTTTTTTGTGTTCATTCTTAAATAAAATGTAAAGCTCATTAGCGGCCTTTTCAACTAATGCTTCAAATAACTCTTCTTTATTTTTAAAGTGATTATACATAGCTCCAGTAGTTACTTTTGCTACTTTAGCAATCTCACGCATATTTGTTTTTGTAAATCCTTTTGTCATAAATTCGTTTTTTGCACATTCCAATATACGTTCTTTAGTTTGTTCAGAAGAATAACTCAAATTTTTTCCTCCCCTCCCATTAGATAACATTGTTATTTTACATAACAATGTTATCATTGTTGAGAGTGATTGTCAATACCATTTGTATTGCTTTATATTGCCTTATATCTTTAATAAATTCAGAATATTGCATTTATAACTAATATCAATTGACAGTTTTCCTATAAATGTAGCATACTAATGAACGAGTAGGAGGTGAATAATTATCTTATTCACCTCTCTCTCACACCACCGTACATTACTAATAGTGCATTTGTAAACCCAAGCCGTTGCTTATCCCTAATGACAGCAAAATATTAAGCCAAATAAGATAGTCGGCAAATTTCTCCATATTAATCATGGGAATGACTACCATGTTATTATAGTTAATGCCTAATAGCATAGAGGAATGATTAATTATAATCAAGACTAGGAAGATAAAAAAGGTCTCTATGATTAGCTCTACAAGTCCAAACGTCTTCATTAGCTTCAAGAGCCTTTTCCAATAGATTCACTGACCACTCCTCATCCTTAGTGATGTTGTCTGCTGGGTTATATAATAATTGATTGCCATAAAGATAAGAGTAACAAAGCCAAAAGTGGCTAGGCCTGACTTGCATATTTGAGCAAAAAGCTTTAGAAAAAGCTGTAGGATATCCTTAGCTTCTGTCATAGCCATAAGATTTGAAACAGCTATTCCAATGGAAGCACCTATTACAGCTATTTTAACCACCAACCAGTAGGTGTCGATATAGGCGACCCCAACGAGATATCTTGGGCTATTCATTTGTGCCTCTGCAACCTTCCTTGGGTTCCCCATTGATTTAATTGCTTCTTCTATTTCCTTTAACACCTCATCCCTCTGGTGGGGAGATAAGTATTTGCCTATGGTATATAAATAATTGGTTATCATTCTTCTATGCTTTCGCATTTAACAATAATAAATACATCAATATAAGTGCACAATTTATCTTACTACAGTATTATATTTACTAAGTCATCTACACTCCTAATGCCACAAATTTTTCCACAAAACTCCTCTATTCTGCGAAATCCCCCCCAAAAAAAGCAAAAATCCCCTAAACTCTCTAAAATCTACCCTATAGGGTGGACTTTTAATACTGTCTACTATATAGGGTGCATTTTACCAAGTCTGAAGGAACATAAAACACACTTCAATATTTACTCAAGAACCTTTAAAGCCTTTGATATAAGACTATTTGCCTTCTATCAACACAACTACCTCCACATGGGTTTTGGTAGAAAGATGATAATATTTCGCAGAAAAAAGTTCTAGAGATTAAACTCTCTAGAACTTTTTAGAAGTGTTAATTATTGAGTGAGGTTATTGCTTTTTTTGATGCTTATCCCTTTGTGCTTTATACTATTTACCAACCTCCACATATCCTTGGACCCATAAATAATACAACTAATAATAGGAAGAAGAATAGTAATGAATCTCCTGATATACCGTGTAAAGCACGACAGTTACAGAAGATAATCACTAGTAGCAAGAAGAAAAATAGTAGAGTGCTATCTTTTCCAAATACACCTCCTACAATCCCTCTATTTTCTTTAGATATATCTGTCATGTATATCACCTCTCCTTTTATATTTGACTATCTCTAGCCCTAGTATAAAATATGCACTCGCTGTAAAATGGTGCTATTGCTAAAAGAGTTTATTTTATTA
>JAFIFG010000070.1 GCA_020832135.1 Clostridiaceae bacterium
ATCAGAGGTCATTAAAGCCTCTTCTTTATCGTGGGTTACTAAAACTGTAGTTATATTTAATTTTTTCTGTATCCTACAGACAAATTCCCTCATAGTTTCTCTTAATCGTAAATCTAGATTAGAAAAGGGTTCATCTAATAACAAAACCTTTGGTTCTATTGCTAAGGCCCTTGCAAGAGCCACACGCTGTCTTTGTCCACCGGATAATTCATTGGGATATTTATGTCCTTGCCCCTCTAACTCCATTAGTGCAAGCATTTCTTTTGTTTTTTCTTTTCTAACATTTTTATTAATTTTCGCCATTTTTAAACCAAACTCAATATTCCCCTCCACCGTTAGATGAGGAAATAATAAATAATCTTGAAATACAATAACCGCCCCTCTTTTTTCAACAGGTATTTTTAAAACAGATTTATTATTAAGCAATAGTTCTCCTTCATCAGGATCTATCAATCCAGCAATAATTTTCAAGGTTGTTGTTTTTCCACATCCAGAAGGTCCTAAGAGTGAAATCATTTCACCTTCTCCAATAGTTATATCTATTTGATCAAGTATTTTTTTATCTTGAAAAGTTTTAGAAATTCCTTTTAATACAATTTCTGACATAGTACATTTCTCCTTTGATCATTACAGGGTCCTTTTTATAAATAGAAATAATTTTTTGTGCCATAATAGGATTTAATGGCCTTCTCCATAATAACTAATACAACTAAAGTAGCTAAGATAAATACTAGACTATAGGATGATGCCATCATACGATCTCCACTTTGAATATAGGGAAACATCATCATAGGGAAGGTTATAATTCTTCCGCCACCTATTAAAAAAGTTAAAAAGTATTGACTAAAGGAAACGATAAAAACAAGACTGCCGGCGGAGATTAACCCTGGAGCAATCAATGGCAAAGTAATATGAAGAAATATTTGAATAGGATTGGCCCCCAATACCTTTGCCTGTTGTTCCATAGATTCTCCTACAATTTCAAAGACATTGGTTAGTATTCTAATGCCATAGGGCAGACAAGGTATCAAATGTACCAGCACCACTCCTATAAAGGTATTAGCTATGCCTAATCTAATAAAGGTCAGGTGTATACCCATAGCAACGGCTACTGGCGGTACAATAATAGGTGCCAATACCAATACCTTAAAAAAACCCTTGCCTTTGAAGTTATATACACCCAGCGCCTTTGCCGCTGGAATACTTATGATCAATGTTATGATTGTAACAATCATAGATAGTCGTATACTAAATAAAAGATTCTTTAATGCCCTACTAGAGGGATGAAGCACATGCATTATTCCCCTTAATCCAAATTCCTGCGGTAGTAGGTAGGGCCAAGACCAGCTCCTAGAAAAACTCCAAACAACTAAAATCAATAGAGGCGCTATTAATAAAAGAATAGTTATATGCATAATAATTGCAAAAAAGTTGCTTTTTTTCTTCATGCTAGGCTCCTCCATTATATTTAGTAATAATCTTAAAAGTTCTGTGATACAACCAAATAAATCCGAAGGAAACAAAGGTTAGTATCATATTAATGGCCATGGTATATGGCCTATGGCCCCAATCTGGATTCATATATTCAACATAAGCCTGGACTGGTAATGCTCTAGGAGTTGTAGGCCCTATTAAAAATGGCACTTCAAAAGCTCCAAAGGAAAAAGCAAAAATAATAATAAAGGAGGATAGGATAGAGGGCATAATCAATGGTAATAGAACATACCAAAAGACCTGTTTATTATTAGCTCCTAGATTAAGTGCTACCTCTGAAAGCCTATCATTAATATTACTTAACACCGTATAGACAACCATAGCTATAAAAGGTGCTCCCTTCCATAAATAGGCCAATATAATTCCTATACCATTTCTATCAAATAATAGCGCTGGAAACTGTGATTGTTCACTAATAATTCCTAATGTATAGAGGACTCTAGGTAGAAGACCACTCTGCCCTAAAACATTATATACCAATAGTGCCGCCACCGCATGAGGTACTATCACTGGTAGTTTGTAGACAATCTCCTCTAGTCCTTTTTTTTGCTTACTCTTCATAATAGAGTAGGCTAATAAAACACCGATAATCACAGACAGACCAGAGGATACAAAGGCAATCCAAATACTAAACCTTAAGGAAGCTAAAAAACGATGATCCGTTAACACTTCCCTATAATATTTTAATGTGAATTCCTGCAAGCCAATAGCAGGAAAATAGCCTAAGCTTTGAACTAGAGCCATTGTTAACCCAACTACAAATATTCCTAGAAGAATAATCGTAGCTGGCATTAACATCATATATGGTTTCATTGTTTTGTTCAAGTTCAATCACCCTTTACAGGATGTTCTCCATCCAAATTTCTTCTATAATAGGCACTAGGTTTGCTGGCATTTCTGGAACCCTATGCTCTAATAAAACATCCTGTGGTAAAGCTCCTTTTCCAATTTGGATATTACTGAAAACTTCTCTTTCTTCAGCATTAAGCCTAGCATTATCCAAAACAGGAAGATCACCCCAAGTATTCGGGTCATATTTAGAAGCTTGAGCCTCTACGGTTAAAATAAAGTCTATTACTGCCAATGCTCCTGCTTTATTTGGAGCATTCTCTGGAATAGCTAAAAAGTGTGTATTTCCTATAGTTCCATTTTCAAATACAAAGGTGTTGGTTGTTTCAGGAAATTCTCCCGTTGCAATTTTACCTGCAGCTTCATTGGGATTATAGCCCATCGTCATAAATACTTCTTTGTCGGCATACATATTATGCAGCTGTGCAATCGTTGCAGGGTAAGTTTCTCCCCTTCTCCATAAATAAGGCTTCAGTTCCTTTAAATAATCCATAGCAGGCTGAATTTCCTTAGCTATAGCTTCCTTATCTGCCTCCATGTTTACGAATTGTTCATAGCCTACAATATCATAGATAATATTTCTAATAAACGCACTACCTGTAAAGTCTGGTGGTGCTGGATAAGTGAACTGTCCTGGATTATTTTTAACCAATTCCATTAATTCCTTATGATTCTGTGGTATAGCCTCTACCCTTGCTTCATCATATACCATAACAAATTGAGCCTTCCCATAAGGGGCTTCATAACCTTCTACAGGAAAACCAAAGTCATATTTTACCTCTACAGAATCGGCATCAATATATTGGTTGAAGTTCGGTAATTTATGGGTAAATGGTCCAAATAGCAAATCATTGGTTTTAGCAGTGTAGAAATTCTCCCCATTAATCCAAACCACATCTGTAGTTCCCATAACATTCATTTGTTTCTCGCCTAATAGCTTGTTTAAAACTTCATCTATATTCATTGGTACTCTGTTTAAGGTAATATTGTACTCTTCCTTCAATCTTACAGCTAAGAAATTGTCGATCCAATCATTTGTCCTTTGACTACCACCCCAACCATAAAAACTTACCTCTGTTCCTTCAGCCTCTTGAAGAATACTTTCCCAGCTTTCCTCCAATAAATCCTCACCAGATGCTTCTGTAGTTTGACTACATCCAAATAAGTTCATAGTTAAGATTGCCACAATTAATAAAACAAATAGCTTTTTCATTGTTTTTTCCTCCTTAAGTTAATAAATATTTTATTAAAATTTTAGATCCAACCCAAGCTCCAACAAACATGAATAAAGCAAATACCCAACCATGTAAAGAAAAAGAAGGTATGGCACTAAAATAACCACCTATATTACATCCGAAGCTTAGTCTTGTGGCATAGCCCATAAGAAAGCCCCCCAATAAAGCAAAGACAAATTGCTTTCCACTTTTTATCCTTTTCCACTTGAACTCCGAAGCCCAAAGGGTAGAAAGTAATGCTCCCACTATAATAGCAGCATTCATAATAATGTAGGGATTATAGATAAACATTTCACCTGTTCCTAAACCTTCACCTGTATTTTGGCTAAAATAATACCATTCCGAAGGACGAAGTCCTATTTTCTCCAGTACATAAGCTCCTAAGTGTACAACACCACTTGTAACCCTCCACACCTTATCTGTTAATATAAATAAAATAATATTTAATATTGCTAATATACTTCCGCCTACCATATAGGGCCATGGCTTTTTTAGTATCCGATCATGATTTTTCAAAACCTCTCCCCCTTTACGTTGGGTTACAAACCTTTTATATCTAAATAGATAAATAGATTTATTTTGCTTTTTCAATATAAATTTCCCACTCACCTTCATTAAGCTCAATATAATCTACATTATGCCCTTGTTTTTTTACCCAATCTACTACATTTTTTATAGAGCAATTATGATCTGTTTCTAATATTAAAACATCTCCGATCTCCATTTGTTGTAGCTTTTTATGAGCCTTTAATAATGGAATGGGGCAAGCTTCGTACATACAGTCTAATCTAACTTCTGCCATTTTCACTCCTCCTATCACTACATCACCATAATATTATTTTTTTTATCGTACCAATCTGCTACATAGTATAAAGCTACCAATACTATTACCTGCACTATAGTGGCTATAGGAAAATCTACATAATCAGGAAAAAAAACTGTAGGTGCTTTAGATATTAAAATTTTATCCCAAAATTCAAATTGCCAAGTTCCTACCAGAGCTCCCATGAGAAATCCAAATAAAACTACTACTTGCAGTAAAAAACCTTCGCCTATCCTCATTAAGAATCCACTGGCACAGCCTCCTGCTATTACCATGCCTATTCCGAACATAATAGCACCAATAACTGTATGAAGTCCTACGGGATAAACCTGCCCTAGCGTCCTTATTTTATCCAGCTCTCCAGCATCACCAATAGAGGCATATTCTACTATAGTGAAGCCTATTGTGGATACAATAAGAGCTATAAGGATCGCCTTTAAAATCGCTGTGCTTCCTACCAATATTGGGTCTCTGAAACTGGCAGCAAAACAAAACCTGGACCGTTGCAATGTAATGCCAAAAAGTAAGCCTATCATCCAAAACGTGCTGTGATGATTTAATTTAATGCATATCGTATAAATAATCAATGAAATTGCGGTTACAATAACTGCATAAGGGATTTGACTATTTTTTTTCTTGAATTCCCCCTGTCTTCTTCGCTTTAATTCTTCTATAGCTTTACTAGTCATTTTCCACTCTCCTTCATGTAATGGTAGTAAATGTTAAAAAATAGTCAATCCATCTTTAATACTATTATATCGTAATATTAACTATTTTTTTATACGGTACATTTATACTGAATAACACTTTCTTATGCTTCTATAAATACTTTTATCTAACCACTGCAAACTACCGCTTTTCAAAGATTTTTTAATAACTAAATGTTATTTTTTTGACTTTTAATCCTATTTAATGATACCAGTTTTTCTGTTACAATTAAACTGGAATTTTATATATCAATATAATGCTTGTGATAAATTTAAAACTAATTAAAGGAGATGATTATCTATGCATAAAGTGTTATTTGATTGTGATAATACGATGGGTGTCAAAGATAGAGATGTAGACGATGGGTTGACACTTTTATATCTATTGGGTAGAAAGGATATAGCTTTATTAGGGGTTACTACAACCTTCGGAAATAGCACCATTGATGTGGTACATGATAATACTACCAGGATGTTTCAAGAATTGACAATAGAGAATATTCCTTTACACAAAGGTGCTGCCTCTCCTAAAAATCGTCATAGCTCTGCAGCTGAATTTTTAGTGGAGGCAGCTAAAAAACACCCAAAGGAAATCACTCTATTAGCAACAGGGTCCTTAACAAATCTATACGGAGCATATGAATTGGATAAAGATTTTTTTAGTAATATTAAAGAAATCGTACTAATGGGAGGCATTACTGAACCCTTGATTATCAATGGTAAAAATTTAGATGAACTAAACTTCTCCTGTGATGCAGAGGCAGCCCATATTGTTTTAAGTTCTGGAGCCAAAGTTACCGTCCTAACCGCACACATTTGTCTACAGGCCATTTTTAGGAAAGAAGAATATGAAAGGCTTATGAATAGTCCGTCTATCAGTATTTATCAGTATATAAAGCAGAAGACCTTACCTTGGTTTGAATTTGTTATGGAGGAATTTGCAATAGATGGGTTTTATAACTGGGATGTGGTGGCGGCTGTATATATAACTCATCCTGAATTGTTTAATGAAAATTACTTAACTATCCAGTCTACACCTGAAGACTTGAAATGTGGATATCTTAAAGCATCGGAGGTGTGTCTAAATTCTTATTCTGTAAATATCCCTACTTTTATTAAGGATATTAATGAATTTAACGAAGTGATTTTTTCTACTTGGAAAAATGTAACTATTCATCAGTAGTCTTAAAAAAATCTTTCTTGAGTTGTGCAAAGTAAAGACTATAACCCTTTGTTTTTGTGCAACTCAAATTATCTTATCGACCTAATAGAGACAGGCCTGTTAATATTACTGATGCTATTACAGTGGCCATCACTCCCCACATCAGCTTATTTGGTCTAGATTCTATCTCATCTATTTTATCATTAATTTTTTCTATATCTTTCTTAATCTCATCTAAAGCATTATAGATCATATCGGTTCTTTCTTTTCCTACATCTCGACTTCTTTCCTGCTGTGTTAATCTTGCCTCGAATTCCTTTTCGGATTCCTCAAGGTCTTCGATTCGCTTTGTAAAGCTTTTTATATATACACAATTTTTCCAATCATAGTCTTTGTTATTATCTTCCTTCATAAACCACACCCCCTTTTATTAAGGCTTCACTTTTAAAATAGGCAACTACTGATCCTTTATCTTTTTATATAGTCTATGCAGAAGACAATTACTATGTTTATATTAACGAAAGACACAGCTTCCCTTTTTATGGGTTGCTATGTCTCTTTTAGTAACTTCAGATGTATAAGTGAATTTAGTAATTATTAATTATTGTTGCAATTTTTTCTACCACCTCTCGGTGTTCAGGAGAACCTAAAATTTCATATGGATCAAGCTGTGGCTCTTCTCCTTTCAAAATACCTCTATTATACTTAATGGTTAAAATTCTCTCTATAGATTCATCTAACCTCTCTTCTGTTATTTTTTTCTCTCTTATAGCATGAAGTAGACCTTCATAGGCCTCCTCTATAGAGGAGGGCATCAGTAATATATCTGCACCTGCTTCAAATGCTAAGACAGCCGCCTCTCCAGAGGACCAATAATCTGAAATAGCTGCCATCTCTAGGGCATCAGTAATAATTAAACTTTGATAGTTTAATTCGCTTCTTAGAATATCTGTCACGATTTTTTTAGAAAATGTAGCTGGTAGACCATCTCCAGTAATTTTAGGTGCTTGAATATGTGCTAACATAATACCATCTACATTGGCATCGATACCTTTTTCAAATGGGATAAATTCAATAGATTTTAACCTTTCTATATCATGCTGTATTACAACTGCTTCTTTATGGGTATCTAATGAAGTATCTCCATGTCCCGGGAAATGCTTTAATACAGCACTTATATTTTCATCTTGTATTCCCATTGTTATAGATGACACCATCTCTCCCACTTTATCATGATCCTTACCAAAGGACCTATCTCCTATCACTGGATTTTCAGGATTTGTATTGACATCTGCTACAGGAGCAAAGTTCATATTTATCCCTAAGGAAAATAATTCTCTCCCTAATATCCTACCTACTTCATAAGCTAATCGAGGATTTTCTGTTTTACCTAAAATTTCATTGCCAGGTAGTTTGGTTGCAGGCATAGCACTACTACTATTTAATCTACTAACTCGGCCACCCTCTTCATCTATAGCAATAAACAAAGGTATATTACTAGTGCTTTGCATATCTTTAATTAGTTGCTGTGTGTCTTCTATTGTACTAATGTTTTCTGCAAATAAAATCACTCCTCCTAAGTGATATTTTTCAATGGTTTCTTTACCTTTTTTACTTAGATATTTCATAGGCTCAGCATTTTCATTGTACCGTAGAGATTCTATGAAAACCTGTCCCACTTTTTCTTCTAAGGTCATATTCTGTATATAGCCTTCAATGACCTCATTTATATGATTTCTTCCTTCTTCTGCCACTTCTTCCTGTTGAAATCCACTAATCTCTTCTTGATTTTTTTCTGTGCCATATTCCTCATCTATTATCTTTGTTTCTGTTGTAGCATTACAACCTTGAAGAACAAAGATACTCCATAGAAAAACTAGAATTAAAAAAGTCTTTTTATACATAAGCTTTACCCCTTATGATCATTAGTTTGTTTGAAAATTTTTCATACTCTTTCAAAGCCGCTGTTTGAGCTTGGTGTCTAATTTCATTTACTTCTTCAAAATTCCCAATCAATAAATCAATAATATCAGAATCTATTGCTTTGTTTTTACTCATTTCTTTCAATACCCTCATAGCCTCTTTATTGGTCATTCCTCCTCTATAGGGACGATCTTCTTTTATTGCAGTAAATACATCCGCCACCGCCATAATCCTTGCTCCTTTTTTTAATTCTTCTTCTTTTTTATGAAAAGGATATCCTTTAGCATCTAAGCGCTCATGATGTAAAGCACCATATTCCTTTATATCCTCTAAGCCTCTAATATTATCTAATAGGTAATAGCTGTAATAGGCATGTGCCTTCATTCTATTGTACTCTTCATATGATAACTTTCCCTTTTTTTCTAGAATATAATTTGGTATGGCTAGTTTCCCTAAATCATGTAGATACCCTGCAATTTTTAATTTTTTACATTCTTTATCAGACCATCCTGTTAATTTTCCCAACTCTTGGGCCACCTCTGCAACACCACTGCTATGTACCGCTGTAAACCTACTCCTAAAGTCAATAATATGGGCAAAAATTTTAGCTATGCCTAATAGTTCTTCTATATCTAATGTTTCATTGCAACTGAACAACATTTTTTTTAATTTATTATCTAAGTGAGGTGTTACGATATCAAACCAAAAATACTCTCTCTGTTTCAAAATTTTAAAGATGTCTAACAGTTGAGGATGAAATATCTGCTTATATTTTTTTTCTATTGTGTCACTTATTCCTTTTACTTGTGTAATAACTTCCTCCTCTGTGTTGACAAGGACGGAAATCCTATCGGCTAAATGAATGATATAACTTTCTAAGGGGATTTCTTTATAATTCTCTAATTTCCCTTCGTCATGATGCCATGGCATATGATGATATCTTATTATTTTGGCAACTTCTAAAAATTTAGAAGAGTTCTTTAATAATAAATATCCTATCTCAGCATGATCATGAGGGTTATTGGCTTCAAAGCTTAAAGCATCTATTCTATCTTTTGCACTTAATCCTCCAACATCATGTAATAGACTTGCTATAAGTAGCTTGTTTTGTCTTTCTAATGGTAAGTTCAATTCTTTTCCTATGCTATAAGCTATATATGCTACTTGCTTATGATGATTATGTACCGCAGGGCTAATTAGATCAACTGCATGAGACAAGGATAATACCAGGTCTGAAAGAGGTACTTCCATACCATAATTAACCATTTATATCACCTCTTTTTTATTATACTATTTGATTGTGTTGCTTTTACTATTCTTTAGTATATCAAAAGAAAGGCATATCCCCAAGTAAAGGATATGCCTTTTTAAAGAATTTATTTTATTTTAAACTAACCCTGATAAAACTGATACCCTTACAAGGATACCTACTAATTTCTTATCATCATTTACCACAGCAATAGGATACTTCGTCTCCATAGCATTAGCTATTAAATCCTGTATATAATCTTCTGGATCAGCAGTAAAGTAATCTGTTCTTAGTATATCTTCAAGTGTTTTATTTTCTTGAATAGCTTTTATAGTATCATCTATTGTAATGATCCCTCGAAGTTTTCTGTCTTTATCTACTACAAACACACTAGATATACCACTAGATTTCATTTCCTTCATAGCTACCTTAGGTCCATCCTTCATAAATACTAAAGGGCTAGGATTCAGCATAACATTTTTTGCTTGAACAACCTTCGACTTGTCAATGTCTTTAATAAAGTCCTCGATATATTCATTGGCTGGGTTAGTTAGAATTTCTTCAGGTGTTCCTATTTGAACCATTTTACCATTTTTCATCACCGCTACTCTATCCCCAATTCTAAAAGCTTCATTTACATCGTGGGTAATAAATATAATGGTTTTCTTTAATTCAGATTGTATATCTAATAGTTCTAATTGCATTTCTCTCCTAATCAATGGGTCCAATGCACTAAAAGGTTCATCCATCAACAGTACATCAGGGTCATTCGCCAATGCCCTTGCTAGACCAACCCTTTGTTGCATTCCACCACTTAGCTGGTTAGGCATCTTCACTCCCCAGCCCTTAAGTCCTACTGTTTCTAGTATTTCTTCTGCAATTTTTTTTCTTTCTTCTTTAGGCATATTTTTTATCTCTAGGCCATATTCCACATTATCTGCTACAGTTTTATGTGTAAACAAACCAAAGTGTTGGAATACCATAGCCATTTTATTTTGTCTAAAGGTTTGTAACTGCTTCTTGTTATATTGTACAATGTCTTCACCATCTACACATACTTTACCTTCGGTAGGTTTGTTTAATAGATTTAAACAACGTATCAAGGTGGATTTCCCACTCCCAGACAATCCCATAATAACAAAGATTTCTCCTTCGTTAACGTCAAAGGAAACATTATCAACACCAACAGTATGACCTGTTTGTGCCAATATTTTATCTTTAGTCATACCATTTTCAAGTTTTTTTAAAACTGATTTGGGGTTTCTCCCAAAAATTTTTGTTAGATTTTCAACTTTTATTTTTACTGACATAGATCAACGCCCACCTTCTATTCTTCAACTTTAAAGCTCTCCGCTATTCCTTGAGTAATTCTATCAATAATAATAGCAATAATAACAATAGCTAAACCTGATTCAAACCCTCTTGCAATATCTATCCTATTTATGGCTATCAACACTTCTCTTCCTAATCCTCTAGCACCAATCATAGATGCAATAACTACCATAGCCATAGCCATCATTGTAGTTTGGTTTACTCCAGTCATGATTGTTGGTAAAGCTTGAGGCAGTTCTACTTTGAATAAAATTTGCCAAGGACTAGAACCGAAGGAATGTGCAGCTTCTACCATTTCCTTTGATACATTACGTATGCCTAAATTAGTTAACCTCATTACTGGAGGAATAGCATAAATAGTAGTAGCAAATACTGCCGGTACGCTACCCAAGTCGAATAACATAAGTGCTGGTATTAAATAAACAAAACTCGGCATTGTCTGCATACCATCTAGCATAGGCTTCATAATCATTTCAAATGTAGAACTATAGGCCATAATAATCCCTACAGGAATACCTATAAGTAGTGATATAATTACTGATGTTAATACAACAGCTAAAGTTGCCATCATAAGTTCCCACAGTCCAAAGGAACCTACTACTAGTAGCATAAGTGCAAATACAATTCCTGAAGATATTTTTTTTACTTTCCACCCTAGTAGAAAAACACCAAATAATACAACCCACCAAGGAAGCCATTGTAAAAAACCCTCAGCCCTCATTAAAAACCCTAAAATAAATGCTTGGAGAAAATCAAAAAATCCTCCAAAATTATTCATTAACCATTTTACAAATTGATCTACATAAATTCCTAATTCAAACTTCAAGAATTCGGGGAATTGACTCATATTAGTTGCGATTACTGTAACCTAACCAGCAATCTGTTTCACCTCTCTCATGTGGTTTTTTTCAATAAGGCAGTAGACTTATTTATATAAGTCTACTGCCTTATTCATTAATTTTTTGTTTATTACTGTATAGCTTCTTTTACCGCATCAGCAACTTCCTCTGATACCCATGTTGTCCATAATGCTTCATATTCGTTTAAGAACCACATGGCAGCTTCATCGGTATCAACATCATTTTCCTGCATATATGCTAAAGCCTCACTGGTAATCGCACTACTTGTACTATAGTTTGCTAAAAACTCTACTATCTCTGGTGCTTTTTCCATCATATCACTGTGAACCGCTATAGTAACATCTACCGGTGGTATTTCTGTAGCATAACCATTATTCCAATCCTCTTCATTATAAGGATTATCCTCTAGTAAAGTTAAATCAAACATACCTACAATCCACGTTGGCTCCCAGTAATATCCAACCCATGCATCTCCTCTTTCATAGGCACCTACTAATGAGCTAGCAAGAGCTGTATCTGAACCAGGACTAAAGTAATTAAATGTCTCAGTCAATCCATAGTTCTCTACTTTTTCTTGTAATATTTCATCTATTGCCCATCCTGGTATAGCACCATAAAGCCTTCCTTTTGAAGGATCTTCAGCATCTTTAAATATTTCAGGATATTTTTTTAAATCCTGTACAGTTCTTAAGTCTGGAGCCATGGGCTCAATGCCTCTTGCAGCATCGCCTTTGATTACATAAGTAGGTACATAAAGTCCTTGTGCATTATCATCAAAATTCATAGACACTTCTATGATTTCTTCTTTCTCAAGTGCCTCGGTATAGGCGTCTATAATGTTATCTGTCCATATTTCCATATATACATCTATACTACCATTTCTAATGCCTGTAAATGTAGCAGCTGTAGAACCCATTGTAACATCTGTTGGATATCCATAGCCATTTTCAATAATTAGTGCAGCTACATCATTATGAAATGCCAAGCTATCCCAACCGGCATCGGCAAAAACAATGGTTTCCTTCCCTGCATCAACAGACCCCCCTGTTGGTGCACAAGCTGTTAAAGCTAAAAGTGATACTAATAACAATGCAATAGACAATTTTATTCGTTTGCTTTTAATTGTGTAATTCATCCTTTGAACTCCTCCTTGTTTTTTTCTTTTTAGTTTTTATCCATAGCTAATAATTGCTAGGTAGATTTCACCTAACAAATAGGGGCTTTATTATAATAAAAATTTTTATTTGATTACAATAAAAGATAAGTATCCAAAAACCTACATATATTTTAAGTAAGTTATAATAACACACTATGTTAATAGAATTTTACGAATAGCGTAAATAAAATGGATGTTTGATAAGTTTTGAACTTTATATAAAAAGCAATTTCTTAAGTCCCCCTTGTATGCTACGTATTATTATAACATACTTTTTTCCATCTTGCAAAATACCCCTGGTTATTTTAATGTGAATGTGCATGTAGTAAGCATAAAATCAATTCTTAACGTTTAGACAAAATTATACCCCATTGCCGTATTTTTTACTTTTTTCATCAATTGATTCTTATGCATTAGTTTGTATATTCAGAAAATATAATATCTATATATACCCCAGTTTTCTATCTTTAAACTATACCTCTACAATTTGTTGAATTTTAAAAAGAGGCCTTTGTTTTATAGGCCTCTTTTTTTACTTCACTATATTAATTTAATTTGATGATAAATCTTTTTACCTTTTTTAATCATAAGCTTGTCATCTTTGAAATCCGACGTTGTTATGATAGTGTTAAAATCTTGAGTTTTCTCTTCTTCTACAGAGATGCCACCTTGCTTTACTAATCTTCTTCCTTCAGATTTGGAAGGAGTAAGTCCTGTTTCTACTAATAAAGATAAAATGTCTACACCTTCAATAAATCTTTCTTTATCCATCTCTGTAGATGGAATATTCTCAGCATCTATACCTCCACTAAAGAGTGTTTTCGCTGCTTCTTGAGCCTTTTGAGCTTCTTCTTCTCCATGGACTATCTTTGTCACTTCATAAGCTAATACTTCTTTAGCTTTGTTAATTTCTGCCCCTTCCAATGCACCTAATGTTCTTATTTCCTCCATTGGCAGGAAAGTTAAAAGTGGCAGTGTTTTTCCTACATCTTTATCATCTATATTTCTTAAGTATTGGTAAAACTCATACGGGGAAGTTTTTTCAGGATCTAACCATATAGTTCCCGCTTGTGTTTTACCCATCTTTTTCCCTTCACTAGTTGTAAGGAGTTTAAATGTCATGGCATAAACAGAGGCACCATCTACTTTTCGTACCAATTCATAGCCTCCTAAAATATTGGACCATTGATCATTACCACCCATTTGTATTTTACAATTATGTTTACGGTATAATTCCAAAAAGTCATAGGATTGCATTAACATATAATTAAATTCAAAAAATGTTAACCCATCCCCTAACCTACTCTTATAGCATTCTGCCGCCAGCATTCTATTAACAGAGAAATGTCTTCCTACTTCCCTTAGAAAATCTATATAATTTAAATCTAGTAGCCAATCAGCATTATTTTCCACTATTGCTTTATCATCATTAAAGTCTAAAAACTTAGAAATCTGCTCTTTGAATCTGGCTGCATTTTTATCTATATCTTCTCTTGTTAACATCTTTCTCATATCGCTTCTTCCAGAAGGATCTCCAATCATAGTGGTCCCTCCACCCAATAAAACAATAGGTCTATGGCCTGCGTTTTGCATATGCATCATTACCATTATTTGTAGGAAATGCCCTAGGGTTAAGCTATCAGCAGTAGCATCAAAACCTATATAAAAAGTCATAGATTCCTTTCCTAAAAGCTCCTTTAATTCTTCTTCATGGGTTGCTTGTTCTATGTACCCTCTTTCCTTCAATACATCAAAAACATTGTTCATTTGTTTCCCTCCTAAATACAAAGTTTATCAAAAAAATAAAAGAGTCTTTTCATCCTTACATAAGGACGAGAAAGACCCGCGGTACCACCTTAATTTATCTCTTGTGAGATATCTCTGTGTCAATATAACGGTCGACCCCCGCAACGGTTTCCCATTGAAGCTCAAGAGTGTAATTCATAGCTTTATGTACTGCAAACTTTTCACCCACCAGTCTGCTCTCTATGTTGTAACCATAGGCTATTACTATTTCCTTCACAGCTTGTAAAATAAAACTATTTTCAATAATATTATTATAAGATGTCCTTTATGTCAAGAGATATGTAAGGTTTTAAAAATTAATCAACTCCTCGATAGAAGTGACCTCTAGTAAATTCATCAATACCGACACTGTTACTTTCTACTATATTATTATTGTCTATAGAGTTTTTTATACTTGTTACATATGCTTTTGTTACTTTTACAACATCTTCTGGACTTTCATCGGTAAATTCTAGTCTGTAATTTTTTATATTAGTAGTGTATATGTCTTGCATCTTATCTAACATATAAATGGGTTTAGAATTTAAGATAATAGTTCGCCCTAAATAATCCTTACTAAAAGGAAATGAAATGTTTTTATCATCTTTTAATCCCCATTGATAGGTATATGGCGATTTCCTACACTTTTCACATGGATGATTACATTGATTACTTTCTATTAACGGACAGGTTTCCGCAACCATAGCCAGCAATTTACCGTATATAATAATTTCGACAAATGACTTTTCTTGCCCTTGTATCCCTTTAATATTTCTTAAATCAAGTTCTGGTGATAAAGTTATTCCATCAGCTCCTAGTTCTTTTAAAAATGCTATTGCTTTACTATTCATTGTATTTAAGGACATATCACCTATAACTGGAATATTTAAATGTTCTTTAGTGAATTGAACCATAGCTAAATCCCCGGCTAACACTCCATCTAAAGAAAAATCCTTAACTTTATCTTGAAGTAGCTGTAATTCATGATCTTTTATAATGGATGGGCATCTAAAAAATATCTGCACCTTCTTATGTCTGCACAACTCCACTGCTCTATCTAAATTTTTCAAATTACCATAGTAAATTCTATCTACTCTCTCTGTTAATACCGCATCAAGTTGGTTAATTGTATCTACTTTTACTGATATCTTTGGTGTTAAGTTGCTATCATTTGCTTTCATTTTTTTAGAGCTTAAATCTTCAATAAACAAATTCATTTGAACAGTATTTTGAAAGGATCTTTTACTCTTATTTTTTCTAACCTTTATTAAATCCTCTACTGTATCTCTTCTAAGTCTGTTAACAATAGCTATAGGTATGGATATATCCTGTTCTACATGGCAATTCACATAATGCATTTCAAAAGGTGTATTACCTAATTTCTTCATACTTTCACTAACTTTTTCTTCTGATAAAGCTACCTTTCGTGCCTGTTCAACCAGCACATCACTTTTTCTGCAGACAGTGTTTCCATCTTCATCCCATACACATAACTCCATAGGCTCATTTACTTTTAGTGTTACTTCTCCATATATATTGACTTTTTTGTTCTCTTCATGATAATTATAAGTTACTTCTAGTCTTTTCATTAGTTGCATATCCAAGGTTTTATAGACTTTAGCTCCTTTTTCTATTCTACCTATTAATTTAATCTCTACTTTTTCTCCCTTTTTAGCCTCATGTGTTAATTTATTATTTTTATATATTTTATTTGCAATTCCGCCAATTCCTTCAGCTTGGTTAGCAACTTCAATACCATCACCTTGCTGTATGTCGTCTAATAGTTGAAGTGTAAATGTTTTATTATGATTGTTGTACTCTTCTACTACTCCTAATAATAGCCCTCTGTTATTAGGCTTTTGAATATTAAGTATCTGATCTTTGTGGCTATTCAATATATATCCCTTTGTAAACTTACGATTAAAAACTTGAGTCACTTCTTTGTGAATTTCTTCATCCACTAGCTTAGTTTTCGCCTTTATATATTGGTCTATAGCTTTCCTATAGGCTTTAACTATTGCTGCTACATATTGAGGTTTTTTCATTCTTCCTTCTATTTTAAAAGAAGTAACACCACTTTCTATAATTTTTCCTATGTCTTCTAAGGTGTTTAAATCCCTCATACTTATATAAAATGCTTTTTCCTGGTGTGTACTTCCTTCGTCTAAAGACACAAGTTCATATTGCTTTCTACAGGGTTGAGCACACCTTCCACGATTACCACTACGACCACCTATAAAACTACTCATCAAGCATTGTCCTGAGTATCCATAACATAAGGCGCCATGAACAAACACCTCTAGTTCCATTCCCGTAGATTGGTATATAGCTTTTATTTCCTTCAAGCTTAGTTCTCTAGCCAACACTGTTCTTTCTACCCCAGCTTTTTTTAATACTTCTACCCCTTGGCTATTATGTAATGTCATTTGAGTACTACAGTGAATTGGAAAGTCAGGAAAAATATCTTTTACAATTTTTACTACCCCGAGGTCCTGAAGAATTACTGCATCTATCCCAATTTCATATAAAAATTTAAGATAGGGCAAAAGATGAATTATTTCCATGTCTTTTATTAAAGTATTTACTGTAACATAAACCTTAACACCTCTAATGTGAGCATATTCTACTGCTTTTTCTAATATTTCCTCATCAAAATTAGAAGCATATGCTCTAGCACTAAAAAGCATACCTCCTAAATAAATTGCATCTGCACCATTTTGAACTGCTGCTTTTAGTGCTTCAAAAGACCCAGCAGGAGCTAATAATTCTATATTATTCATATTTGTTTAACAACCTTTCTTTTTTTTACTACTTTTTGATCTACCACTGTAAAACAAGACTTAATTTAGAGCTAAGAGTCTTACACAGTACGATCCCAGCTAAAAAAAAGTAGTAATATTATTATATCACTACTTTCTAAAAAAATTTCATTCATTATAGTTTATTTTGCTATGTGGTTTCTGCACCTTCTATATGTTCTTCCAACTGCTTTCTAGCTTGCACCAATTTAATCTGATTTTCAAACAGTTTATTTTGAAGATCATTAATAATGCCCTCTGCTTTATCTAAATCCACTACTTTATTTTCTAGGTTTTCTTTTAATGCTTTGTTTTCTGCTTCTAACTGTTCTTTATAAATCATCAATTCTTCTGCTTGTTTTTGAATGATGTGTAGACTTTCCTTCTTCTCTTCAAATTCTTTTAATACTTTATCATATTGCCCTTTTATTTGTATTAATTCTTCTAAGGGGTTCGTATGTTCTTCTTTTATTTTATCAAGATCTCTTTCTAGTTTTAAAAATTGGTCAGCTATATTGATACAGGTTAATACAGCAATCATAGAAGTGCTTAATTTGCTGTTATGTTTAGAGATGAAGTGCATCTTTTCATCAACAAAATTCCCTACTTTTAATAAGTATTCCTTAGGTTCTTCACCGGCAACAGGATAGTCTTGACCATTTATTTTTATAGTTACTTTGTTTTTTCTTTCCACAGTAGATCAACCCCTTACTGGACTTGTACAATTTCGTTACTATATATGTTTTCTGTATAAATACATAATATCCTGCTAAAAAATTTGTATAATATAAATTTTTTTATGAGGTTCTACTAAATTTCAAGGGAGGATGATCCTCCCTTAATCTCTTAACGTCGCTCCTAGCTCTTGCTTCATTACATCTAATATTTTTTCATGGACTTTATTTACTTCTTTATCCTGCAAAGTACGTTCCTTATGTCTATAAGTCAGTGCATAAGCAATACTTTTATATCCTTCTTGGATTTGATTCCCCTTATAAACATCGAATAGCTTATAACTTTCTAATATAGAACCTCCATGATTTTTAATAATTTTTTCAATTTCCTTCACCAATACATTCTCTTTCACTATGACCGCAAAATCTCTAGTTATAGCAGGATACTTTGGTAAAGGTGTATACATATTATCTAATCTAATTAGCTGTAATAGTAATTCAAAATCTAGCTCCGCAACATAACATTTTTGGGATATTCCATAATTATCCATAACCTCAGGATGTAGTTCCCCTAGGGTTCCAAGTGTATGGTCTCCGTATACAATATTTCCACATCTACCAGGATGGAAGGTTGGGTGATGGTTTTCAACCTCATATTCATAATCTTCTACACCTAAACGAGTAAGCAAACCTTCCACAACTCCCTTTAGTGTATAGAAATCCTCCTCACCATACATACCTATAACTAAATTCAATAATTCCTGTGGAAGTTTTTCTGATGTATCTCCTTTTGAAATAAATATCCTCCCTAGTTCAAATCCTCTAAATTCCTCCACTTTTCTATTAGAATTTCGCGCCATTACTTCCAGTAAATTAGGTATTAAACTAGTTCTCATAGCACTAGTTTCATCCCCAAGAGGATTCAATAATTTAACAAAATTTTTCTTTATAATGTTTTTCTCAAGCTTAATTTTTTCAATGCTTCTAGGGCTTACAAAGGAGTAGGTTAATATCTCATTTAATCCCATAGCATTTAAAGCTTCTTTTGTAATATCTTCAATTATTTGTCCATTTGTCTTTCCACCCGCAACAATATTTCCTCGGGCCATGGTTGCATCTATTCTGTCATAGCCATAAATTCTAGCTATTTCTTCAACAAAATCCACCTCTTGCTCTAAATCTATACGATAGGTTGGTACTTCTACTACCAATAGATCATCTTGAACCGTTACTGCTATTTCTAACTTATTTAAGATCTCTATCATTTGTTGATTTGTTAAGTTAGTTCCTAATAAACTATTAATTCTATTAGGCCTAATGGTTTTTTTATCCATTTCCTTTTTTACAGGATATACATCTACCGCACCTTCTAGCACTTTCCCTACTGCTAGTTCTTCTATTAGCTGACATGCTCTATCAGCTGCTAATCTTGCAACATTAGGGTCCATACCCTTTTCGAATCTAGAAGAAGCCTCTGTTCTTAAAGCTAGACTCTTGGAAGTTAATCTTATCTTCTCTGGATTAAAGTAAGCAGACTCCAGTAAAATAGTCTTTGTTTTAGAGGTAACCTCTGATTCCTCTCCACCCATAATTCCTGCGATAGCTAAAGCTTTATTGGTGTCACAAATCATAGTAGTATCTTTCTTTAGTTTTCTCTCTATGCCATCTAGTGTTTTAAAGCTTTCTCCTTCTTCACTTTTCTTCACTATAACTGTATTGCCTTCTACATAGTCCATATCAAAAGCATGTAGTGGTTGACCATATTCTAGCATAACATAGTTGGTGATATCTACAATATTATTAATAGGTCTAATGCCAGCATTAGCAAGTCTTCTTTGCATCCATTGGGGAGATGGTGCTATATGTACGTCTTTAATAACTCTAGCTACATATCTTACACAACCCTCGACATCCTCTATAAGAACTTTTGCATATTCATTACTTCTTTCCTCAATACCTTTCACTTCAACCTTCGGGTATTTAAGTTGAGACCCTATAGTAGCTGCTACTTCTCTAGCCATACCTATCATACTTAAACAATCGGGTCTATTGGAGGTAAGTTCGAATTCAATGACTTCCTCCTCCAATTCAATAACTTCTAGTATGTTTTTTCCCAATGGATAAGGCTTATCTAAGATCCAAATACCATCCTTCATATCCTCGGGTATAACAGCCTTAGGTATATTTATTTCATCTTGAGAAACCAACATACCTTCCGAAACTTCGCCTCTTAATTTTCCCTTTTTGATCTTCAAACCGTTAGGTAGCTTAGCTCCTTCTAATGCCACAGGAACATAGTCTTCTTCTTTTATATTCGTGGCTCCTGTAACAATTTGTAATGTTTTCTCCCCAACATTTACTGCTACTATCACTAGTTTATCGGCATTAGGGTGAGGCTCTATTTTTTCAATCTTCCCTACAACTACACCTTCTATCCCTTCTCCTATTTTTTCTACCACTTCTACATTTGAACCCGACATTGTCATTCTATCGGATAGTTCCTTTGTACTTATATCTATATCAACATATTCTTTTAACCATTTTACTGGTACTAACATAAATAAAATCCTCCTTCTATTCTTAACTTTCCCACTAAGATTTTGATATGTATAAATTTTATTCCTTCACTTAGAACTGATTTAAAAAACGCATATCGTTTTCAAATAATAGACGTATGTCATCTATTCCATATTTCAACATAACTAAGCGATCTATTCCCATCCCAAAGGCGAATCCACTATATTCTTCAGGGTCTATGCCGCAATTTCTAAGTACATTAGGGTGTACCATTCCACAGCCTAATAATTCAATCCAACCACTACCTTTACAGAAGTTACAACCATCACCTTCACATTTAAAACAGGATGCATCCACTTCTGCACTAGGCTCTGTAAAGGGAAAATGGTGCGGTCTGAATTTCACTTCTGTATGACTTCCTAAGAAGGTCTTTGCAAAAACCTCTAATGTTCCTTTTAAATCCCCTAAGGTGATGCCCTTATCAATAACAAGTCCCTCTAATTGATGGAACATGGGGGTATGGGTTGCATCAGGAGTATCATTTCTAAAACATCTTCCTGGAGAAATAATACGAATCGGTGGTTTCATTTTTTCCATAACTCTAACCTGTACTGGCGATGTTTGTGTTCTAAGAATCAACTCTTCATTAATATAAAAAGTATCCGTCATATCCCTTGATGGATGATTGGGAGCAGCATTTAGTGCATCAAAATTATAGTAAACAGTTTCTACTTCAGGGCCCTCTGCTATTTTAAATCCCATACCTATAAAGATATTTTTTAATTCATCTAGACCTTGAGTTAAAGGATGTTTTTTTCCTATTTTTTCTTTTTTTCCTGGCATAGTGATATCTATTGTCTCTTTTTTCAATTGTTGTTGTAGAACCTTACTCTTCATGGTGCTCTTAGCTTCTTCCAACAAGGTTTCTATAGCTTCTCTTACTTCATTTGCTACCTTACCTATAATAGGCCTTTCCTCTGAGGATAAACTGCCCATGCCTCTTAATATTTCCGTTAATTCTCCTTTTTTTCCTAAGTATTTTACCCTTGCCTTCTCTAAAACCTCCATGGAATCTGCTGAGGTAATCTCTAACTCAGCATTTTCCTTTAGTGTTCTTAGTTTATTCTCCATTATAAATCTCCTTTCCAAAGCATATATTAACAAAAACAAAAACAAAAACAAAACCTTCTTCCCAACAAGGGACGAAGGTTTATCCGCGGTACCACCCTAATAACATAGAAAAAATTTCTATGCCACTTAAAGACATTAACGTTGTCTCTCCGATAAAGCCTACTAACCCATTTCAGCTTTATAGCTCCAGAGTGAACTTCTGCTATATTTCTACGAAGTGCTCTCAGCCTAGGCATCTCCTCTCTGTAAAAATCTGTTTATAGCATACTTTTCTCTTTCATAGCTGTTTTAGTTTTATATTTGTGATTACACCATTAATTTTTTATACATGATATAAGCCGTAATGGAGCCAGTTAGTTCAAATATCTTCCAAAACGTATCTGCCATCTTCAACAAACCCACTCCTTCCTTAAAGCCATTAATCGTAGGTACATTATAGCATAGCTTTATGGCTGAAACAAGGGATGTTAAGTAAAAATAATACAGTTTTATGAAATTTCTAAAGATTTAACCTTCTACCTTCAATAGCTTTGTATATCAATATTCCCGCTGCGATAGATGCATTTAGAGACTCTATATTACCTAAAATTGGTATCTTAATAAGTGTATCCATTTGATCTAATAATGTTTGTTCTATACCATTAGCTTCATTGCCTATTATGATGGCAAGCTTGCCACTATAATCTATGTCTAAATAAGTATGCTGTGTATCTAGACTACTTCCTATTAATTGAACACCTTTGTTTTTCAGAACTTCTATCCATTCTAAGTTTTCAACCGTTTCTATTATAGGGACATGAATCAAAGCTCCCATGGCAGCCCTTATCGTCTTGCTATTATATGGGTCTACACACCCTTTAGTCAAAATGATGCCATCTACTCCAGCTGCTACAGCAGTTCTTATAATTGTTCCTATGTTTCCTGGGTCCTGCAGCCTATCAAGTACTAGTAAAAAAATATCTTTATCTAAAGGCAAATCTACTAAACTATACTTAGGCATATTAACAACCGCCACAATCCCTTGGGGATTTTCCGTATCAGATAATTCTGTAATAATACTATCCGACACCTCATGGCACTTATATTTTTTATGTAAGCTTTCATACAGTTCAATACCTCCATGAAGGCTTTGAAGTTTGTTGCTATAAAGAACATAATCTATTGCTACATCTTGGTGCATATAGTCCTTAAGTGTACGTATGCCTTCTACAACAAACTGTCTGTATTCTTTTCTATTTTTTTTCCTGTGGAGAGCCTTTATATGTTTCACCAGTGGATTATTTTGACTAGTAATTCTATCTTCATTCATCTCTTTCACCTATATATTCCTTTACTTTTGTAACCTTTTCAAATCCTTATTATGTCCAATAACAACTAATATATCACCTTTTGCCACAAGGTCATCGGCTAAAGGAGACACATTTATATGATTTCCATGTTTTATGGCCATAATATTCACACCGTATTTCGATCTAATATTAAGATCTAATATAGTTTTTCCGTCCCACTCATCCAGTGCTGTTATTTCCATAATGCTATAATCCGGTGCTAGTTCAATATAGTCTAATATATTGGAAGCCACTAAGTTATGGGCTACCCTTACTCCCATATCTCTTTCTGGAAACACTACTCTATCAGCACCTATTTTATATAATACCTTTGCATGCATATCATTTTGTGCCTTTGCCACTACATATTTTACTCCCAAATCCTTTACAATCAAAGTAGCCATAATAGAGGACTGTATATCAGAACCAATGGTAACCACAGCAACATCAAAATTTCTTATACCTAAAGAACGTAAAGCATGCTCGTCTGTGGAATCTGATTGAACAGCATGAGTTACTTTATCAGATATATTTTGTACAGTTTCTTCATTTTTATCTATAGCTAATACATCGTGTCCTAATCTATAAAGATTTTCTGCTATACTGCTACCAAAACGGCCACAGCCTATAACAACATATTGTTTCATAAGATCACCTTCCTAGCCCACCAATATTTTTCCTTCTGGATATTTTATCATTCCCTTATGTTTACGTTGTCGAGTTGCCAATGCAAAAGCAATAGTTAATGGTCCAACTCTTCCAGCAAACATCATAAATATAATAACTATTCTACCAAAGACAGTTAACTCTGAAGTAATACCTAGAGATAATCCAACAGTTCCAAAGGCAGAAGTCGTCTCAAACAATATTTCCATAAAGGTAAATCCTGTTTCCGTTATGGACAATACCATAGCAACAACAATGATTAATGTAATACCTATTATGGCTACGGTGATGGCTCTATTAACTATATCTCTAGAAATCCTTCTATTAAATAGTTCGGTATCTTCTCTACCTCTTATGACAGATATAACAGTAAAGACTATTACACCTAATGTGGCTGTTTTAATACCACCAGCCGTAGATGCAGGAGACCCACCTATATACATCAGGACAATCGTCAAAAACTGAGAAGCAATGGTCATTTGAGATAAATCAATGGTATTAAAACCTGCAGTTCTAGTGGTCATAGATTGAAAGAAGCCAGCTAAGAATTTTCCCCCTATGCTTAATTCTCCTAGAGTTTTCGGATTACTCCATTCTAATATTAAAAATAATAAAAACCCAGTAATCAATAGGGTACCCGTAATTAGTAGTACCATTTTAGTATGTAATGATAACCGCCTTAACCGCTTTTGATTAATTATATCTACTATGACAGAGAAACCTATACCACCAATAATAACTAAGAACCATATGGTGAAATTCACAATAGGATCCTCTACATAGGGAGTAAGACCTCTTCCTTCTCCAATTAGGTCAAAACCTGCATTACCAAAGGCTGATATAGCATGGAAAATAGAATAGGCTATGCCTTTTGATAATCCATATTCCGGTATAAATCTAAAGGATAAAAAGAAGGCACCTAAGCCTTCAATAATAAATGTACCAAGAATAATGTACTTAGTAAACCTTACTATGCCAGCCAAAGAGTTCTGATTGAGAGCTTCCTGCATAACAAGTCTCTCTCTTAAAGAAATCCTCTTACCTAAAAGTATAAAAAACATCGTCGCCATGGTCATAAATCCGAGGGCACCCACTTGAATTAGAATCAATATAACAGTTTTCCCAAAGGTTGTCCAATATGTACCTGTGTCAACAACCACAAGCCCCGTTACACATACAGCAGAAGTAGCAGTAAATAAAGCATTAATAAAGCCAATGCTTCTCCCATCCTGAGATGCTATGGGTAAATTTAATAATATAGTTCCTATTAAAATCACGGATGCAAAACCCATTACCAGTATCTGCGTTGGATCTAATTCAATATTCGCATGCATTTTGTCCTTCATTTATAACACCACCCAATAATTACCTTATGCCTATTATAGCACTATATTATTTGTATGGAAAATAATATTGCATAAAATAAAACTCAATACAGAAAGGAGCTTGCTCTTAGCAATACATGAAGATAAAATAATTACTATTTTTAAGTATTGTTCTTTCTATTTGAAAGTATTCTTCTATAAAAAATAATTAAAGAGCCCTTTATTAAGGACTCTTTTAAATTATGCGTTTAGTTTTTGTTTTGCAACATCTACTAATTTTGCAAAGCCTTCTTTATCATGAATAGCCATTTCAGCTAATACTTTTCTATTCATTTCAATACCTGATAGTTTTAATCCATTGATAAATCTTGAGTAAGATAATCCATTTGCTCTAGTAGCAGCATTTATTCTTGTAATCCATAGTTTTCTGAAGTCTCTTTTTCTTAATTTTCTACCAACATAGGCATGTTTTAAAGCCTTCATTACAAATTGGTTTGCAGGTCTGAAAAGCTTACTTCTAGCACCCCTAAATCCTTTTGCAAGTTTAAGTATTTTTTTATGTTTCTTTTTAGCATTAACCGCTTTTTTTACTCTAGCCATTTTTTACAACCTCCTTCTACGATATCTATTTCGCTAATATTGTCGCTATTTTTTTCGCTTCGCCCTTGAATACTAGACCGGCTTTACGTAAATTTCTCTTTCTCTTAGCACTCTTTTTAGTTAAAATATGGCTTGTGAATGCATGCATTCTTTTGATTTTTCCGGATTTTGTCTTCTTAAATCTCTTTGAAGCACCACTATGGCTTTTCATTTTTGGCATTTTTGTTTCCTCCTTCTAGTTTGTTAATTTTGTGGAGTCAAGACCATAATCATTTGTTTTCCTTCTAACTTAGGGTGTTTTTCAACTTGACTTATATCACTTAGTAAATCTCTGAAGTTTTCAATAACTTTTTTACCATGATTTATATTACCAAGTTCTCTACCTCTAAAGCGTAAAGTTACTTTTACTTTGTCACCATTCTTTAAGAATTTAATGGCTTGCTTTGCCTTTACTTGCAAATCATTTTCTTCGATATTAGGGCTAAGTCTAACTTCTTTTACAGTAACTACTTTTTGGTTCTTTTTAGCTTCTTTTTCCTTCTTGGCTAATTCATACTTATATTTGCCATAATCCATAATTTTACAAACTGGTGGTTTTGCTTGAGGAGCAATTTTAACTAAATCCAAATTCTTTTCAATAGCTAATTGTTGTGCTTCCTTAGTGGCTACCACTCCAATTTGTTCACCTTCAGAACCTATTAAACGTATTTCCTTATCCCTGATTTCCTCGTTGATTTGAAGCTCATTGATATCTCTAATAACATGACACCTCCTATAAAATTTTACAATAAAAAAACGAATAGTATACTACTATCCGCTTCAAATACAATAACATAACAACAGTGTCTTAAATCAATCTAGTCTGTTATTAACCTTAACAACAATATCGTTAGGTGAGAAGCGGAATCTTCTACTTTGTTTTCTTATAACATGATAACAATAAATTCATGCTATGTCAACTACTATTTTTTACTTTCCCCTAAATAAAATACAATTATTTTCCACAAATTTTATAAGGTATTTATATTATTTTTCACATCATTTTGGGCATGATAAATTTAATGACAGTATAAGGTGGTGATTCAGTGAAGAAGAAAAAAATAATCTTGATACTTTTCTTAATGTTTTTATTTTTAACCATTGGGTCTAGCTTTTCAATGTTGGATCAAAATGGTGGAGGTGTTGGATTAACTGGTACAAACCGTCTATTCCTCATAGGTATAACAGCTTCTTTGTTTATTTATTACATTAAGCTGGATAAACCTTTTCAATATGCACATGCTACATCCAATACTGATAAGAAAGAGAAGGATCAGAATAGCAATGAAACCTTCACAAAGCCTAAATCAACTTTTGAGGATGTTGCAGGATTAGAGGAAGTAAAGGAAGAATTGACAGAGGTTATTGACTTTATTAACCAAGCAGAAAAATACAAGAAAATGGGTGCTAAAATTCCTAAGGGGATTTTATTTCATGGACCACCTGGAACAGGTAAGACATTATTAGCTTCAGCTGTTGCAGGGGAAACACAATCAGCCTTTTTTACTGCCAGTGGCTCAGAGTTCGTTGAAAAATATGTAGGTGTAGGTGCCAAAAGAGTCCGTACTCTATTTGAGAAGGCTAAAAAAGAGGCTCCTAGTGTTATTTTTATCGACGAGATAGATGCTATTGGTGCAAAAAGACATTTAGATAGTAACAATGAAAAGGATCAAACTCTCAATCAGTTGCTGGTAGAGCTTGATGGATTCAATACTGATCAGACAGTAGTTGTAATAGCCGCCACCAATCGAATGGATTTGTTAGATGAAGCATTACTTAGACCTGGAAGATTTGACAGACATATGCACATAGGAAATCCTAACGTAAGAGCTAGAGAAGAGATATTAAAAGTTCATACCAAGAATAAGCCTTTAGCTCCAAATGTTAAAATTGATGACTTGGCTAAAAAAACCCATGGCATGAGTGGTGCCCACTTAGCTAACATTACGAATGAAGCAGCTATTATAGCTGTCCGTCAAGATGAAACTATAATTACCCTCAATCATTTTGAACAGGCGATAGAAAGGGTTATTGCTGGTTTGCAAATTAAAAACCCAACTGTTCTATTGAAGGAAAAACAAATTGTAGCTTATCATGAGGCTGGTCATGCTTTAATAGGTAAAATTTTAAATACTGACATGGTACAAAAAGTATCTATTATACCTAGAGGTCAAGCCTTAGGTTATGTTCTCCATATGCCCCAAGAGGATCGTTACATTATGACAAGAGAGGAACTTTGTTTTAAAATAATGGTTATGCTGGGAGGAAGAGTGTCAGAAGAAATTATATTTGGACACCTTTCTACTGGTGCTAGGGATGACCTGAAAAAAGTAACAGAACTAGCTATGCAGATGGTATGTGAATATGGCATGAGTGATTTAGGTTATATGTCGAATAATCCTACAATGATGCAGGTGCTAGGAGAGCAAATTAATAAAGAAATGAACAAAATCATACATGAGTGTTATGAAACTACACAAGAGCATC
>JAFIFG010000074.1 GCA_020832135.1 Clostridiaceae bacterium
AGCCAGGATCAAACTCTTAATTAAAAACTTTACTCATCAATCATCATAATTGAATCGGGCTCATGGCTTATTCTATACTGTTTAATTTTCAAAGACCTTTTTAATTCTTTCTTGCTTCGCCTTGTTTCGACGACTTATCTAATATATCATATATCTTGTCTTATGTCAACACTCATTTTAGAAGTTTGTTACTTTCATTTTTCCCACTTTTCTGTGTTAACCCGTTGCCTCTTTGGGACAACGAAATATATCTTACCATGTTTCTGGTGTTATGTCAACTGTTTTGCAAAAGTTTTTTATATATTATTTATGTTGATTTATTAGATCTTTATAATAATAAATTTGCACATCAAGAAAAACTCTTCGTTTTAGCAAAGTAAATTGTAAGTTCTTCTTATTTATCATTAACTTTAATTAGTATATAAGAATACTAACTTTATTTATAGGCTTAAACTAAATTAAACAAAACGTAAGCATTGATGCTTACGTTTTGTTATGTAATTTCAAAGTATGTTTTACTCAGTAATCAGGCACCTTTCTTCCTTCTCTTCTTTCTAAACTGTATCACTGCCACTAGTAATATTCCAACTTCATATAACACCACTAAAGGTCCTCCAATCATTAACTGAGAAATGACATCTGGAGGAGTAATAATAGCTGCCCCTACGGCAATAACCAATAGTACATATTTTCTGATTCTCCTTAGAAAGGGTGCTGTTACGATATTCAGCATACCCAGTATAACAAAAAGAAGCGGTAACAGAAAAACCAGTCCAAATGTAAGCAAAAACTGAGTTACAAATGCTGTGTACTGGGTAATAGTAAACATTGGTACTAAATCCTGTGAAGCAAATTGAAGAAAGAAAGTGATTGCAAATGGAAATGCAACTATGTATGCAAAAGCAATTCCGATGCTAAACATAATTAACATTGCAAAAACAATAGGAAATAGTAATTTTTTTTCATTCTTATATAACGCAGGCATAATAAACACTAAGAACTGGTAAGTAAAAACAGGCATAGCCAATAGGATTCCAGCCAATATTGACAGACGAATATTAGCTATTAATGCTTCCGGGGGGGTGGTGTAAATCAGTTTAAGAGATCCGGCAGGTCGTATCAAAATATACCTAATATCTTCAACAAACATAAAGCTTGCTATAGATGTCAATAATAGAGTAGCTATGCAAACGATTAACCGTTTTCTCAATTCTTCTAAATGCTGTATCAGACTCATCTGCTTTATCTCCTGCTCCAAAACAATCACCCTTTTCCCATTATTCTTTCTTATCTTTTTTTGCCTCTCTTTTACACTCCTCAATACCCTTATATAGAGACTTGCCCACTAATCCAAATCGCCTAGGACCAAAAATCAGCAAAATGACACCTACTATCAAGAGTATTTCTATAAAACCAAATGTCATAATCTACACCTTCCTTCAAGTTAACCTTCAGGATTTTTTATCTGAAGGAGGTTCCTCTGCATTCACACTGTTAGTAATATCATTAGTTGCCTGCTTAAACTCACGAATTCCTTTACCCATAGCTTTTCCTATTTCCGGAAGTTTCGACGGGCCGAAAATAAGTAATGCCAGACCGAAGACCATAAGAATTTCTTGAAATCCGATTCTACCCATAATTGTTGCCTCCCTTACTTTTTAAATTTAATTTCAATTTTCATCACAACGGATTCCTTAATCACCTATCTTTAGCCACCAGGTAAAATCATTAAGTTGTCAAGGATATATGAATAAGGAAAAGGGGCTTTAAAACCCCTAACCCTCTCTTTTCATATGAGGCATAGTTGTTTTAATCACTTCTATGCTTGTTTAGCTAAAGTAGGTCGTTTTTTAACAGTAGCCTTTTCTACAACTGGAACTAAAGCATTCATAATTAGTATCGAGAATGCAACACCACCAGTGGTAGGTAATGCATATCTAAATATACAGATTAGCACACCAGTACACATCCCGAAAACTACTTTTCCCCGTAGATTGTCTGGACAAGTTACCCAATCGGTGGCCATAAATATTGCTCCCAACAACACTCCACCGCTTAAAACACTGTAAATCGGATTTTGACCAAAAAGCATGGATCCTAAAAATACAGTGACAATAACAGATACAGGGAGCCTCCATTCAATCTGTCTTTGATACAACAAGTAAAGTCCTCCAAGTATCAAGGCCAATGCTGAAACTTCCCCAAAAGATCCACCAGGGAATGCAACTAATAAGCTCCCATAACCAGGCATTTGAGTCCCTTGCTGTAGCATGGTTAAAGGTGTGGCTTGTGTAACTACATCTATTTCTGTAAATAAACTGGGCTGATTTACTCTAAACATACTTCCAAAAATGATAGTTGTTGCATATCCAAACAAAGCAGGGTTAAATCGATTCCAACCTAAGCCTCCCATTAATTCTTTTGCCAAACCTACACCGATGACAGCAGCGATAATAGCACGCCATATATTAGCTGATGAAGGTAGTACTAAAGCAATTAAAATACCTGTTACTACTGCACTTAAGTCAGACACTCTATTTTTCTTTCCTAGCAACATCCTCACTACAGTTTCTGTTGCCAAGGAAGCCACGATAGAAATTCCTAGAACTACTGCAAAATTCATTCTATAGAAATAAAAAGAAACTAGACAAACCGGTATTAAAGCTATAATCACATCTAGCATACTATCCTTGATAGTAATATCTGCTTTTAGCCTTTTCCGGGGAGAAAAAACTCTCATTGATCTTCCTCCTTTCAATTATAATCTTACTTTAAAATATTTTCAATTCATCCTTAGTTTGCTTGATCATACTGGAGATTGGCCTGTTAGAAGGACATACGTAAGCACAAATACTACATCCTATACAATAATCTACATTATACTCTTTGCTTAAATTCAATTCCTTTGTTTCTGCAAATAAACTTAACTTGTTAGGGTTCAACTCCACTGGACAACTTTCTACACATCTTCCACAGTGGACACAGTCATCATAGTTTTCTAATTTAGAATCCTTAGGCTCTGCAGCTAGAACCAAAACCCCTTGAATACCTTCGGTAATGGTTTCCTCTAAAGATGCTTCCTGCAGCTGCCCATCCTTTTGACTAAAATAGATTGTAACTGATTCCTTATCCATTTGGTTAATATCTACACCAGCATCCCTTAATACTGACTCTAAGGTTACACCAATTTTAACTCTGTAGTTAGCAGGCTCTGGAATATGAACACCATCCACTGTAATTACCGTATCGACACTAGGCATTCCTGTGTCTATATACTGGTATGTTTTTAAGACAGTTTCAACATCTGTAATCACACATTGATCAATAGACTTTCCTGCTCCGAAAACTTTTTCCACCAACATAACCTCTTTATTTTTAGGAAATTGATCAGCTACAGCTACAATCTCTTTTTCAACTTCATTTTTTACTTTTTCAGATAGTAGGTTAATTATAGTAGAGTCAGTTGCACTTACAACAATGACACATTTATCTAGCTTAAAAGCCCTCATTAATATATTAATCCCTTTAATTAACTCGTTGATATGTTCTAAAACTAGACGATGGTCTTTGGTAATCAGATTATTATGTCTAGCTATATTAATAACAAGTTTATCTTTGAGACTAGATTCCCACTCTATCGCCTTTTCAAACAGGGGAGTATTAACCTTTCTTTGACCAGTGCTAGGTAGATTGTAAAGCTTTAATCCATCAATCTTCTCTCTTATTTTACTAATAGAAATCTCCTCTATTTTTTCAACTTTCTCTACTGTAGCAGCCACTTCTTCTGCCGTAGACCTACTGTATTCCTCAGGAGCAATGACTATACCTGTAGCCTTTCCATCTTGAAGCTCTTGAACTGCCAGTACCTTTCCAACAACGCTTGAGTAGATAGAACTTCCATAAAATCCGTTACCCTCAGCAATCTTTTGACCTAATGCTATTTGTTGTCCTTGTGTAACTAAAGGTCTCGCAAACTTTCCATCCCTCTGCTCCAATGGGAATATGAGTTTATCTGAAAGTCCTGCCTCTTTTATGGCTTTATGTTGGGTGCTATTTTGGGTTCTTTCTATATATTCTGTATGTAGCAATTTATGAGATTTATCACCCAATGGTTTTCCTAGAAATTCTTTATATAACTGCTGTACAGCAGGATTTTCATGAGACTTTCTTAATGGTAGATTTTTATCTACTTCATAGAGAGCATTTATTCTTGCCTCCCTCTTCTCTTTGGTTGCTGGTAATGGTTGGCCTCCCCCTCCAATACATCCTCCAGGACAAGTCATGATTTCTACAAAATGATAGAAAGCATCACCGTTTTTAATCATTTCTAATAACTTTCTAGCATTAGATAAACCATGGGCAACAGCTACTTTTACCTCTAACTCTCCTACAGGCAATACAGCTTCTTTTACCCCTTCAAAACCTCTAACCTGTTCAAATTCTAGTTTACCTAATTCTTCGCCAGTAATCACTTCTACTGCAGTACGAAGGGCAGCTTCCATAACCCCTCCTGTGGCTGCAAAAATTGCTCCTGCTCCTGTTGCTACACCAAGAGGACTATCGTACTCTTCTTCTTCTAGATTTTTAAAATCTATATTAGCCTTTTTCACCATGCGTGCAAATTCCCTTGTAGTAAGTACAGCATCTACATCCTGTATACCGGATTGGCTCATTTCTGGACGATTTGCTTCAAATTTCTTAGCAGTACATGGCATCAATGAAACCGAAAAAATCTCTTCAGAATCAAGACCCACCCTGTTAGAATAATAAGATTTTGCCAATGCCCCAAACATTTGCTGTGGAGATTTGCAGGTAGATAGATTTTTTAAGTATTCTGGGTAATTATGTTCAATAAACTTAATCCACCCTGGACTACAGGAGGTGAACATCGGTAGATTCTCTCCTTTATTCACTCTCTCTATAAATTCATAACCTTCTTCCATAATTGTCAGGTCGGCAGTGAAGTTAGTATCAAACACTTTATCAAAACCTAACTTTTTAAGACTAGCTACCATTTGACCAGTGCTAACTCCACCTGGAGAAATTCCAAACTCTTCTCCAATAGATACCCTTATAGCAGGTGCAGTCTGTACAATTACATGTTTATTAGGATCCTTCAAAGCTTCCCAAACCTTTTCTTCATGGCTCTTTTCTGTTAATGCTCCTGTAGGGCAAACAGATACACACTGGCCACACTCCACACATGCAGTATCTTTTAACTGTCTTTGATATTGAGGAGATACTTCATTGGAAAATGGTGGTGTAACCTGATCAGGAAATCCATCATATTCATAACCTAAAACATCAACAGTCTGAGTTTCACTACATACTCTTACACATCGACCACACAGGATACATTTCTGAGGGTTTCTACTGATCCCTTCACTGCTGATATCTATTTTTCCTTCCACTGGCTGTACGCTATTGGAAGTTATATTGTTTAATCCAAACTCATTAGCTAAAGTTAAAAGTTCACAATTCTCTTCTCTTAAACAATTTTCACAATCCATAAGATGATTTTCTAAAATGGATTCTAAAATAATTCTTCTGGCCTGCTTGATCTTTTTATTAGATGAATTTATTCTCACTCCATCAACAGCAGGTTCCACACAACTTGGTACCATTTTGCCAGTTGCTATATCTTCCACCATGCAAATACGACAGGCTCCACACTTTTCCACTTCTGGAGGGAAAATGTCTTTATGGTGACATAAAACCGGTATTTCTATTCCAACTTTTTTAGCAGCTTCTAGAATAGTAGTGCCCTTAGGAATACTAATTTTTTTACCGTCTATTCTTATAGTTACCAATTTTATTTCCCTCCTTTATCTTTCTTATTTTTTTCTTGTAAATTTTTAATTTTTCGTGTATGTATTGCATTAAAAGATAATGCAAGCCCACCTACTGCAAACATCAATGGTTTGAATGGAATGTACTTCCATACTTGTAAGCTCATAGGTATCTTTGGATTGCTTGGTAAGTTATAGTTTTCAGGTTTATCTGTTAACACTGTTAGCACTTTAAGTCCATTCAACTCCTGCTCACCATAGATATATGCATTTGTATACCCTTGGTCTTTTAGTTCTCCAACTCTTTTTCTTCCTAATTTTAACATTTCTCTTCTAGTACCAAACTTCACTGCCCTAGTTGTGCATACTTCAGCACAGAAGGGTTCTTTATCTGCTTTAATTCTACCGGAGCACAGGGTGCATTTTTCAATAACACCGTTTGTACGATTAGGCTGCACGGCATCAAATGGGCAATTGGTAACACACCAATTACATGTAATACAAAGGCTAGAGTTTATCATAGTTAAACCGTTTTCATCCTTCTGGCAGGCTCCAGTAGGACAAGCCTTTACACAGGCGGCATCGGTACAGTGAAAACATGCTCGTTTATCAAAATAATCCTTCACAACAGGGTATGATCCAGAAGATATCCTGTTTATCTTTGTTCTAAATATCCCGTATGGCAATTCATAAAGTTGTTTGCAAACAACGGTGCATGCATTACAACCAGTACATAATGACTCATCAACTAACATTGCCGTATTTTCATAAGACATGAGCTTTATTTCCCCCTTTCGGTTATCTTTAAATACTCAATAAACCTAATTAGCTTTACTGATAAACTATATTTTGTGTAATGAATTAATTAGAGAATATTCTCCTTTATTAAGCTTTCCTGATGCTTAAACAAACGTCTGACATACAGGCACCTGCCCCAGGATCCCTTAGCTTCTTGAACTCTTCTACAGTGAAATCTGGGATTAGATCTCCATCATTTGCACCTTTTCCATTAGCAAGACTTAGAGCCTTACTTCTATGTCCAAAACCGTGTTCAATCATTACAGTATCAGGCCTAATACCTTGAATGAGTTTCGCCTTTAGCCTAACCTCGTTTACTTTAGATTTAACAATTACCTCATCTCCATCTTTTATCCCCATTTCAGCTGCCTTATCAGCATTCATGACAGCATGATTCTCTGGACAAAGCTCATTGGCAATTTTATTATTTTGAGTGGCTGCCATCTTGTGAACAATGGGCCTGTTAATAACAAAGTAAAATGGATATTCCTCTGATGGCATTTCACGTTTAGGTTGCCAAGTAGGAAGTGGGTCAAAACCATGTTCTTCAAAAACAGTTGCATATAGTTCAATTTTTCCACTAGGAGTATTAAATTCTTCCCTAGGTACTAAGGCTTTTTCATCACCCCAAAGACCATTGGGCAACTGTTTGAATTCTTCCCAACTGGTTCCGATGGCTTTTAGACGCTCATCGTCAAACTTACTTCCTGAAACCCCTTCAAAATACCTTCCCAGTCCCATCTTATCAGCAAGGTCTAAGATAATTGATCCAAAACCTTTGGTGTTATGCAATGGCTCACTAGCCGGCAGTCTTAAGGCAAGTTGCGGATACGAAGAGTTGTACCCTCTGTTTGCGAACCCAGATGTTTCTAACCAATGAGGCTCTGGAAAAACTACATCTGCCAACTGCACTAGCTCCGTTGGAATAATCTCACAGACCACTAAAAAGTCCAATTTGCGAAATGCTTCTGTCATCCTTTGTGCATTAGGGAACGTCAATGTATTATAACCCCTTACCAAAGCTGCTTTTACAGGATATGGCTTTTCGCTAAGAATACCATCAGCAATTGTAGCCATATTACCCCTATAGTAAGTATGCATGATAGGTTCTTCGTCCCATCCATCTATCCTTTTTGTAACCATATCAGGAAACTCAGGTGGTGGGAATATTACATTGAATCCAGGTAAACTTGGGTTCCGTGGAATTAAGGCTCCTCCCGGTCTATCTATAGTTCCAACAAGAGCATTTAAAAGCACTTGGGTTTGAGCTAATTTAGTACTATTCACATAATTAGGTCCTGCTGCGTCCCTCTTATGACTAGGTATATGAGCTGGTGGGGTTTGTGCAAATTCTCTTGCAATTTTTCTAATTACATCTGCAGGAACCTCGGTTATTTCTTCTGCCCATTCAGGAGTATACCTTCTGGCAAATGGTATTACTTTCTCTATGCCCGTAGTATATTTTTCAACAAACTCTTTATCATATAGCTCTTCTTCAGTAATTACATGAATCATGGCTAATGTAAAGGCTAAGTCTGTTCCAGGCTTAATAGGTATCCACTCATGAGCCTTAGATGCTGTTATGGACTGGTATGGGTCTAAAACAACTAGTTTTGCTCCGTTTCTAAGAGCTTCAGTTACATGTTGCATATGCATATTTTTAGCTTTTCCTAACAAATCACAACCAAAGGATAAAATATACTTGGCATTTTTAAGGTCATAAGTCCAAGGTTTTCCACTACCAGTTACCATAGCATGCCAAGCAGCCTCCTGAGTCGTGAAACAAGTACTTTGGTGGGCTATGAAATTAGGTGTTCCTATAGCTCTCCCTAATCTTTGAGAAAATGGGTGACTTCTATGGAAAAAACTAATGGCATGACCACCATATTCTTCTCGGATTTCATTAAATTTTTCAGCTACCGTTTCAATAGCTTCTTCCCAAGAAATTTCTACAAATTTAGGATCTTCATTTGGCCCCTTATTAGGATTAGTTCTTTTCATTGGCTGTTTCACCCTATCAGGATCATATAATGTGTCCAAGGCATTATAACCTTTAACGCATAAGCGTCCTGTAGCAGCCTGATCATGGATATTACCTTTTAAGTGAACCACTCGTCCATTCTGTACATAAGCTTCTATAGCACAATTTCCACTACATACACTACAAAAACTTGGAACAACCTTTGCACTTTCCTCATTCAATGGAAGTGCATCCTGCTCTTGAGCTCTAACAAACTTAGGTACACCTAGGCCAATGCCAGCGGCTAATCCCGCACCTACAGTTGTTTTGATAAAATCTCTACGATCCAATTTCAATCTTTCACGATCGCTCACTTTACTTCACTCCTTCCTTACGAAAATTAAACAATTTTAGGTAAGTAAAATCTCTTCAGACTTAATAAAAGCCGTGGCATAATCCGCCACTTTTTTATAAAAAATATCATTAGTACACTTTTTCACATCCTCTAACAATCGGGGAACCCACTGTTGTATGTGATTGTTAAAAAACAAACGCTTGAAATTATAATCTCTTTCTTCAATCAAGTATGACATGAAGTTTAGTTCTGCGGAGATATGATCCTCTAATAAATGACTACTTTCATCCAGTTTGAATCCACATTGGTAATAAAACCTTTTCACTTCTAACCATGGTTCTTGTTTTAGCCGAAATTCTTCTCCCATGTAAATAGACTCATAAGGACTAACTCCACCTGGGAGCAAAAACATATTAGTAAATTCAACCTGTAATTCAGATATTTTCTCTTCAGCCTGTGAAGAATTCATCACATTTACTAAGTCCTCTGCTACTTTTTTATCAGCTATGTTACACAATAAAGTTGCCTCAATTATCTCCTTCGATTTTTCAATGGTTTCAAGATCAACCTTTTTGTAAAACAGACTTGACAACATGATGTAATTTAATCCTCTTAAACTTTCTTCAGATGTTAGCACTCTGTCACCCCCTTTTAATCGAATCCTACGTCTCTCTCACCTCTTTTCAAATTATAATTTCCATGAATGAAAGAGCAGCAAACAGTGCAACTACTATTGTTTGTCATTAATTAAAGAACTGAGATGTTGTTAATAAAATCACTAATGCTGTTAAAAAACTACTGGCTATTTTAACATAGAACAGAAATACCGTTAAATATATGGGAAAAAGAAAGACGAAATAGAATTGTATAACCCGTCAGATTGGACCATTACAGAATAGCTACCTTATAGTTTAGAAAACGATTTCAGTTAGAATATTAGAACTATTCTATATATAAAATGAGTGAAAACTAAGTGTTTCTTGTCTAACTAAAAATATGACATACTCATTGTTGTTATAACTAGAAATTACATACTAAAATTAGAGTAGTTTAAATATTATTTTACAGTGAAATTCCTTAATTGTAAATGATTGGAAGCATAAGGATAATTTATGTAGTATTATAACATTTAATAATAATTGGAAAAATAATATCTCTCAAGTCTTAGCTTTCATTTATCATATTATATACCTAAAAACATCTATCTACTCTCTCATTCAGTCACCCGCCAAGTACCATCAGCGGTTAAGCAGATGACCGAAAGTGTGGGTTTCACTTTCGTGTCAGTCACTTAGTTAAAAAACCTATCAGCGCTACATCATCATTTAATCCAGTCAATAAATATAATATTAAATACAAAAACTAAAAAAGATACTTCACGTATTATGTGAAGTATCTTTAGGTATATCGCAACGACCTACTCTCCCAGGCAGTCACCCGCCAAGTACCATCAGCGCTGA
>JAFIFG010000078.1 GCA_020832135.1 Clostridiaceae bacterium
GTCCACAGCTTCAATCTAATATTAGGATCGAAGGAAACTAGGACACCATTTTCCTTAGCTATCTCTACTGCTTTGTAAACTGCTTCTCTAGCAGTCTTTGATAAAGCCAAGGTTATACCTGTAATATGCAATACCTTCGCTGATTTTATATAATTATAATCCAAGTCTTCAACAGTCATATTACTAGCTGCTGAATTTTTTCTATAGTAATATACTTTAGGATTCACATGGGCAAACCTTTCTTTAAAAAGTAACCCAGTACTATTATTAGGGTCAGTTAGAGTCCTAGAGACATCTACACCCTCTCCTCTGATGGCGGACTCTATATACCTTCCAAACTCATCATCTCCAAGCTTGGAAAACCAACCTACATGATGACCTAATCTTGCAAGGGCAATGGCCACATTAGACTCTGCCCCTGCAATAGTTTTATTGAAATTATAAACATATCTTAAAGGCCCTGTTGAATCAGGGTTAAACAAAACCATGGATTCTCCAAAGGTTATAACTTCCATTCTATCTCTGAACCCTTCCAGATCCATCACCCTGTGTTAATATCTCCACTTCATCCTTAGCAACTAAGTTGAAGTCTCCAGGAATCGTATGTTTTAGAGCTGATGCTGCTACAGCAAACTCTAATGCATCCTGTGTTGGCATTTCTGTAACCAAACCATAAATTAAACCACTGGCAAAGGAGTCTCCTCCACCAACTCTATCTACTATTCTTACATCATATTTCTTAGATAAGTAAGACTTTTCACCATCATATAGTAATGCTGACCAACCATTGTCAGAAGCTGAATAGCTTTCTCTTAAGGTTGAAGCTACATATTTAAAACCAAATCTTTCAATCAATTGCTTAGCAACATTTTCATAAGCCGCATGATTGATTTCACCTTTTGTAATGTCTGTATCATCAGCATGAACACCGAATACTTTTTCTGCATCTTCTTCGTTTCCGATACACACATCTACATATTTCATTAATCCAGCCATAACCTCTCCGGCTCTTTCTGGTGTCCATAATTTCTTTCTATAGTTTAAGTCTACAGAAACAGTTACTCCCATTTCCTTAGCTGCTTTACAAGCTTCTAGGGTAAGTTCTGCTGCTTTATCACTTAAAGCTGGGGTAATCCCAGTAAAGTGGAACCAATCAGCACCGTCAAAAATTTCTTTCCAGTTGAAATCAGATAGATCAGCTTCCGCTATAGCAGAATGAGCTCGATCATAAATAACCTTAGATGCTCTTTGAGATGCTCCAGTTTCTAAGAAATAAATACCTAATCTATCTCCACCTCTTGCAATATAGCTAGTGTCTACTCCAAATCTTCTCAAAGCATTCACTGCACTTTGTCCAATTTCATGTTGAGGTACCTTTGTTACAAATCTAGTATCTAATCCATAGTTAGATAAAGATACACAAACATTAGCTTCTCCACCACCATAGTTCACATCAAAACTATCTGATTGTACAAACCTTTCATAACCTGGTGTTGATAGTCTTAACATAATTTCTCCAAGAGTTACTACTTTTTTCATGATAATGACCTCCTATTATTTATTTCTTGCTTCTTTAACTTTTTCTACAAACTTCTTAGCTGTTTCTGTAATTAATTCAAAATCTCCAGTTTTAGCTCCACCAGTTAATTCTCCACCTACACCAACGGCTACACAACCATTTTTAATCCACTGGTCTACATTATCAAGACTTACCCCACCTGTAGGCATAAGTACCGCCTGTGGAAGAGGGCCTTTGATGGCTTTTATGACACTAGGTCCATAAACACTTCCTGGGAATACCTTTATTACATCAGCCCCAGCCTCCATAGCCTTTACTATTTCAGTAATAGTCATACAACCTGGCATATATGGAATTTGATAGCGATTACATAGTTTCGCCGTTTCTAAATCAAAAGAGGGACTAACTATATATTCAGCTCCTGCTAGGATAGCAATTCTTGCAGTTTCACTATCTAATACAGTTCCTGCCCCCACAATCAACTCTTCCTTTGTGAACTTTTCCTTTAGAGATGTGATTACCTTATCTGCACCTGGTACAGTAAAGGTCACTTCAACTGCTGGTATACCACCTTTAATGCAGGCACTAGAAATCTTCTCAGCTATTTCACCATTTTCAGCTCTAACCACCGCTACAACACCTATATTAGTAATTTTGTTTAAAGTTTCAATTTTAGGTATCACTTTACATCCTCCGTTCGTTTCATTATACAAACCTTAGTTTCATTATACGAAATTAAGTCCCGTGTAGCAAAACACATAATTTCTTTTAAAAGACCGTTTATAGTTAATTTTCTCTATTTATTTCTTTTTTACTCCATTTCTTTTAGAATTCCTAAAGTTATCTGTAAAGCATCAATAAAAAATGGCTTGGTTACATTATCCTCTGTAACCAAGCTCTCTTGAAATGGCATTGCTATATTTAAGTATAGATGCTTTAAATTCCTCTATCTTTTCTTTTGTCACTCTAATAGTAGGTCCAGAAACACTAATAGCACCTAGGACCTCTGCCTTATGATTAAATATAGGAGCCCCTATACATCTTATACCTAATTCATTTTCTTCTTCATCTAAAGCATATCCTGTTTTCCTTACTTTTTCTAAGGTTTTTTTCATGGTTTCTAAATCCAGGATAGTATATTCAGTAAACCTTTTAATATCACTTTTATCCCATATGCAATTGATTTCTTCTTCCTCTAAATGTGCCATAATAGCTTTTCCTACAGAGGTGCAATACATTGGACTTCTAGTTCCTATGCGGGAATGCATTCTTATTTTATTTTCAGACTCGACTTTATCTATATACACAATTTCCGTACCTTCTCTAACTACTAAGTGAACAACTTCATTGGTATCTTCCATTAATTGCTGTAAATATGGTTTAGCCGCAGAAGCTATGTCCATTTTTTCTATAGCTTTATTTCCAAGTTCAAATAATTTTAATGTAAGTCTATATTTATTTGTATTAGAATTCTGCTCTACATATCCTTTGTGTATCAGAGTTACCAGCAATCTGTGAACTGTGCTTTTATGGAGGTCAATCTTAGTACTTATTTCTGTAATACCCATTCCATCTTCATAATCCGATAATACTTCTAAAATTGATAATGCTCTATCCACTGACTGTACTGTGTCTTTATCTTTCATTTATATACTTCCTTTCTTCTATATGTAAATAGTTATATCCCTACGAAAACTTTTACATACACGTCTCCATGATTAAGTTATTGTTTTTTTAATTAACATTATACTAGACAATGTAACTTTATAGAAAGTGTTTTTTATTTAAGTCTTATTTTATCAACACAGCAAAAAACATGGAGGTCTATTTGTTCCATGTTTTTAAATAATTTTTGTATAGTTATTTTGCAGATTCGCACCTACTGTCTCTACTATTCATCCTCTAAATTTTCTAGTAAATTATATAAGCCTTCCAAAGCTTCTTTTTCATCAGAGCCTTCTACCTTCAAAGTTAGTTCTTGCCCTTTTTTTGCCACCATGCTCATTACATTCATAATACTTTTACAATTGTACTCATTTCCTTCTTTAAGAATAAATATCTCTGATTTATATTTTGTGGCCTCCCTTACCAGTAAGCTGGCAGGACGTGCATGTAACCCACTCTCATTTTTTATAACTACCTTTTTTTGCAGCATAAAATCCTTCCTTTCCTAATTTTTTTATATAAATTTAACCCATTTCATTTCCAATATAGACAAATCATCTTTCAATGTTTTCTGTTGACTTATCTTTTGCTTTAAATTTGTAGTTAAGTAATGGTTATGATGATTGTATCTTATTTCTTTTTTTATATGCCTCATTAACCCATCATGTTCCAGTGTATCTCCTGCTTGATCTCTTAGTTCTAACAGTCCATCAGTATATATAAACAAATTATCTCCAGAGTCAAGATACACTGTATTCTCTTCATATTCCTCCGTAAACTCAAATCCTACAGGAGTGCCATAGCCATCTAACTCTAGAATATTTCCATCACTTTTAATTAGTATAGGGCTAGGATGTGCTCCTCTGACATATTTACCTACTCCTGTTTTTGTATTTAGAACCATATAAAAAATAGTAAAGTAATGTTGATATTTTGTAAAAGGAAACCTTCTATTCAAATATTTTATTACTTCCAATGGGGAAACTATTTCGTAATAGGGATATTGATCTAGTTTCCTCTTTAAAGGCGAGCCCCTATCTATATCTAAAATCAAAGACTCTGACAATGCCACCGCCAACATTGAAGAGGCAACGCCATGACCCATTACATCAATAACGTACACTCCCATATGGTCCTCATCCAGCATAAACACATCAAAAATATCTCCTCCTACTTTTCCTGAAGGTTGAAAGTGCCATGCAAAGGAACAGTTAGGTATACTGCCTAAGGATTGAGGAATAAGGGCCTCTTGAATTTTAGAAGCCATATTCAAATTGTGTTCTAACTCTATCTTTTGATTGTTTATAGTAAATATACTTTCTTCCAGGGCTTTTTTCGTTCTATGAAGATCCTCTTGCAACTCAACAATTTTCAATTGATTCTTCACCTTCAAAATCAGCTTTGCTTCATCTATAGGTGCTTCTATGTAATCCTTTGCCCCCATCTTAATATAAGTCAATTTTTTAGCTTCTTCATTAGCTTTTAAAATAATAATGACAGGTATATTGATTGTCTGTAATATATTTAAGATTTGTTGATCATTTACTTCATGGTATTCGTCTACCATTAATATAATATGAGGTGCTATCATTGTTATAGCTTGATTTATATTGGTTCCAATTGGTCTTGTTATAACTTCATATCCATATTTTCTGAGGATTTTTTTAATATCGCTATTTTCTTCTTTGTCTTTATTTAAAATTAAAATCTTCCCATGGGTCATTTTTTATCCCAACCTCTTATTCTAAATTCACATTCAATATATATATCTATATATATAGTAATTATAGTTTAACTTTTTTCCTCTAATATAGCAATATTATATAAAGCCTATTTGTATAAAGTTTATGTACTCTATAAAATCCTATTGTTATGAATAACTTCTATGTTATCCCACAATACAGATTCAATACCTTCTATACGCTTTAGATCATTAAAAAGTTCTATTCGCTTTAATTTTGGGGGTATTCTTGTGTAGAAAGTAATTTTAATATTGTATTCATATTCGTCTTCTTCCTGCACTAAATCGTTTTCCACTACAATATTTTTTATGCTAACATGGTATTTGCCAAAAACGGTGCCTATATCACCAATAAAACCTGGACGACCTATGCCTTTGACTTTTACCTCTGAATAACGTCTTAATTTTACCATTCGTTTTTCTAAAAGACCTAAACTAGCTAAGGAAAACAATGCTAAAATTGTAGTAAGAAAGGCTCCCAAATAAAAACCTGCACCTACAGCTAATCCAATGCCTCCACTTAACCAAAGGCTTGCTGCTGTAGTAAGTCCTTTCACATTGGTACCTTCTCTTAAAATAGTTCCGGCTCCTAAAAATCCTATGCCACTTACTACTTGAGCTGCTAGTCTAGCAGGATCACCACCTAAACCTCCAGGACCATAACCTGCAAAACCATAGATAGATAAAACCATAATTAGGCAGGATCCTAAGGTAACTAATATATGAGTTCTAAATCCTGCAGGTCGATTATTTACTTCCCTCTCAAAACCTATAATTCCTCCAAGTATCGTTGCTGACAACAGTCGTAAAACTAATTCAAAGGCTGAAAGCATACTCCCACCACCTAGGAAATGAATTTTTAAAACAAAATGTATTTTTATTATTATAACATATTTATACGAAGAAAAATAAAATGAATACTATAATAGTATTCATTTTAAAGTATTTATTTTATTGTATTCAAATCTAGGTTCATTATGTATCTATGTTCTCCCTCACCATATTCATGTTTGTTGACATCCTCAATTTCAAAGCCTAGTTTATCTCTATATAGGGCTATAGCTGGCTCATTTTTAACATCAACCGTTAATGCCATATGTGTAAAACCTTGTTCCTTTACATTAAAACAGATCGCCCTAAGAAAGTAATACCCTAAACCTTTTCCTTGTAGTTCTTCTCTTATGGCATAATCAAATAAGTAGCATTTTTTATTATCTTCCCAATCCCTCATAAGAATTGCCATTCCTACTATTTTACTATGTACGTTCTCTTTCAGTACAAAAACATTGCCATGTCTTATTTGAGGAACTAGTCCCCATTCATCCATCGCTGCTTCTCCAAAAATGTTTTCTCCAAAATTTACCATTTTTCTTAAAATGTCAAGGTTGAAATCCTGTACTATATAAACCTTTAAACCTTCAACATCTAAATCTTTGTCTTCCAAAGCTCTTTTGGGTAATTGTCTTACCATATCATAATACACTATTATACACCCCTCTTTAATTTAAAACTTTATTAGTTTTCTTTTCAATCTGTCATCCTGAAGGTAATGAAGAATCACTCCTTAATGTATTAATCATAAAATTCTTCACTATACTCAAAATGACACTAACCATAATACATATGTTTACCCTATATAATTTATTCTAAACATTTTTTGCTTTTTTATATTTTTAAAAAAATTCACTTAGTTGATAATTATACTAAAGATAGGGGTATCTATCATATATATAGATATATATTAGTTAGGGGGTTTGACAATGAAAATACAATTTTTAGGTGCAGCAAAAGTAGTTACCGGATCTAATATTCTCATTACTACTGGAAAATATAAAATTCTGTTAGACTGCGGTTTATTTCAAGGTAGTAATGAATTAGAATCTTTAAACTATGACAAGTTCCAATTTGATCCTAAAGAAATAGATTTTCTTATATTAAGTCATGCTCATATCGATCATAGCGGAAGAATTCCTAAACTAGTAAAGGAAGGGTTTAGGGGTAGTATCATTTGTACAAAAGCTACAAAGGATTTAGCATCTATTATGTTGGTGGATAGTGGACATATACAAGAGTCAGACGTTAAATGGGAAAATCGCAAGCGAAGCAGATCCCACAAGAAACCTCTTGTACCTCTTTATACATCTGAGGATGCACATACAAGTCTAAGGTATTTTAAATCTTCTCTTTACAACCAAAAAATTAATTTGAATGAAAGCATATCCCTCCGGTTTAGAGATGCAGGTCATATTCTTGGTTCCTCCATTGTAGAGCTATGGATAACAGAAAACAATGACACAGTAAAAATTGTGTACTCTGGAGATCTAGGCACCAAAAATAAACCCTTAGTTCGTGACCCTGAGATAATAGAGGAGGCAGATTATCTTATTTTAGAATCCACCTATGGAAATCGCTTACACGACAATGCTGAAGAAAGAGTAGAAAAGTTGATAAAAATCATTAATGCTACAGCCCTTAGAGGTGGAACTGTCATCATCCCCTCCTTCGCAGTAGGTAGAACTCAGGAGCTGATTTATGAGTTGAATAAGTATTATGAGTACACCAACGAACTAGAAACCTTCATGAAGGTACCTATCTACATTGATAGTCCAATGGCTATTTCTGCTACAGAAATTTTCAGAAAAAATGCTGATTGCTTTGATGAAGAAGCTAGAAATTTAATCCTTAATGGAGATAATCCTTTAGATTTTGAAAACCTATATTTTGTTAGAGGTCACGAAGAATCTATGAGATTAAATCAAGTGCCCTATCCAAAAGTAATCATCTCTGCCAGTGGCATGTGTACTGCTGGGAGAATACGTCATCATTTAAAACATAATTTGTGGAAGGCAAAAAATAGTATTATCTTTGTGGGGTATCAGGCGGAGGGAACCTTAGGTAAAATTCTAAAGGATGGAGCCGATAAGGTAAAATTATTAGGAGAAGATATAGCTGTACTGGCAGAAATCCATAGTATAGAGGGTTTTTCAGGCCATGGTGATCAAAAGGATTTATTAAATTGGGTTGGTGCCTTTAAGAAAAAACCTAAAAGAATTTTTCTTGTTCATGGAGAAGAGGAGTCCACCAATACCTTGGCAAAGCTTATAAAAGAACAATATAATATTCCTACTATTACCCCAAATGTCGGTTATATCTTTCAAGCTGATGCAGAAACATTAAAATCTTTTTCAGGAGAAATATTAGAGCCTATTCAGAGGAAAGAAAATATAAAGAAAGAACTGCAACAAGTATTTGACCAATTTGAAAGTCTAGTATCTCAAACAGATCGTTTTATAGAAGAGGATTTACTCAGAAAAAATTATGATGAATTGAAGAATAAATTATTAGAATTACAAAGAGAACTCTTAGATATAAGCATGCTATTAGGAGATTAAAGGGGATAGCCAAAGATGCAATATTTTTACATCTTTGGCTATTTATATGTTTAAACCACCAAATTCTAGGAATATCTTTTCTCCTAAATCTCGTTCTAACTCTCTATAGATATTTAAGGCTTCTTCCTTTGACTTCTCAGGTGCAGTGCATTTTGGTAGGTAGAGCATAAATTCACTTCCTTGCCCCTCTATGCTTTTCACCTCTAACTTACCCTCCATCAATTCAGCTAGCTTTTTTACTAAAGATAAACCTATCCCAGTACCCTCATGAGGTCGCCTACTAGAGTGATCCGCCATATAAAATCGATCAAATATTTTATCTAATTCTTTTTCAGGTATACCTATACCACTATCCTTTACCCCTACTTTTACGTATTTTTTTTCCTCTGCTACATATACTTCTATTGTACCTTGGTGCTTAGTAAATTTAATAGCATTAGATAGCAGATTAAATAGTATTCTTTCATATTTTTCAATATCTACTCCGATAACTTCAGTTTTGCAATTGTCATCAAATATAATTCCTATATTTTTCTTATTGCCTATAGGTAATATAGAATCCACCATTGACTTGGTATACTCCTTTATATTTATATTGTCCAAATTCAAAGACATAAAACCAGCTTCAGCTTTAGTAATATCTAAGAAGTTGTTTACTAGCCTCAATAGCCTTTGAGAATTTTTTTCTATCTTTCCAACAAATTTTTTTGTTCTATCGTTAAACTCATCTTTATAATATTCACTAAGTAACATCTGTGCTACAGAGTTAATGACGGCAATCGGTGATCTTAGTTCATGGGAAACGGTTGTGAAATACTCCTCCTTTGACTTAGTTAAAGCCTCCATATCTTTTTGTAACTGAATCTGTGGTGTTATATCCATTCCTACTATAATAATATTGATTTTTTTATTACTATATTTAAGGGGAGTATGTATTGTCTGATAATGTTTTATTTCACCGTCTGAAGTTTTAAGGGATACAGTCTTTGTTTTAGGAATAAGATTATTAAGATCTATCTCCTCTTCTGCAAGATATATATATTCTGATGGTATAATTTCATAAATAGATTTTCCTATAACACTGCCACGGGTCACTTCAGTTCTTAGTATTTTTGATAGTATTTGTAAGTACTGAGTATTTACATATTTATATTTATGATCTGGATAACTAATGACCGTCACTGGTGCCCCTAGAGCATCGATTACATTATTTATAAATTCATTTTGATAGTTAATTTTCACCTCTTGCTCTTTTGTCTTTGTAATATCATGAATACTTATTACTACATAATCTACTTCACCATCTTCATTGAATACAGGGTTGCCTCTTAATTCTATAAAATGTTTTTTCCCATTGCTTTTAACTATAAAAACTTCTTTTTTTATCCTTTTACCTTCAAATAACTTTTGAAGTAAGTATTTTTTTATATCAACAATTGTTCCATCTTCTTTAGAGATCTTATAATTATTTATACTTTTATGACAATTAAAATCACACGGTTTATCTTCTTTACAACATCCTATTATACAGGGAAATAAATTATGATGATTACATGAACTTCCTACAATACACTCTCCTTCAGCATTAATAACACATACACCATCAGAAATGGTTTCTATAATAGTATTCAATTGTGTTACTTTATTTCTATAGGCATCTGTCATTTCTTCTAGTTGTACATAGTTAGTAATATCATCAATAATTTCTACTGATAAATTTCTATCTGATTCATCCTTATAAAGAATGGCATTCACATGTATATAATTTTTTTCTCCATTACCATCATGTTCTTCTAAACTTACTTGAAAGTCTTTGACAAACTTCCCGTCAAAGATGGATAGTATAGGATCTTCATCTCTACTGATTCTTTTGCCATCACTATCATAGACCTTGAAATTATTATATACATCATCTAATGTGAAAATTTTTTGTTCCTTCATAAGTTCCTTTGCAGATTTATTAAATAACACATATCTTCCTTTTTCATCCATGATTAGAACTCTTTCTTTTGTATGATCTAATATAAAGTTCAAAAGCTTTGTCTGATCTTCATATAATTTGTTTTGTAAGTCTAACTTGTGGTTCAGATCCTCTATTTCTTTGAGGTATTGGTTTTGTGCTAATTCCTTTTGAATGGCTTTGACAGCCATAGTAACCAGGGTTTTTATTACTTTATTACATTGATCTGCCACTAATTCAATATTTAATAAGTAAGTAATATTCTCGTCTTTATCTGTTATGGGAATGACTTCTTTTATGACGTTTTTAGAAAATCCCTGTAGGTGGATATCTTCTGTGAAATTGCTAGTTTCATAGATTAAGCATCCTTTTTTATCTAATAAACATATGCTATACTTTGATATTTTCTCATCATTGATACCTTCTACAATGATGTTAAGATACTCCTTTATGAGCTTTAAATTGTGCACATTGTCACTTAGTGTCACCCCAACCCCTCCTCTTTTTTAGAGAATAAGTTTTTCCTTGTTTTCCATATATCTACATATTCTATCAGCACTTGGAAAACCCTTCAAAATAATTGAATTTTTTTATTTAGATAATAAAATGATATTTATTATCTAAATAAAAAATTAGTAGGCCACTTAGCCTACTAATAAATATTTTTCCATGTTTTTAATCTTTTTTCCCTATTCTCCAACAATACTTTATAAGCCTTGTCTATAGACACCTTTTTTTCCTTTTGTAACTGTGTAACCTCGTTGCTAAGCTTTAACTTTTTTTCCTTCAACATAATACTACTCCCCTCTCCTCATAATATAGAGCAATATTTTTATTATTGTTACATAAATATAGTATATACAATGGAATGCGATTACTATTTATACATTATTTATGAATATTAATTCATTTATGGTTTCATTTTACCTTCTTTTCTCATGGAAGTCAATACTACTTTTAAAATTTTTAAAAATAAAAATAGAAAATCCCAGCATAGTTGACTATACTGGGATTTCTTCATGTTAAATATAACTTATTTATTTTCTGCTTCTGCTAAGGCTTCTGTTATAGCTTCAATTAAAGCATTACTGGTTGCTGTTGCCTGTGTTACAGCATCTAATTCTTCTGCTTCTTGTTTTTCTAATAATTGCTCTTCTATACCTTCAAAAGCACCATCTGAAATACCTGGTGATTCATCATGGGAAAGTACATTAAGTTCAGTAATTTTCCCCTCTTCAATTACCACTTCTATCTCTACATCGCCATTAAAACCTTGAGATGTTGCTGTATAAGCTCCATCTTGATATCTAGCCTCTGTGTCTGCAGCTGCATCTGCTGGTGCATCTGTACCACATGCTGTTAATGTTAACATACCTGCAGCTAATAAACCTATAGCAACTTTTTTATTAATTTTCATTATAAGTTTCCTCCCTTTACTCTTCTGTGAATATACTAATTAATATTCATTCTTTATTATACAGTATTTTATTTTAGAATACAATATTTCTAGTGATAAAGTAATATTTTGAATTTTTTTACTCCTAAAACAAAAACCCTCCTATAAGAGGGTTTTCATCATTATATCTTTTAAGGATCTCTAATATCTAGATATTGTTGTCTAGCCAATTGCAATTCTTCATAGGTGTCTACTCCTACAGTCCCATCTACAGCTAAATTAAAATCTCTTTGAAAGTCTCGAACTGCTTCTGCTAGTTCCTCATCATAAATACCATCTATTTCTCCATCGTAATAGCCTAATTCTACTAGGGTGGTTGTAATATCAAACACATCAGGACCTGGTTCTACTCCTACCGATAAGACTCTCCCTGTAAACACTTCACCAGTAATCTTTACTGGAGTTCCGAGAGGAACGATATCATATAATTCGTTGACATCTTCATTAAACATTCTAATACAACCATTACTAGCAGCAGTTCCTATGGATTCAGGAGCATTGGTACCATGTATTCCATACCCACCCCATGGAACATTAATCCTCATCCATCGAGTACCAAAGGGGCCTCCTGGATTTGTAGTCTTTTGTATAATTTGCCAATCTCCTACTGGTGTAGGTGTAGTAGGTCTACCTACAGCCACAGGATAGGTTCTTATTGTTTCTGTGAAACGCTTTAATGTTAATACTTTTCTGTCTAAATCTATTTCTATACTATATCCTTCCTCTGGCATAGGGTAACGCCTCTCTGGATCTAATCCCAAGGCATTCCATGTATCTGGTCCCACAATACCATCAGGGTTTAAACCAAAATCTGCTTGAAATTCCCTAACATTCTGATGAACATCTTCATTATATATACCATCTATCTCTCCATCATAAAATCCATAGAAGGTTAACCGCTCCTGCACATGCATTACATCTGGACCTTCCATATAAGGGTCTAACAGTCTTAAATATCTGCTGGCCATCCTCACACACTTCACCTCCTTACTCTATCATACGTAAAACCTTTATAAAGTTGACAATAGAATAAACTCTATGTAGAAATAAACTTATGAGCTTTTTTCTGAATAAAAAGCTTTCTTCTTTGTTAGTCTATCTATAGAAGATTAATTTAGCAGGGAGGAATATACTTTATGAAGTTTCGCTTAGCAGATCAGGGGGATATCGACTTTTTTATAGAGGATTATTTGGATCGTTATGGTTCTGATGAAACCTTGGCAGAAAAATATGCTATTGCCTGTACCAAGCTACATAGAAGTATTTTATTATACTCTGATGATAAAATCATAGGAGCTATTACATGGTCTGTGAAGGAGGGAACTAAATCAGGATTGGTGGAAATATTTCAAATGACGATCCCAAACAAAGAAAATCGTGGTAAAGGCTATGGCGCTACGATGTTAAAGGAATGTTTAGAGGATATTGAGAATTATTATATAGAAAGGTCATTTGTTTTAAGAAGAGTTTTTATCGTTATTGATGAAGAAAATTTAGCTGGAAGAAATGTCTATAAAAATTATAGCTTCGATATTATTGCTGAAATAAACAGTCACCTAAAACCCCAACGCAAATCCTTGATTTATGCAAAGAATTACTGAAACTAAAACAGCACCTCTCGATCATAATGTGAGAGGTGCTGCTATAATATTTATTAATTATTATCTTCTTGCATTTTCTAAAGCATCTTCAACTGCTTCCATCCACCCAGTACTTGAGCTAGTAGCTCCAGTAAAGATTTCAACGTCAGTTCCATTTGCCTCTACAAATCTAGCTGGCATTGCTTCTACAGCTTCATGCCATGTATCGAATCCATAATCTTCGTCCTTGAAGTTCTCTTCACCATCAGGGATAGTTGTTTCTGTTAACTCAACTTCTATGATTGTATCATTTTCAATAGTTACTCTTGCAAACTTAGTTCCTCTTTCACCTACTTCAGAGGCACCGAAGAATACACCATCAAAGTATTCATTAGTAGATGCAGGCTCAACTAATGCTTTTTCCAGAGCTCTTTCTACAGCTTGTTGCCATTTAGTTGTAGAGCTTGTAGCATTTGTAACTACTTCTACAGCTGTTCCATTAGCTTCAACAAATCTTTCTGGTAATACATCCTTAGCTTCATGATATGCTTCATAACTATAATCTTCAGGCTTTGGATTGTTCATAGCTTGGAATTCTTCTAATTCAACATTTACAATAACATCATTTTCGATTGTGATTGTAGCCATATTGTAACCTCTTGTATTAGCATCAGATACAGCTGTGTATGTACCGTCATTGTATTTGTTAGTAGTTCCCTCGACAGATGTTTCTACCTCTGCTGGTTCTTCATCTGGTGTAGCAGCTGGACTTGAGCATCCAATAAGAGATATAATCATTACCATTGCTAAAAGCAACATTAAAACTTTTTTCATTTTTATTTCCTCCTCTGATACAAATAAGTATTTGTTGGTACAAGTTAATTATATAACAAACGAAATTAATTTTCAATATTATTTTTTATTAATTATTTGTTAGTATTTTTTTACAAATACAAAGTAGTGCTCATTACTTAAAAATAGCTATTTTCCATAAACAATTACACTTCAATACTTTCAAGATAGTCTAGCATATCTTTCCTATCTGTTTACTTTACATTTTATCAAGCACTTGCTATAATAAATTGAAACTGAAAGTGAGGTGTTTACTGAGTTGACTACTATGATTAACAACAAATGGAAAGTTTTAATACTGTTCATTATCTTATCATTATTCATGTCGGCATGTACTCCTAAGGAGAAAGACCTCGAAGAGGGAGAACCTGAATTAATAAGGGAACGACAAAGTGTTTTAGGTGGTACAATCGGACAAATTCATGGCTATAGCGTCTCTCCTGATGAAGGAAAAAATGCTATAACAAAGGCATACCAACGTATCAACACTATAGAAAATACCATGAGTGTTGTTATTGAAGGTAGTGATATCTATAAAGTGAATGCAAATGCAGGTAAAGGAGCCGTTGGGGTTACAGATGAGACACTCCAAGTTATTAAAGATGGTATCTATTATTATGAACTTACAGATGGTGTCTTTAATATAGGCATGGGTACTTTGATAGACCTATGGGGTATAAGTATACAGAGTAGTGAGCAGTCTCAAAGAGTACCTACTCCAAAAGAAATTGAATTTGCCATGCAGCATATGGATTTAAGTAACTTAGAGATCAATGGTAACAAAGTATTTTTAAAGGATGCTAATATGTCCATAGACTTAGGAGGTATAGCTAAAGGCTATGCAGTAGATGAAGCTGCAAGGGTATTAAAGGATCATGGGATAAAAAGTGGATTTGTTAATTTAGGTGGAGATATTTATGTCCTAGGTCCTAAACCAGATGGAAGCCACTGGAAAATGGGAATTGAAAATCCTCTTAAAAATTCTGAAACACCCTCTAATCATGTTATAGCAGGAATTTCTCTTATTAACAAAGCTATTGTGACATCAGGAGATTATGAAAGAACACTTGAGGGAACAGATCAACATTTTCATCATATTTTGGACCCAGAAACCGGTTATCCTACAAAAAATGAATTAACTAGTACTACGATTATAGCAAATACCGCCATAAGTGCGGATGTTTTGTCTACAGCTGTATTTGTTATGGGGCTTGAAAAAGGCTTTAATTTCATTGAAGAGTTAACAGATGTTGAAGGTATCTTTATTACTAAGAACAAAGAAGTATATATAACATCAGGTATTAAAGATGAAGTAGAGATCTTGGACTCCTCCTTCAAAGTAGTTAATTAATTCATAAAAAAGTAAGGGATATAAACTTCCCTTACTTTTTTCATGAATTTTTTTATAACATTTCAACATCTGCATCTAATTTATAAATAACATCTTTTCTTTCTATAATAATAGTAAGCTTTTCTTTTAATTCTTTATCTTTCTTAGTATTTAACAGCAATTCCTTTGCAGGGTTGATTGCTATAGGGTTACCCACTAGCTTTAACATGGAGAAATCTCCATTTGTATCTCCATAGGAGTAGCTTTTTTCTAAGTCAATATTATACTTATCTACAAATTCCATAATAGCTTTATGCTTACTATCAGAATCCCACATTTGTGTTATTTCTCCTGTAAAGTGATTGTTTTCATCTACTTCATAATGGGTTGCTACATGGTCCGTAACACCATATTTTTCTGCCATTTTACCTACTAAGTAATCAGGACTTCCGGATATAAATATTACTTTATGACCTTGGCTTTTATGCCATTCTATGCGATCTCTAGTGAATCTATAGACCCTGTCTCCCTTAATATTGATCACTTGATTGGTTATGAATTCAATATGCTGTTTATTTTGCCCCTTCATACTGTTTACATAGATTTCAGCTACATCTAATAAATAGTCTTCATAATTTCCTTGCCTTTTATCCCAATCATGAAAGGTTTTCTTTGCAATATTATGCCAAATAGAAGGATCTACTATTTCGTATTTTATTAACCTCTTAAAATGTTCCACCATTAGAGAATCTCTATACAAGGTACCATCCACATCAAAAAAAGCTGCGATATTTTTCATATTATTCCTCCTCTCTCTTTTAAATTAAGTTTCTTGTTTAGGTGTATTGGCAATATATGCTTCAAATCGATTCCATTATCATTTAATAGAAGTAAAAGTGCCTTATGAATTAAGTTTCATTTTATTTAATATAATATACAATTACACAAGTTATTACAACTTTTTTCTAAAAATAATAGCCCCAGATTAGGGGCTAATACTCGCAATTTTCACACTTATATCTGATGCTTGTATATCCTGACACTTGCTTTTAAAGACTTCTATAGCTTTTACTAGAGGATAATAGTCCTCATAAAATACAATGATTATATCCCCATCTTCAGCATTCTCCATAGCTTTTTGAAGGGCGGTTATTTCGCATAGCTCTATCTCCATATTACTGTCGCTTAGTCCCCCCATGCTACATCCCTTCTTTATAATACCCGCTACTTCTCCTTTTTTTCTACCTCTTAGATCCTTATCTTCTTTTATATAAGCATAATCAAAGAATTTTCCTGATGTCTCTCCAATCTTTAATATGCTAATATCCGTTCTATCTCCAGGAATTCCTATTACACCTACTAATTTATTGGTTTTTATTTTGTTGAGTCCCTCTAGTACTTTATTGTAGCCGTCAATATTATGACCATAATCAATGATTACTTTAAAGTCCTTTACATCAAACACATTAAACCTTCCAGGATTGCTTATGGTGTCTGTATGGAAATGACTTAATGCATGATGTATTGTTTTTACTTCTATACCATAAGAGTGGGCTCCAGCTATTGCTGCCATGCTATTTTCTATATTATGCTCTAAAACACCACCAAAGGTTGCTGGTATTTCATTTGATTTTATAACCGGTATTTCATTATCTCCATCAAATATATAAATGGTATTTTCTTTTAAATATACTGCCTTTCCTCCTGTTGCTATATGTTTCTTTAAAATTTCATTGAATTTATCTTTTGAAAAATAAATAATATTACATGTTACTCTTTCAGCTATTCTTGAAACATAAGCATCCTCTGCATTAAGAATAGCATAGCCATCTTCTTTTATAGCTTCTACTATTAAAGCCTTTACATCTGCCATTTCCTCTAGGGTATTTATACCATCTATTCCTAAATGATCATTGCCTATGTTGGTTATAATGCCTACATCTGCTAAATCATAGGCTAATCCTTTATTTACAATACCGCCTCTGGCGGTTTCCAGCACTGCTACTTCTACTCTTTTATCCATAAGGACAGTTTGAGCACTTTTAGGTCCTGTTGTATCTCCCTTTCTAATCTCTTCATTGTCAATATAAACACCACCAGTACTGGTCATGCCCACCACCATTCCCTGCTCTTGAAATATCTTTGCCAACATTCTTGTAGTGGTTGTTTTACCATTAGTACCGGTTATTGATAGTATTGGTATAGAGTGATTTGTACCCTCTGGAAACATTTGATCAACAATAGCCTTTGCTACATTCCTACTTTTTCCTTCTGAGGGGTAATGGTGCATTCTTATTCCAGGGCAAGCATTTACTTCTATAATACTCCCCTCATTTTCAAAAATAGATTTTCCTATATCTTCTGTCGTAATATCTACACCCGCTACATCTAATCCAATAGCTCTAGTAGCATTAATGGCTAGCTTTGCATTATCAGGGTGAATGGAATCCGTCACATCTATGGCAATACCGCCCGTACTTAAGTTATCATTTTCTCTTAAATAAATTTTTTCCCCATCCTGTGGTATATCCTCTAGACCTAGTCCCTTCTTTTTTAAAATTAAACTCATGACATCATCAATTTTAATCTTGGTTAATGGTTTTTCATGACCTTCTCCTCTGAGTGGATTTTTATTTTCAATATCTACTAATTCTTTGATTGTATTTTTGCCATTACCTATAACATGTGCAGCTATTCTTTCGGAGACCGCCACCACTTTTTCTCCTATTACTGCAACACGGTAATGTTTTCCTGCTATATACTGTTCTACTAATACACGTTGACTAAATTTTTTAGCAATAAAAAATGCCTTTCGTGCTTCCCTAAGATTGGTTATAGACAGAGATACACCCTTGCCTTGGTTCCCATCGTAGGGTTTGATAGCAACGGGAAAACCTAATTCTTTTATTATATTTTTTGCTTCTTCATAATGCTCTGCAACACTTCCTTCAGGTACTGGTATAGCATGTAATCTTAAAATCTCATTTGTTAATTCTTTATCTCCTGCAGTATCTACTGCTATACAGTTAGTTCCATCAGTGATAGTAGCCTGTACCCTTCTGGCATATTTACCATAGCCCAGTTGTAACAAGCTGTCCTTGCCGATTCGCATCACTGGTATTTTTCTTTTTTTAGCCTCTTCTAAAATTGCAGCTGTACTTTGTCCTAACTCTTCAGCTGCCATTTGTTCTTTTATATTGTTTAATCGTTCTTCTAAATCTATAGTTTCATGATCTAATAGAGCTTTTATTATATCAAAAGCTAATTCACCAGCTTTAAGCCCAGCTATCTTATTATGATATCTATATATAATGTAATAAATGGAATCCCCTTTTAGATACCTAGCCTTCCCAAAGGTAATATTAAAACCCAGTAATTTTTGTAATTCTAAAGTGATATGTTCTAGCACATGTGCTAAATAGGTTCCTCTTTGGAGTCTTTTGACAAATCCTCCTTTAGTACCTATACTACATTTATGATCTTGTAATCCTGGTAGGAGAGATTGCAAGCCTTCATTAAACCCTTCTATATCGCATGTCGGTATATCTACATATTTCCCTATATCTACATCTATTCTTATAATAGGAAAATGGGCATATATATTTCTGTTTGGATATACCCTAGTATTTAACAAATTCATCTATGGTCCTCCTCTGTTTCCTTTGTATTGACATCATCGATGATAGCTTTTCTATTGACTAAATTATATCTATATCCCTTAGGCAAAATATGAACATTAACATTAGTTATAGCTAATGGTTCATCTGGATACTGCTCTGAAATATTGGTATACTTTATATTTTTACCATCTACAATAGTAATTACTCCCGAGCCCACTACTTGGATCTCATTACTAGTATCCACTACAATAGCGGTATCTTCATCTATCCCAATACCTAACGTATAGGGATTTTGAGCTACAGCACCTAGCAATCTACCGATTCTTCCTCTTTGGTTAAAATGCTGATCAATAATAACTTCTTTTAAAAACCCCATACCTGGTGCCATACTCACAGTACATTTTCTGGGGGCATCCTCATCATCCCCCTCCACCACCATTACTTCACTCATCATAGATGCTCCTGCACTTGTACCCGCTATAATCAATCTATCCTCTAAGTGTTTTTGTATATAATGATGAAATTCTGTACCTCCTAATATACTGGAAATTCTTAATTGATCTCCACCTACAAAAAAAACACAATCTATATCATCTAAGCTTCTAAGTAATTGTTTTTGATTAGCTTCTTTCCTACTGGCAATGTTTATGGTATCTACTTTACTTACTCCTAAGTCGTAGAATATTCTTTTATACTCTTCCCCTACCTCTAAAGGATAATTGGTAGCAGTTGTAATTACTGCGATCTTTGTTTTTTCTCCACCGGATAAATGAACTACTTCCTTTAAAATTTTTTTATCAGCTCTTTTATCTTCTCCTCCGCCTATAATAATCAAACGTATATTCTCTTCCTTTGCCATAGCGAACTCCTTCCAATTTACAGTAAAACTATTTTTATTTTATCCCTTCCTATTTTTAATATTCAACTTTATTAATATTCACAGCAATTTTTGTAATTTTTTTCTATATTTTCTAGGCAATAAAAAAAGAACCTAGAAAATCTAGGCTCCTACTTTGTTACTATTACTTAGTTTTTACTTTGTCTAGTACAGCCATGGCTATATTAGAAGCATGGTCAGCAATTCTCTCTAAATTACTAATAATATCTAAAAATACTACCCCTGAAGCAGGCATGCATTGTTGATTGTTTAAACGGCCTATGTGGTTCGCCCTTAAGGTTTTCTCCATAAGATCCACCTGTCCCTCAGCTTCTATCACCTTCATGGCCAAGCTGGCATCTAGATTTCTTAAAGCTGTCAAAGCATCCTTATAGGCTTTTAATGTCGTATCAGAGATTTCTTTTAACTCCTCCATCGCCGTATCAGAAAATTCCAGTTTATTATCTATTTTGTATATAGCTAATTCTGCTATATTCTCTGCATGATCTCCAACTCTTTCTATATCGTTTATGGTATCGAATAATCCACTGACAATATCTCGATTTCCCATAGAAAGGTTTGTATTAGACAACTTAACTAAATAACCAGCTAGTTCTCTTTCCAACTCATTTACGGTTTTTTCTAATTTAAAGGTTTCATTAACCTTTTTTTGGCTTCCAGTTTCAAAAGCTTCTATAGCACTTTCTAAAGATTCCCTTGCAACATTTCCCATGTGTAATGTTTCTTTAATGGTATTAACTGTAGCAATAGCAGGAGTTTCTAAAATACGATTATCTATATATTTAATTCCTTGAACAACTTCTTCTTCACCTGGGACCATCTTCTTAGCTATATTAACTAATATTCCCGCAAAAGGAAGCATTATCAAAGTAGTGGTTATATTAAATATTGTATGGGCATTTGCTATTTGTCTAGAAATATCTTGAGGATCTAAATAAGTAATGATTCTATAAGTTATTCCTTGGAAAACAAATATAAATATAATCGTCCCTACAAGGTTAAAAATTAAGTGGAATGCCGCAGCTCGCTTTGCTGTAGTATTAGCCCCTATACTAGATAGCATGGCTGTCACAGTGGTCCCTATATTAATACCAAACAAAACAGGTAGTCCAGAAGATATAGGAATAAGCCCCTCCATTGCAAGTGCCAGCACAATACTGGTGGAGGCAGTACTACTTTGTACTGCTACGGTAATAACAAATCCTGCTAGAATACCAAGCAAAGGTGTTTCTCCAAAGCTTACAATCATTTCTCTAAAGGCTTCCAATTCCCTTAAGGGCCTCAAGGCATCCCCCATAAAGCGCATACCAATAAATAATATCCCGAAGCCTATAAAGGCCTCTGCCAATTGTTTGATTTTCCGATCTTTACTAAATAACCAAATAGCTACCGAGATCCCTACTATAATAGGAGCATACTTATCTATTTTAAAACTGATGATTTGGGCAGTAATGGTTGTCCCTATATTGGCTCCCATAATAACACCAACTGCTTGCGTTAGTTTCATCATTCCTGCATTAACGAAACCAACCACCATAACAGTGGAGGCACTACTACTTTGTACGATTGCTGTAACAACAGCCCCCACTACAACTGCCATATATCTATTACTGGTTAACATCCCTATGATGGACTTCAGCTTATCTCCTGCCGCCTTCTGAAGTCCAGTACTCATCACATGCATTCCATATAAAAACAGACCTAATCCTCCTAATAAACCAAATAAGATTTCCATCTAAATCCTCCCTTTTTTTCCTTTGCAAGTTAAGTATTCCCCATAGTTTATCTTCTACACACATTTATTAATAATATACCTAATCTATTAACTATGTGTTAAATAAATGTTAAATCTATGTTAAATATTTTAACCTGAATTTAACGAAATCTTAAATGTTTTATTAGTTTATAGTTATTAATTGATAGCTTTCGCTTCTTCAATTTCCTTTGCTGTGTCTATAGCTTTCTTAGCTAGAATAGTTAAAGGATCAATGACAGGTAAATTTATATACTCCGATGTCATCACTAGACCAATTTCTGTGCAACCTGCCACCACTGCTTCTATGCCCTGACTCTTCATAGTTTCAACAGCACTCACTAGCTTTTTAATAGCATGAGATGAAGTGTTTCCTGACTTTATACCACCAACACCATAGATAGTATCCATAACCATCTCTTGCATCTCCTTATTAGGTAGAATAATCTCTTTTCCCTTCATGGCATGTTGAAAAAGTTGCATTTTAATGGTGCCAGTTGTAGCTAAGATGCCTAGCTTTTCTATAGAGGGATAGGTTTTTTCAACATACTTATTGGTTTCTTCTAATGCATTTATAATGGGTATGGCAATATTTTTTTGTATTTCATCAATAAAGTAATGAGCCGTTATACAGGGCATAATGATAAAATCTACTCCCGCAATCTCTAAGTTTTTAGCTGTTTCCACCATTTCATTTATAGGACTCACGCCTTTATACAATATTGATTTTGTACGGTCAGGAATTTTAGAATTACTATCTATGATCACTCTAATATGATCTTTGTCATCTTCTACATCAGTTAATTTAATAATTCTCCTAAAAATTTCACAGGTAGCTTCTGGTCCCATACCTCCCAAAATACCTATTACCTTCTCCCTCATCCTACTACTCCTCCTCAATAAATATACTTTTATTCATTGCTCATGATAATATTCTACATTTAAATTTTTATCCCTTCGTAATATTTACAGAATAGTATATAATTTTTTGATTTTTCATTCATAAGATTTTTATAAAGAAGATATACACAATTTTTATATTTTATGGTATTCTAAATAGGAAGTTTTGCCTATACTATGTAGGTGCAACCTAGTACATAGTTCATTAAAAATATAAAATTTCAAGGAGGTGAACACCTAGATTGTAAAGGTACAGTCTAGGAATATTGAGTATGTTTGAAAAGATCAAAGAAGTTATTGTAGAACAATTAGGACTTAGTGATATTGATTCTATCACATTAGAAACCTCATTAACCAATGATTTAAATGCTGACTCTTTAGATGCCGTTGAAGTTATCATGGCTATAGAAGATGAGTTTGATGTTGAAATTCCTGATGAAGAGGCAGAAGGATTTAAAAATATCGGAGATATTGTTGAATATATTAACAACCATAAATAGTTTAAAGAACACCACTTACTATAGTAAGTGGTGTTCTTTAAATTTTATAGTTAATTCTAATGTACAAGTTTCAAAATTAAAACCCCTTCATATTCTATAATTAAAGGAGTAAATAAATAACACCAACATATAATATAGGGGGTTTTTCTGTGGAAACAAAAAAAGATTATAATAATTATCCAGTAAAAGAGGACCATAAGCATCCATCAATGCCGATGCCACCAGGTCATGCACCTGCTATGCCGATGCCAAGCGGAATGCCAGGGATGACACCTGCTATGCCAGGAATGCCGGGAATGATGCCAGGGATGACACCCGCTATGCCAGGAATGCCGGGAATGATGCCAGGGATGCCTATTGAAATGCCAGGGATGATGCCAGGAATGCCTATGGAGGGTCATGATATGTATGAACATATGAAGAGAACTTATTATATGCATATGTATATGGCCTATATGAACAAAGCAGAAGCTTATAAACATAAAATGATGTATTATGAGCATCATCATCATCATCAACATCATCATTATGATGACTATGATCACTGTTAACTAAATCTAACTAATAAAGACAGGTATATATACCTGTCTTTATTAGTTGAAAATTTCTATATCCTGAACAAACACATTCACTTTGGAAACTTGAATATCCGTCATAGATTCAATAGAACTTTTTACTTTTTCCTGCACTTGCCCTATAACCTCAGGAATAATAGTTCCATACTTTACCACGACAGATAGATTAATAACCACCTGTGTTTCTTGACTCTGTATTTTTATTCCTTTTTTATTACTTGTGTTTTTACTAAAAAGTTCACCAATACCTCCAGGTAGTCCTCCTTTTATAGATGTAATACCTTCCACTTCTTCTGCTGCATGTCTAGCTATGGTCATAACAATATCATGAGCTATTTTAATTTTTCCCTGTTTCCCACTTATCTCCATAGAATCTTTTGCCATATAATCACCTCTATTATAAATTTAATTCCTATGCTTTTTATTTGATGCTCTTTAATGACATGAATTACAACCTTTATGGCAACCTCCACCATCGGTTTTACATACTTCATTAAAGTCTGCTGCCATATTTATATCTATGTTTAAAAACATAGTGTCTTTTTCTTCATTATAGAATACAGCCTCACATTTATCATTCCTACAAATAAAATATTTATCATTTTGAACTAAATATTTCAAATCCTTTTTTACTACTTCTTTAACAACTAAGTGATGTAAATTCTTTCCCTCTTCTTTACATAGAGGACATGTTTTTTTTACTACATATAGTTTATTATTACACTGACAAGATGTCATAAAGTTCTATTCCTCCAATTCTACAATAATATACCTTTATTATGCTGTTTTTCAATGGTATTTATCCTTTTATTCAACTTTTGGTAAAGACTCTACAAATCTATAGAAGTCTTCATATTTACCTATATAATCTATATGATCTATACAGTCCCCTCTTTGTATCTTACAATCTTCTATTAAATATGTTTTCAAACCTAATTGACCAGCAACCATATCCTCTTCAACATCATTCCCTACCATCATACATTCTTCAGGTTTTCTGCCTACTTTGGCTAGAATCTCTTTATAAAATTCTATAGTAGGTTTACAGAAGTGCATCTCTTCAAAGCTAGTAATAAATTTAAAGTCTTCTTTATCCAATCCTGCCCATTCGATTCTATGTAAAATTGCTTTCTTAGGGAATAAAGGGTTTGTAGCAACAACCAATTCATATCCTTTTTTCTTTAATAGTGCTATAGACTTTACTATATATTCCTCTTGTTTTGTAGCTTCCTTTACCTTTATGAAATCATTAGTATAAAAATCATCAAACAAATTATATAGAGTAGCTGAAGTGTGCTTTGTCTTACTATAAAAATTTTCAAAAAAAGCTTCTTCATTAGTCTTATTTTCATCTATATTTTTAACCATGTATTCAGTTGATTCCCATATAAGTTTTGTTAATTCCTTAGGTTCAAAATAATCTTTTAACTTTGTAGACAGTCCTTGAAAATATCTTCTTAGAAAATCATCCATATCTAAAGGTAATAGTGTTCCGTCTAAATCGAATAATATAGTTTTCATCTTTTTTCTCCCTTCACCCTTATGCTAATATGTGTATATTTTTTATTATACAACTTTATCTTAAATAATCAAAATTCCATTTTTATTAGTATCATTGTTTTTTTAATAATGAGGTGATATATTTAAGTATATATTTACTATAAGAAAGGAAGATAAGTATGCATACACAAGCAAGAGAGACTAATAAGTTCTATGAATCAACAAACAACAAACAAATTTTTTTAAATGGTGCTAAAACTGCTATGCCTATCGTAATAGGTTATCTTCCTATCGCTATATCCTTTGGGGTTATTTCTTCTCAAACAGGAATTCCCATGCTTTATGCAGCCTTAATGTCTTCTATGGTCTATGCTGGAGCCAGTCAATTTATGGCTCTAAATATGTTGGCTATCGATGTTTTAGGCATAGAAATTATATTGGCTACCCTCATTTTAAATTTTCGTCATTTTATTATGAGTATGTCACTAACCAGTAAAATACAACACCTTCCTCTCAAATGGAAAATCCCTCTATCCTTCGGTATAACTGATGAGACCTTTGCTTTATTATCTATGGAACAAAACGAAGAAAATAAACAGATGAAGGGTTTCTTTGTTGCAGGAGTCATGTTAGCCTCCTACAGTTCTTGGACTTTAGGTACTATTATAGGAGGTATGCTATCTATGTTTATTCCTCCTTCTGTTGGAGCCAGTATGTCTATAGGCTTATATGCAATGTTTATTGGTTTATTGATGCCAGCAATTAAAGAAAATTTCAAGGTGGGTGCTATTGCAATAATAAGCGGTGTATTATGTTATTTATTCAACCTATTTTTAAATTCTGGATGGGCAATTGTCATGGCTACATTAATTGGTTCTTTTATGGGGACTTTTATAGTGAAAGGAGAGTAATACAATGGAATTATTTTTTATTATACTAGGCATGGCTTTAGTAACCTTCATTCCTAGATTATTACCAGTATTGATTATGGATCGATTAACACTATCACCTTGGGTTAAAAAATGGCTCAAAACCATTCCCTATGCAGCATTAGGCGCCTTAATATTTCCTGGGATTTTATCTATTGAAGCTGGGGTGCCTTTTATTGGTCTAGCAGGAGGAATCGTAGCTGGTGGTATAGCATTTTTTAAACTCCACATTATCTATGTAGTGTTTGGTTCTATTTTTACTGTCATGCTAATGAAATTTTTCCTCTTATAATAGTCTGGTCAATCTAAATACCAATATGCAAGTGATAAAAAAAACTATATTTTCTAATTTTCCACCTGTTTTTATAGTAAACAGAAACCTTACCCTTTTTTTGCTAAAGGGATAAAATAATAATACACCTGCCTTAGTGAACATGTCTCCCATGATATGAGAGGCAACACTAACTCCAAACAAAATACCATAATCTACTGCTCCATAAAACCTACTGATGCTCGAAACTATGGATACCGTTATTATTACAAATAGTATGGAGTGAGAAAGACCTCTATGTTTGCTAAATAATAATAACAACAAAACAACTCCTATCCCCATTAATGGTAACTGGTTATAATAATAAGCAGCTGCTATAAACCCTATACCTACGATTCCCTGAACAAAATTTCTCAGCATATGATATCCCTTATTAGAAAATTCCTTAGAAAATAAAGCTCCTAGTAATAACATAAAAATAATTCCATAAAAGATAGGAGTACTTCTAAAAAATATAGTTGTAACTATTGCTAATAATAATATAGTAATAAGCCAAATTTTTTCTATTTGACTTACCTTTAATACAGCAAATTTTCCTGCCAAAGAGGAAGTCCCCATATCTAAATCTGGTAATAGAGCACCAATAATGACAACAAGGATAGCGATCAAGTCTAAGCCTCCATCAAAGTAAGTCATGCCAAATAAAAATGTTAAACCTATCGCAAAAAGTACACCTAAAGCTATATGAGTTCTTGCTAACATAATTTTGCTCCTTTCATTCTTTACATAGTACCATTATAATGAGAACGTATGTTTAGTGCAACTTATTTGCAAAAAATAAATGTAGGAGGGGTAAATTCCCCTCCTACATTTATAATAAAGTATTTAAACATTCATTTGTTTTAAATCTGAAGGAATAATCAAATCTGCTTCTGTTGCTGCTTTTATTTCATCTACTGTGACACCTTCTGCTATTTCCTTTAGAACTAATCCTTTATCGGTAACTTCCATTACTCCCATCTCAGTAACAATAAGGTCTACTTCTCCTGCCGCTGTTAATGGTAATGTGCATTCCTTTAAAATTTTAGGTCTCCCCTTAGCTGTGTGTTCCATAGCAATGATTACCTTTTTAGCTCCTACTACTAAGTCCATGGCACCACCCATACCAGGTACCATTTTTCCAGGTATCATCCAATTAGCAAGATTTCCTTTTGCATCTACCTGTAGTGCTCCTAATACTGTAGCATCCACATGTCCACCTCTAATAATTACAAATGAAGTGGCACTGTCAAAGAAACAAGCACCCTTCTTTACAGTAACAGGCATTGCCCCTGCATTTACAAGGTCCTTATCTTCTTCACCTGCTTTAGGTGCAGTTCCCATACCTATAAAACCATTTTCAGATTGTAGAATAACTTCAATATCATCTGAAACATAGTTTGCCACCATTGTAGGCATACCTATTCCAAGATTTACTATATCTCCATCCTCTAATTCCATAGCTACTCTTCTTGCAATTTTCTCTCTATAATCCATTTACTTCCCCTCCTTTACAATGTAATCTACAAATATACCGGAGGTTACAACATTGTTAGCATCAATGTCTCCCGTTTCAACGATCTCCTCAGCCTCTACAATAACCACATCTGCAGCTGTTGCCATAAGAGGATTAAAGTTTCTAGTAGCGTTGTTATACCATACATTTCCCTTTGCATCTACTTTACTGCCCCTTAGTAAAGCGATGTCAGCCTTTAAAGGTAATTCTAATAAATATTCCTTGTTATTTACCAGAATTTTTTCTTTTCCTTCCTCAACAACAGTTCCTATACCTGTAGGTGTAAGGATTCCACCTAATCCTGCCCCAGCAGCTCTAATTCTCTCTGCTAATGTGCCTTGTGGTACTAAGTCTACTTCCATTTCTCCAGCATTCATTTGTCTGCCAGTTTCTGGATTTGTGCCTATATGGGAGGTTATCACTCTTTTAACCTGTTTATTTACAACCAATTTCCCTATCCCTTTATCGGGAAATGCTGTATCGTTGCAAATAATAGTTAAATCCTTCACTCCTTTTTCAACCAATTTATCAATAATGGTTTCAGGAGTGCCTACAGCCAAAAATCCACCAATCATTACTACCATACCGTCCTTGACTAATTCTAGCACCCTTTCCAATTCAACTACCTTACTCATATAATATCCCCCTTTGGATTATTCAATATATTAATATAGCAATATATGTGCCAATATTAAAAAGTTTTAAAGAATATTTTTTGTTAGTTTGTTTCTAGTGTTATGAACCTTCGTGACAAGTTCATTTGTCTCATGCAATTCTTCATATTCATTATTTAGATGTATAATGACATCGATTTTTATAAAAACTCTTTACATCAGTAATATAAGCTATGTTATTGATGCGTTTCAACATCACAACGATGTAATATTTCATCATAACTTAACCTATACTTCTTTATTTTTCGAACCAATGTAGACTGGTCAATTCCTAGTTGCTTTGCAGCAGCTCTAGTGGAACGATGTAACTTTAAGGCTTCTTTTATCATTTGAACCTCCAGCTCCTTTACAGCTGCCTTTAAATCATCTGTCTTTTTACTATAAATAGCATTTTTGGAGTTCAATAATTCTATTACATCCCCCTGTGTTATATTTTCCCCATCCACCATGACAAGTAATCTTTCTATAATATTTTGCAGCTCTCGTACATTCCCTCTCCAATGGTGATTATATAAAAGGGCCAGTGCATTTTCATTTATTATTTTATTAAAATTATATTTTTTGTTAAAGGTACTAATAAAATAATTAATTAATGGTATGATATCTTCTTGACGTTCTCTCAGTGGAGGTATCTTGATAGGGATAACATTTACTCTATAATAGAGATCTTCTCTAAACTTTCCCTCCCGCACCATAAATTCCAAGTCTCTATTTGTGGCAGCTATCACTCTAGTCTCTATAGCTATCTGCTTTGTCCCCCCAATTCTAATGACTTCTTTTTCCTGTATTACTCTTAAAAGCTTGGCTTGTAGATGGATAGGTAGCTCCGCTATTTCATCTAAAAATATAGTACCTTTGTGGGCAAGCTCAAACATCCCAGGTTTACCTTGTTTTTTTGCTCCTGTAAAGGATCCATATTCATATCCAAATAATTCACTTTCTAATAAATGTTCTGGTATGGCTGCACAGTTTATTTTTATATAAGTACCACTATAGCCACTGGCTTTATGTATAAGCCTAGCAATAACATCTTTTCCTACTCCTGATTCTCCTAAAATTAAAATATTTGAACTGACTTTAGAAGCCTTCAATGCCAACTCCACAACCTTATCCATAGCCTTACTATGAAAAATAAAATCCTCTTCACCTTCCTTTAAGGCTATCTTGCTCCCTACTGTTTCACTTTGCAAATTATATATTTCTGTTAAGTCCCATACATTATTGACAATCATTTTTATATTATTTTTTTCATCAAACACCGGAACACCTTTTGCCAGTAACCTTTTACCAGTTTTCACCGTATACATTACGGTGGCAGGAGCTTTAAGTTTTAATACTTGAAGACTGGCGGATTGAGAAAAATATCCTTCTTGTACAAGTTCCTTCATGTTTTTCCCAACTAATTCTTCACTCTTAATGCCGGACATTTTTTCATAGGTTTTATTTACTCTTAAAGTGTTTCCTTCACCATCAGTTATATAGATGCCATCACATAAGTGTTCTATAACTTCATTCAGCACTTCTATTTGTTTATTTACATTCTTTAATTCTATTTCTAGTTTATCTGATCCACTCATTGTTGTATCACCTTTTTTCCTTCATTTAGCTTTATCATATCAAATATAAATACATCTGTCTAAATCTGTGTAAACCTTCAATTATTTTATTTTCTATTGTTTAATTCTCGATGTAGCCAACAAAGAGCCTGCACCACAGCATACTGTCGTACTCTCTGTCTATCTCCCTTGAAAAATAGCTCCTTTACCCTTACTTTTCCTTCTATAGTTAATCCTATATATATTAATCCTACTGGTTTTTCCTCAGTGCCTCCTGTAGGTCCAGCTATTCCTGTAATAGAAAGACCTATATCTGCATTTCCTAGTTGTGCAACCCCTATAGCCATTTCTTTTGCTGTCTCTTTACTGACAGCACCATACCTTTTTAAGGTTGTGTCCTTTACCTTTAAAAGTTGTACTTTTGATGCATTGCTATAGGTAGTCACTCCCTCCATAAATACCGATGAAATTCCTGGAACATTTATAAGCCTCGACGACAAAAGTCCACCTGTACATGATTCAGCAGTTGCAATAGTTAATTGGTTTTTTATTAATAAATCACCAATCACTTCCTCTAAAGAGGTTTCTCCTTCACCATAGATGTACCCCTCTAAACGTCTTCCTATCTTTTCCTCTATCGGTAGAATTAAATCCTCCGCCTCCCTTAAAGTACTGGCTTTTGCTGTTATCCGCAGTGTTACTTCTCCATCTTTTGCATAGGGTGCAATGGTGGGGTTATTTTGATTTTCTATGATATCTTGAATCTTTTCCTCCATCGTACTTTCTCCAATGCCACAAATTCTCAACACCTTTGATTTAAGCACACCCTCTTGATATTTACTTAAATAAGGTAACACCTGTTGCTCTAACATAGGTATCATTTCTCTTGGTGGCCCAGGTAAAAGAATTAATATCTTACCCTCTTCTTCTATGATACAGCCCGGTGCTGTCCCGTTATTATTTTTTAATATGACAGCTCCTTCAGGAAAATATGCTTGTTTTTTATTGTTGTTTGTCATACATATATTTCTGTATAGAAAAAACTCTTTTATATAATTATAGGCTTCTTCATCTAGTACAAGTTTCTTATTAAAATAATCTGCAGCTATTTCTTTTGTTAAATCATCCTTTGTAGGACCTAACCCTCCTGTCACGATCACCAAGTCTACCCTATTAAAAGCAATTTCATAAGCCTTCTTCATTCTTTCTGCATTGTCACCTACTACCGATTGATAATATATCCCCAGTCCTACATCCGCTAATCTTTTGGCAATGTACTGAGCATTAGTATTTACAATATCCCCCATTAATATTTCCGTTCCAACTGCTAGAATTTCTATCTTCATTATTACACCTCTTCCACTAATTTTGGAATTTGATTTCTCTCCTTGAAATAAGTTCAATGAAAATCTGTCATTTCCTTTAATATATTTCTATTTTATATCATAGTAATAAAACAAATGTACAATAAAATATACTGCTTCTCAGAGGGGGATACGTGCTTGAAGAATAATTATGATGTAAGAGTAAAAGATATCATGAATCTTGCACCATTAAAAAATGCCAAAATTGTTACGAAAAGTGAGCTAGCATTTGAAAATATCATTAAAAGAGTAAATGTTTTAGAGGTACCGGATATTCATGATTGGCATATAGAAAATGAGTTGTTACTTACTCAAGGATTTTCCCTAAAGGAAGAAAAAGAAAGACAACAACTTCTGCTAGATATTATAGACAAAGGTGCTTCCGCACTAATTATTAAATCCAAAAGATATTTGGACAAAATCCCCAAAGATATGATTGAATTAGCAAACGAAAAAAACTTTCCCTTGATAGAATTGCCTTTTGAATTAAGATTTTCAGAAATCATTACAGAAGTTATGAATTTAATAAATAGTAGACAAACCATGCTTTTAGAATATAATATAAAAATTCATAAAGAATTGATGGAGGTAGTGTTAAAGGGAGGTGCCATATCCAAGGTTTGTGAGGAAATCACAGGTTTTATCAATAATACTGTAATTATCGAGGATAGGCACGAGAAGCTTCTAAGTCATTGCACTGTATGTAAGACTGCGGAGGAACAGAGAATATTAGAGGAAGCGATAAAAGCAGCCTATTGTAAAAGTACAGATAATAAATTATTAAATATAAATCATGCAATTAATAACAAATATAAAGAAATAAAAATCCCCATCAACAACGGATTAGAAATTTTAGGTTATTTAACTATTTTAGAAACTATAAGGGAGTTTTCTGGGTTAGATATGAACATTTTAGAAAGTGCAACTAAAGTTACTGCCTTTGCCATTATTAATGAACGCACTGTGAAAGAAACTGAGAAGAAACATTTAAATGAATTTATCAATTCCTTAATTTCAGGTAATATAGAGGAGGATGATATACTCTTTAGAGGAAAACACCATAATATGGATCTTTCTAGTAAATACAATCTAGTTATTATTAAATATAATGATATCGCTACGAAGGAAAGTAATTTTGCTAAAAATCGTGATAATATTAATAAAATATTAGATAAAATATATAATTTATCAAAGTTTTCATTATCTTTAGAAGGGTTTCAAGGAATTATTGGTACTAAAACCGACGAAATTATATTAATCATTGAAGACAATAAATTTAACGATAGAATCACACTTAAAAACCATTTAAATCAATTTTGTCAAAACATATTAGATAAAATAAAAGAAGCATTTAAAGGAAATGACTTTATAATATCAATCAGTAACCTTTATACAGGTGTAGATCTTTCAAAGGCATATAAAGAAGCAAGAACCGCAATCATGATCTGCAAAAATAATCCCTTCATGCAGGAAAGGATTATACACTTTGATGATTTAGGGGTTTTTAAACTATTAAATTACATACCTAAGCAAGAACAAACTATTTTTCTTGAAGAATATCTATCATCATTATTAAGCTCTGATATAAAAAATAATAAAGAATTAATTGAAACCCTTGAAGCTTACTTTATATTTGATGGAAACACTAAAGATATGGCTAAGTACTTACATGTCCATTATAATACTGTACTATATAGATTGCAGAAAATAAAAGATATTATAGGTAATAACTTAGAAAGCTGGGATCACCGTTTAAACCTTCAAATAGCTCTTAAAATACTAAGATTAAACCCACAAAAGTATAATACTACAGAATATCATCTAAATAGCTAATGATTAATAAAAACCACCTTAGTCTACATACCAAGGTGGTTTTTTGTGTACTTTCTATTCTGGTAATATCAAATTCAATATAACCCCTGAAACAGCTGCTACTACCATACCACTCAATTCAATACCAGCTACATCAAAGGATTCCGCGCCAACTCCAATTACTAAAATTACACTTGCTACGATAAGATTTCTTGTTTTTACAAAATTAACTTTGTTTTCCACAACTGTTCGAACACCTACAGCTCCAATCATCCCATATAGCAATACTGAAACTCCACCAATAACAGCCATTGGAATAGTAAGAATAAGTGCTTCTACTTTAGGAATGAAGGCTAAGGCTATAGCCCAACAAGCTCCCATACTTACCACAAAAGTAGCGTAAATTCTAGTTAAAGCTAGCACTCCAATGTTTTCACCATAGGTAGTTAATGAAGGTCCACCTACGAAACCCGAAAGGATTGAAGCAACACCACCACCATAAAAGGTGGGAGCAATTCCTGGATCTCTTTTAACATCTCTTCCTATAGTACTTCCAATTGCCAGTACATCCCCAATATGTTCAAGAAGAGATACAATAGCAGCAGGTGTAACTAATAATATTGCCGCCATACTGAATTTAGGCATTGTGAATCCCGGAACCCCTATTATGCTAGCTTCTCCAACAGCTGAAAAATCTACTAATCCAACAGCTAGAGCTGCAATATAACCTACTACTAGCCCTGCAACAACTGGAATTACCTTCATAAATCCTTTACCCCAAATATTGAAAATTACCGCTGTAGCTAACGTAATAAATGCCACAATATAATGGTCGCTAGCCATCATTATACCGATTGGTGCTAAACCTAAACCAATAATCATAATGATAGGTCCTGTAACTACCGGTGGGAATACTTTGGATACCTTATCAGGTCCCATCTTTTGTATGATATACCCAACTATCAAGTATATAATACCCGCACCAATAACACCACCCTGGGCATATTCAACACCCATGGTTTCAACTGCAAGAATTAAAGGAGCAACAAAAGCAAAAGAAGATCCTAAAAATCCGGGTACCTTACCTTTAGTAAACCAATGAAAAATAAGGGTACCTGCACCTGCTGCAAATAAAGTTACCGAAATATTTAGCCCTGTTAAAATAGGTATAAGTATACATGCACCAAACATCGCTAACGTATGTTGGAGACCTAAGAATACCTGTTGGGTCCTACTAAAGTTACCCGATAAGTCAGTTCCTGATGAGTATTCATTTTCTTGTATTTCCTCTTCTTTTCTTTTAACTTCCGTCATACTAAATCCCCCTCTCAAATTCAGGTAATTTATACGAATTTTCAGAAAATTGTTTTTATATCTACCCTCCTTCCTCTTAAAGTAATTCTCCCATCTTAATAGGGTATGTTCTTATGTCATTTTTATAGTGTTCCATTAAAGTGATAAGATGTTGTATTTGTAGTATGGGCTATAGGTGACTTTGCTACAGCCCATACTTATACAATATTTAGTTATTACCTTTTTTCTTTATCGCTTGTATAACTCTTTCTGGGGTTAGTGGAAGTTCATTTACTCTAATACCTGTAGCATTGTAGAAGGCACTTACAATGGCCGGTGCTGCTGGAATCATGGCTGGTTCCGCCATACCCCTAGCTCCAAAAGGTCCATCATGCTGTGAATTCTCTACAAATCCTACTGTCATATTAGGCATA
>JAFIFG010000100.1 GCA_020832135.1 Clostridiaceae bacterium
AGCAGGGGCAGATATGGTGGCACCCTCTGATATGATGGATGGTAGAGTAGGTAGGATAAGAGCATATTTAGATAAAAATAATTTTCAACATATACCCATCATGAGCTATAGTGCAAAATATGCCTCTGCCTTTTATGGACCCTTTAGAAGTGCCGTTAATTCAGCGCCTCAATTTGGAGATAGAAAAACCTACCAAATGGATCCCTCTAATCGTTTAGAGGCATTAACACAGGTAGAAGAAGATATAAAAGAGGGGGCTGACATTGTGATGGTAAAGCCTGCCTTAGCCTATTTAGATATTATTAGGGAAGTAAGAGACAACTGCAAGGTACCGGTGGCGGCCTATAATGTAAGTGGAGAATATGCCATGATCAAGTTAGGAGCAAGGGAAGGTTTATTAAAGGAAGAAGAAATCATGGTAGAGACATTGACGGCTATGAAAAGAGCAGGAGCCGATATGATTTTAACTTATTTTGCCAAGGATATGGCAAGATGGATAAGGAGGAATTTATAATGAACTATACAAAATCAAAAGAACTATTTGAAAAAGCTAAAGGACTCATACCCGGTGGAGTAAATAGTCCTGTAAGGGCATTTTCATCGGTGAAGATGGATCCACCCTTTATAAAAAAAGGAGAAGGTGCCTACATATATGATGAAGATGGAAACAAATATATAGATTTTGTAGGATCATGGGGCCCTTTGATTCTAGGTCATTGTCATCCAGAAGTGGTGAAGGCATTAAAGGAAGTCGTGGAAATGGGAACTAGCTTTGGAGCTCCTACAGAAATAGAGACCAAGATGGCGGAACTAATGGTGGAGGCTATCCCCTCTTTAGAAATGGTAAGGATGGTAAACTCTGGAACAGAGGCCACCATGACAGCTTTGAGATTAGCTAGGGGATATACAGGAAGAAGTAAGATTGTAAAGTTCAATGGTAATTATCATGGACATTCTGATAGCTTATTAATTAAAGCAGGATCTGGATTGCTAACCCATGGTGTACCTAATAGTCCTGGTGTTCCAGAGGATGTAGTAAAAAATACTATTATTGCTAGATTCAATGATATAGAAGAAATAGAGGAAATCTTCAAAGCTCAAGGAAGGGATATTGCAGCAGTGATTGTAGAACCTGTGGCAGGAAACATGGGGGTAGTTCCTATGGATGGAGAATTTGCCCATAGACTTAGAGAAATAACAGAAGAACATGGCAGTTTATTGGTAATGGATGAAGTAATGACTGGCTTTAGAGTAGCCTTTGAAGGAGCTCAGAAGCTATATGATATAACACCAGATCTTACCTGCTACAGCAAAATAATAGGTGGAGGTCTACCGGTGGGAGCCTTCGGAGGAAAGAAAGAAATCATGGAAAAAATGTCTCCTATAGGTCCAGTATACCAAGCCGGGACCTTATCCGGGAATCCTTTGGCCATGACGGCTGGTTATACCACATTAAAAATATTAAGAGATAACCCAGACATTTATACAGAGTTAAGTAAAAAAGCTGAAATGTTGGAGGACGGGCTGAAACAACAGGTTCAGGAGTTGGGTATCCAAGCCTCCTTTAATCGTGTAAGTTCTATGCTATGTATGTTCTTTACGGATCAAGAGGTGGTGGATTTTGAAACAGCCACAACAGCAGATACAGAAAAATATGCTATTTTCTTTAGAGAGATGCTAAGTAGAGGAATATACCTTGCACCATCTCAATTTGAAGCTACCTTTATCAATGCCGCCATGACGGAGGAGGATATTAAAGCAACTCTTGAGGCCTCCTATGAAGCACTAAAGGCAGTAAAGCAGGTGCAATAGATGTCTACAGGGGGATTTTTATTGGCGGGGACCCAAAGTGGTGTAGGTAAAACCACCATTTCCCTAGGCATTATGGGGGCACTGAAAAAAAGAGGCTTGAAGGTAAAGCCCTTCAAAGTAGGGCCTGATTATATAGATCCACAGTTTCACAGGTATGTAACAGATGAGACCTCGAGAAACTTAGATAGCTACCTGCTACAGGAGGAAACACTGAGGACATTGTTTTATAAAAATGCAAAGGCAGGAGATATAGCTGTAGTAGAGGGGGTTATGGGGTTATATGATGGTTTAGGAACAAAGAAGGACGAAGGAAGTTCCGCCCATATAGCAAAGCTATTAAACCTACCGGTACTATTGGTGATTAACGGTGGTGGTATGTCCTCCAGTGCCGCCGCCATGGTACTGGGCTATAAGATGTATGATCCCGATGTAAATATAAAAGGAATTATTATTAATAATGTTTCGGGAGAAGGTCATTATGCTATTTTAAAAGAAGCCATAGAAAGAGATATAGGTATAAAATGTGTCGGTTATTTAAAGAAAAATAAGGACATTCAATTAAAAAGCAGACATCTAGGCTTAATCCCCTGTGGTGAAGTGGGGGAGTTAAAGGATAAGGTGGAGGAGGTAATCGCTATGGTGGAGGAAACTATAGATTTAGATACCATTCTTCAATTAGCCGGTGAAGTGAAGCTAAAAGAGAAATTCTCCCCCTCTACTAAGGTAATAGAAGAAAAAGCCACCATCGCCTATGCCTATGATGATGCCTTCAATTTTTATTATCAAGACAATCTAGACCTTTTAAAGGAGCTGGGATGCAACATCATCCCCTTTAGTCCACTGAAGGACAAAGAACTACCTAAGGGGATTCATGGCATCTATATTGGTGGGGGTTTTCCAGAGGTTTTTGCTGAAGAACTACAGGAAAATGGAGAAATAAGACAAGCTATTTATAACAAAGCAAAAGAAGGACTTCCCATATATGCAGAATGTGGAGGCTTTATGTATTTAACTAAGGAAATCAAAGATCTTCAAGGGAATAACTATGAAATGGTGGGGGTTTTTGAAGCACAGGCAGAAATGACAGAAAGATTACAGCGGTTTGGCTACTGTGAAGTAGAAACCAAAGAAGACAGTAGCTTTTTTCAAGAAACTTTAAGTATAAAGGCCCATGAGTTTCACCGGGCGGTAGTGATAAATAAAAATCAAGCCTACAGCTATAATGTAACCAAAAAAAGAAATGGGGAAGTCGTAAGCAGTTGGAACTGTGGTATAGAAAAATATAATTGCTTAGGAGCCTTCCCTCATATACATTTTTATAGCAATAGAGACTTTGCAAAAAACTTTATACAAAAATGTAGTAACTATAGAAAAAAAACAAATGAATAGTATTAGGGGGATAATTATGATGCAACGAGAAACCAAAGAAATGTATAATGTAAAAACCATGACACAAGTAGCTATGCTAATAGCTTTAAGTGCAATAGGTGCAACGATTAAAATTCAAGGAAGTATTGCTTTTGATTCTATGGCAGGATTTTTTGCCGCTCTTTATATTGGCCCCTTAGCAGGGGCAATGGTGGGGATGCTAGGTCATCTACTATCGGCTGGAACAGCCGGATTTCCCCTTACACTACCGATGCATATCTTAGTAGCTGTTGAAATGTTTGTATTTGTCTATGCATTTGGAGTGTTATATAAGAGGACTAATGGATGGATCGCTATAGTGGTAGCCACTTTGTTGAACGGACCCTTAGCAGCTGTAATTGCAGTACCGGCATCTAATTTATTAGGATTACCCTTTAGCGGTTGGCCATTATTTTCCGTAATATGGGTACCACTGACGATAGCATCCTTTTTAAACATCCTACTGGCAACGGTTATATACCGAAAAATCCAAAAAGGAAAATAAAGATGAAAATAAAAAGATTTAGAGACCTAACTCTTATCAAGCATACAGAAGATAAGTACCTAGTGATTGCATGTGACTCCTGTGGAGGCATTGGAGCTAAAAGTCAAGATGTCCTGAAGGTTCCCTTTGAAGTTGTAGGCTATTATACAACTAGAGTAGCACTGATGGAGGTGTTATCTGTAGGGGCGAAAGTGGTTACAGTGATTAACACACTAGCTGTAGAAATGAACCCTTCAGGAAAAGAAATTATCAAAGGAATCCAAAGCCTGTTAAAGGAAGCAGAGATTGACATGACCTGTTTAAATGGCAGTACAGAAGAAAATTTCCCCACATGTCAGACAGGCATAGGTATAACCGTAATTGGAGAAGTGGAGGAAGCTAATATAAAGGCAAACACCTCCCATAAAGAAGACTGTATAATTGCCTTAGGAATACCTAAGGTGGGGGGAGAATTAAAGATACCCTTTGATGAAGAAATTTGCAGCATAGAAGACCTTAAAGATCTTATAAAAATCAAAGAGATAAAGGAGATTTATCCTGTTGGTTCAAAGGGAATTTTATATGAAGCTGATTGTTTAGCTAAGGCAAATAATTTTCATTTAAAGATTTTTGAAGATCAGGAACTAGACTTAAAAAAATCAGCAGGACCTGCCACCGTTGTTGTATTTACAATAAACAAGGAAGCTCTTCCAATAGTTAAAGAAAGAATAAAAAAGCCCTTACGGGTTATTGGAAAACTAATAGAAGAAGATGAAAAAAGACCTAATACATAATATTTAAAGAATAGGGTGATGACATGATAAAAGTTATTTGCCCCGCCTCCTGTGGAGAACTGATACAAGGGTATATTGAAGAAGGAGAAAAGTTAATCTCCTATAGTATCGACCTATTTACAGAAGTAACAATAAAAGAAGAAAGCCATAATGTAGAAAAAATACCAGGATATCATAAAAAAGCCTACGAAATGATGAAAAAAGTATTTCAACACTATGGCTACGATAAAAATGACTATGCGTCTATAAAGCTAGACATTAATTCACCTATACCAACCGCAAAAGGGATGGCTAGCAGCACCGCAGATTTGGCTGCCACTGCACTAGCAACATCCAAATATTTAAAGAAACACCTTCTGGAAGAGGATATAGCTAAACTATGCATAGCTATTGAACCAACCGATAGCACCGTATTTTCAGAGGTCACCCTATTTGATCACCTAAAAGGAAGCTATAAAAAAAATTATGGCAACCTATCCTCCTGTAGGGTTTTAATTTTAGAGGGGAAAGACTTAATTAATACTATAGAATTTCGTAAGAAGGACTATAGTATTATTTTAAAGAAAAATCAACCTATCCTAAAAAAGGCAATAACATTATTTGAAGAGGGAATAAAAAATCAAGACCTAAAGACAATAGGAAGTGCCGCCACCTTAAGTGGTTTTGCTAATCAAAGCATCCTTCATAAGGAAGGCTTGGAGGAGTTACATGAGGTAAGTCAACGATTAGGAGCTTATGGTATAAACGTTGCCCATAGTGGTTCTGTAGTAGGCATTCTATATAATGATAAATATTTTGATAAGGAAGCCTTTATACATAGCATAAAGAAGGAAAAATACATCAACAAATACTTGTCTATAAAAAGTTATAATATTATCCCTGGAGGAGCTAGGGAGGTATAAAACGAGACTTGATTTAGAGCAGCACATTAAACTGAGGGGGGCAAAACTGTGGAATATATAAAAGATCCCATGAAAATAGAGGAAAAAAGTTTTGAAATAATAACAGAAGAACTGGGCAATAAAACCTTTCAAGAAAGAGAAGGAAAAATCATAAAGAGAGTTATACATACTACAGCCGACTTTGAATACGGGGACATCACAAAAATCAGTGAAACTGCTATAGATTCAGCATTAAAAGCTTTAAAAGAAGGATGTAAAATTTATACCGACACCAAAATGGCTATGTCCGGCATCAATAAAAAGGTCTTAAAGGAATTAAACAGTGAAATTTACTGTCTAGTAGATGATGCTGAAGTAACAAAGGAAGCTAAGGAAAGAGGACTAACACGGTCTATGGTGGCAATGGAAAAGGCAGTGAAGGATCCAGAGACAAAGATATTTGTTATAGGGAATGCACCTACAGCCTTATTTCAATTATGCAGTTATATAGATGAAGGTCACGGCAAACCTTCTTTAGTGGTGGGGGTACCAGTGGGCTTTGTAGGAGCTGCTGAATCAAAAGAAGAGCTTACAAAAAGAAATGTGCCCTATATAACAACCCTAGGAAGAAAGGGAGGAAGTACTATAGCCGCCGCCATTATAAATGCACTCATGTATATGATTAAGAGGTAGTAGGATGATGGAAAAATATATTATTAAAAACGGCAAAAAACTTAGGTATGGCTATACTACAGGCTCCTGTGCAGCAGCAGCATCCAAGGCCGCCGCTTCCGTACTTTTACACAAATGTAAAATTCAAGAGATAGCGATTCAGACCCCAAAGGGTTGGGAACTACATCTAGAGCCATTAGATATGAAATTTGGGAAAAAAGGCCTTAGAGGTGTATCAAAGATAAGCCAAGACATAGATTGGGTATCCTGTGGTATAAAAAAAGATGCAGGGGATGACCCAGATGCCACCAATGGTATTGTCATTTATAGTAGAGTCCAGTGGCGTCAAGATAATAAAATTAACATAGATGGAGGTCAAGGGGTAGGACGGGTTACCAAAAAAGGTCTACCTGCACCTATAGGAAGTGCTGCTATCAACCCTATTCCCCTACAAATGATAGAAAAAGAAGTAAGGGAAGTAATAGGCTATGAAAAGGGTGTAGATGTTGAGATCTGTGCCCCAGAGGGAGAAAAAATAGCTAAGAAAACCTTTAATCCTAGGTTGGGTATAGTAGGAGGCATTTCTATACTGGGAACCTCTGGAATAGTAGAACCTATGTCTGAGGAAGCATGGAAGGACTCCTTAGCTTTAGAAATTTCGATAGCAGTAGAGGAAGGCCTAGACAAGCTTGTTTTTGTTCCAGGTAATTACGGAAGAGATTTAGCGAGGGATGCATACAACATAAAGGATAACCACATGATAAAGACCAGTAACTTTATAGGCTTTATGTTGGATAAAGCTTTAGAGTACAATATTAAAAAAATTTTACTGATAGGCCACATAGGTAAGTTAGTAAAGGTGGCGGCGGGAATATTTCATACCCATAGCAAGATAGCCGATGGAAGAAGAGAAACCCTGGCTGCCTATTTAGGTGCAATGGGAGGATCTCCAGAAGAAATAAAAGCTGTCCTAGAAAGCAATACAACGGAAGAAGTTGTGGAGTACATATACAAAATAAACAAACAACAAATATTTAAAGTATTGGCAGAAAAAATTACAGAAAAGGCAAAGGAAAGAACCTATGGGGAGATAGAAGTGGGTACAGTTCTCTTTTCTATGGATCATGGGGTTCTAAGCATATGTAATAGTGGAGAAGCGCTATTGGGGGAATTTAAAAATGAATAAAATTATGGTGATTGGTATAGGACCAGGCCATAGGGATTATATACTACCTATCGCCTTTAAAAAGATAGAAGCTAGTGATGTGTTAATAGGAGGAAGAAGGAATCTAGAAATTTTCAAGGATTTTGAGGGGGAAACCCAAGTTATAACAAAGGAATTGGATAAAATCCTTCATTATATAAAAAGTAATAGAAAAGATAAAAAAATAGCCATCATTGTTTCAGGAGACACAGGATTTTATAGTATGCTAACCTATTTTAAAAAGCATTTTTCCAGTGAAGAAATTGAGGTTATTCCAGGCATAAGCTCTCTACAATATTTGTTTAGTAGAATCAAGGAGCCTTGGCAGGAGGCCCCACTTCTAAGTCTCCATGGTAGAAGGGAAAATTTTGTTGAAAAGCTGAAGCAATATAAAAAAGTAGGCCTTCTTACGGATACCATCCATACACCTGAGAACATTGGAAAAATCCTTATGGAAGAAGGGTTAGATCATGCAACAATGGTGGTGGGGGAAAATCTGTCCTATTCAGAAGAGAGAATTATTGTAGGTGAACCGAAGGAGATTATAAAAAATGGTCCCTATCAAATGACGGTGGTGGTGATTTTTCATGAAGAGTAAGTGGAGTTATCTAGGGTTTGGTATTCCTGATAATTACTTTATAAGGGGTAAGGTCCCCATGACAAAAGAGGAAGTAAGGGCTGTGGTTCTAGGAAAGCTTAGACTAAAGGAGCAGCAAACATTTATAGATGTAGGGGCAGGTACTGGATCTGTATCAATAGAAGCTGCTCTTAAATTAAAAGAAGGTAAAGTTTATGCTATAGAATTTAAAGAAGAAGCCCTAGATCTTATTGAAAAAAACAAAGAAGTCTTTGAGATAGACAACTTAGAGATTGTAAAAGGTAGAGCTAAGGAAGAGTTGGAGAAAATAAAAGAGTTCGATAGAATTTTTATCGGTGGCAGTGGCGGAGAATTAGAGGATATTTTAAAACATGCCTATCAATACCTACCTCAAGAGGGTAGAGTAGTGATTACCTCTATTACAGTTGAAACCCTATACAAGGGGTTGCAACTCCTGAAGGACATAGGATTTCAAGAGGTGGAGGTAATTAACGTAGCAGTATCAAAGGGGCGTTTCACGGGAAACTATACCTTAATGGAGGCACAAAATAGCATTTATGTTTTATCGGCTACAAAGAGAAACTAAGATAGTAAAAAATGAATAATTGATTGTTAATTCCGCCAAAGGCGGCCAAGGGGGCTAGACAATGAAGGGAAAATTTTATGGCATAGGGGTTGGTCCGGGGGATCCGGATTTATTAACCTTAAAGGCAGTAAAGGTACTTAATAAAGCGGATGTTATTATTTGCCCTAAGGGTAAAGAAGAAGAGGATAGTATTGCATTGGATATTGCAAAGGAGCATATCCATGAAAAAGCAGTAATCAAGACATTATTATTTCCTATGGTCCATTGTAAGGAAACATTAAAAAAGCATTGGCAGGAAAACACGTCAATCATAGAAGAAGATTTAAAAGCGGAAAAACAGGTGGTGTTTTTAACTTTAGGGGATGCCCTATTATATAGCACCTATATTTATATGATGGAAAGCTTAAAGCAACAGGGATATGAGGTGGAAACCATCTCAGGAATCACTTCCTTTAGTGCTACCGCCAGTACTGTCAACCTCCCATTGGCAAAGGGAAAAGAAACCTTGACAGTACTTCCTCTAACCAAGGATGGAGAAAGCCTAGAAAGACTGCTACCGGCAGTAGACAACCTTGTGATTCTAAAGGTGTCCCACAATCCTAAAGTCCTAGCAGAAAAGCTGAAGCAATATAATGTTGAAAATAATTTTGTTATGATTTCAAAATGTGGACATGATGATGAAATCATCACCAGGGATATACAGGTTCTAGAGGAAGGCAATGTGCCTTACTTATCCACTGTTATTGTAAAAAAAGGGGGTTTTTAAAATGGCAAAAGTATATTTTATAGGGGCTGGGCCGGGAGATCCAGAACTTATCACCATAAAGGGATACAAACGAATTAAAGAATCAGAGGTTATTATTTATGCAGGATCCCTAGTAAATCCTGAGGTGATGGAGGAAAAGAAAGAAGAAGCTACTGTGTACAACAGTGCCTCTATGACATTAAAAGAGGTCTTAGTTGTAATGGAGAAGGCTATAGAAGAAGGAAAAGATGTCGCTAGAGTACATACAGGAGACCCTAGTATCTATGGTGCCATTAGAGAGCAAATGGATGCACTAGAGAAAAAGGGTATAGCCTATGAGGTGATACCAGGGGTTAGTTCCTTTGTGGCTTCGGCTGCAGCACTTAAAAAAGAATTTACACTACCAGAAGTATCACAAACTGTTATACTAACAAGGTTAGAGGGAAGAACTCCTGTACCAGCTAAGGAAAGTCTAAAATCCCTAGCCAGTCATAGGGCATCTATGGCTATATTTTTATCGGTACAAATGATAGATAAAGTAGTTGCAGAGCTAATGACCTCCTACTCTGCCAACACGCCTGTGGCGGTGGTCCAAAGGGCCAGCTGGGAAGACCAGAAGATTGTAGAGGGTACCTTAGAAAATATAGCTGAAAAAGTGAAGGAAGCCGACATAAAAAAGACAGCCCAAATATTAGTAGGTGATTTCTTAGGAGACGAATATGCTTTATCAAAGCTATATGATGAGGGCTTTACCCATGAATATAGGAGTGCAGTAAAGTGAAATTAGCCATCCTCACAGTAACGGAGGGAGGAAAAAGACAGGCTCTAAAGCTTAGAGAACAGCTTCCCAATAGCCAGGTCTATATCCTATCTCAATTTTATAAAGGGGAAGAAAATGTATTGCTTATAGAACCTAGCTTAAAGGAGCAGGTGAAAGATATTTTTTCTCAGGTGGAGGGTCTGATTTTTATTATGGCCACCGGCATTGTGGTTAGAACCATCGCACCTTTACTTCAAGATAAAAGAAAGGATCCAGCGGTGGTGGTAATGGATGAAGAAGGAAAAAATGTTATAAGTCTTTTATCGGGACATATTGGCGGTGCCAATGCATTAACAAAAACAGTGGCAGCCTTCATAGGGGCAAACCCCGTCATCACCACTGCCTCTGACGTAAGAGGGAAAATAGCAGTAGATACATTGGCACAAGAATTAGATTGTAGGATCAAGGACTGGGAAAAGACAAAAAAGTTAACAGCATGTATTGTGAAGGGGGAAGAGGTAGCTATTTATAGTGAAAAAATTCTTCCTAATCCTCCTAAAGGCTACACAATAGTGAATGAGTTGCAGCAACTATTAGATGTTCCCTATGGGATTTATATAGGAAATAAAAATATAGAGGATAAATATCCTCAGGTGCTACAGCTATATACCCGTGATTTAGTCATGGGAATAGGTTGTAGAAAGGATATAGATGATTCTGTAGTAATGGAGGCAATAAAAACGGCTTTAAAGGAGATAGATAGATCTCTAGATTCTCTTAAGAAACTAGTTACCATAGATCTTAAGAGCAAGGAACCAGCCTTAATAACAGCCAGTGAAACCTTTAAAATTCCTTTGGAGATCCTAGCAAGAGAGGAACTGAAGGAGATAGAGAACAAATTTGAAACATCGGATTTTGTGAAAAAATCTATAGGTGTAGGGGCCGTCAGCGAACCCTGTGCTTATCTTGGAAGTAAAGGTGGAAAAATACTTCTAAATAAACAAAAATATAACGGTGTTACCATATCCATAGCAGAAGAAGGAGATGAATAAAGTGGGGAAAGTATATGTAATAGGTATAGGTCCTGGTGGAGAAGACTATATGGCACCGGCTGCAAAACAGGCTATCTTAGCAAGTGATACAATTATAGGCTACAAAACCTATGTGGATTTAATAAGACCTATTTTAGAGAATAAAAAAATAGTAGATAGTGGTATGAAGAAAGAAGTGGAAAGATGTACCCTAGCTCTAGAAATGGCCCAAGAGGGTTCTATTGTTTCCTTAGTTAGTAGTGGAGACCCAGGCATTTATGGTATGGCGGGAGCTATATTAGAGGTGAAGAATCAGAAAAATATAGATGTAGAAGTAGAGGTTGTTCCGGGAGTAACAGCAATAAGTGCCGCTGCCTCCGTATTGGGAGCTCCCTTAATGCACGATTTTGCTGTGATCAGTCTTAGCGACCTACTAACGGAGTGGGAAGTAATAAAAAAGCGAATTCATTTAGCAGCAGAGGGAGATTTTGCTATAGGTCTGTACAACCCTAAAAGTAAAGGAAGAGTGACACAGATTGAAGAGGCAAGGGATATTCTACTGAAGTATAGGAAAGGAGATACACCTGTGGGCATCGTAAAAAATGCCAAAAGAGAAGGAGAAGAAGTAACTGTTACTACATTAGAGGAAATGCTTCAGCATCCTATCGATATGCTAACAGTGGTGATTATAGGTAACAGTAACACCTACATAAAGGATGGCAAAATTATTACCCCAAGGGGATACCATATATGATTCTAGCCCTGTGTGGCACCAGTGAAGGAACAGAAGTGATCACAGAGCTTCTAAAAAAAGATTTAAAAGTAATAGCCACCGTCACCACAGCATATGGTGCCAATCTGTTGAAGAAAAATTCTAATATTCAAGTATTAGAAGAAAAGTTAAATAGAGATAGATTACACCAATTACTGGAGGAAGAACCTATCAAGAAAGTGATAGATATAACCCATCCTTATGCCGAGAATATCTCAAAGCTTGCACTTGAAGTATGTAGAGAAAAGAAAGTCACTTACTTGCGCTATGAACGACCTCAGGGCAACTATGAAAATGAAAATAATATTGTTATGGCAGAAGATTTTTATGATGCTGCAGATAAAGCTAAAGAAGTTAGAGGAAAAATATTTTTAACTGTAGGAAGTAATCAACTTCCTATTTTTACAGAAAAAATACCCGTCAAGCAACTAGTGGCTAGAGTACTACCTATGTCCAACATTATAAAAAAATGTGAAGATCAAGGTTTTACCCCAGATAACTTAATTGCCATGAAGGGCCCTTTTAGCGAAGAGATAAACTATCATATGTTCAAAGTCTACGATGCTTCTATCATTATAACAAAAGATAGTGGCACGGCAGGTGGCACTGAAGAAAAGATCCATGCCGCCCAGGCCTTGAACATACCCATTATTTTGGTGAAAAGACCCCAAATAAACTATGGCGAGGTTTTCTGGGATTTAGAAGAATTAATGAAGAGGCTATAAAAATAAAAAAATTAAATCCTAATATTTCAATTATAAAAAAAACCTCTTTGATCCAAACTAAAGGATGAAAGGAGGTTTTTTTAATGAACCAAGAAACTGTAAAAGACTTAGGACATATGGCATATGCCAATTTAAATCAGGAACAATTAAAACAATTAATGGTAATTGAAGATGAAATAAACAAAAATAGACAAAACAAAGTATATCTAATGGCGATGATTGATGAAAAATAGGTCAAAATCCCTAGAGAAAAAAGTAGGATTTCTTTAAAAAATGTAGAATAAAGCATATAAAGACGAATTTTGTTGGGGGAATAGGGGGAGATAAATATGTTTCGCACCATAATAAGCATAGCTTTTTTGGGAATTATGATAATACCTGTAATAATCTTATTCCTCACATTGATTAAAACTTTAGGGGAAGAAGCTAGAAAAACAGCTGTAAAGCAACAGTATTCTACAGAAGACCTAGAAATACAAAAAAGATATATAAAGCCTATAGAACTTAAAAGAATTAAATAGTCTTTTTACCAAGGAAAGGGTAAAAAGACTATTTTTTTTGAACTTATTTTGAAGTTATTTTGAAGTTATTTTGCATTTTTTATTGAGGAAAACATAAAATGATGGTATGCTATTGATAGTTTGACTCTAGGTAGAACAAAACTCAACCTTAGGCATAGTATTTAACAACATAAGGTTGAGTTTAATATGTTTAAAAGGGGTGTTCAAAATGGCAATAATGATCCGTCAAACAGTAAGTGCGGAAAAAAAATCTTTTGGGCAAACAATGGCATATATATTTGGGATAGTGATAAGTATTAATATATTGATAGAATTAACTAATTTATTACCTGTTAAATATGCCACCGTCTCCAGTATTCTTGTAATTATAGGATGTGCCATAGTATGCTCCCATGTTATTAATAGGAAAATAGCTAAATATACTTATGTACTACTGGAAAAAGAACTGATCTTTTATAAAGAGATAGGAACAAGAGAAAAGAAAGTGTTAAATATAAAAATACAAGATATTGAAGATATTAAACCGGTGAAAAAAGTACACAAAGGCAAAGGATGTAGTAAGGTTCATTGTCTTACCTCTAAACTTAGGGGAAAGGGAGTATATATAGGACACTATAGAGTAGGAGAAAAACTTCATGGTTTCATATTTCAACCTAATCAGGATCTCTATAGAGAGCTAATGAAGGATATACCTTCTTAAAAAATTTAAAAGTACAACTAACAATGTACTAGGCTTATGAATAAAATACATAGTATAGGGCTACACTCAGAATAAATAATTTTCCGTAAGGTTGGTGAGGCGTGTGGGTGGAGAACTACATTGTTATATTTGCAATCATGAAGCAAGTACAGGTATTATCTTATTAAACCATTATATTTGTAGAGCTTGTGAAGAGGATCTCTTAGAGACTCCTAATGATCAGCTAAAATACCAAATGTTTAAAAGAAAACTAAAGGAAATTTGGAAGGGAACAGCTATTGAAGTATAACGTAAAAAGGGACTAGATCTAGTCCCTTTTACTTTTTAAACTAACTTAAAACCTTCTGTGTTTTTTGATTTTCGACAACATTGTATCCCTTAAAACTTCTCTTTTTTGACTCTTAATATCATCAATGGATATACCAAGCATATTAGAAATCTCTACATCAGATTTTTTGTTACCATAAACCTTTACTAAGTTTTTTAAGTTAGTAATTTTATGACTCATAAGGCCACCACCTTCTGAAGGATTTTTTTCTATGTGGTTTCCAAGATGTCGTCTAAATAAAGATAAATTAAAGTTGGATTATCAATAGACACATATTGTCTATAATTACAGTATGTCACCAAAATAAATGTTTTATACTTGTAAAGAGGATAAAAGGCTGTTTATATAGAATTAATAAAGTTATAAGTAACAGGATTTTATAAGGAGATTACAAAAAAATGAAAGAAACACCGTTTTTACATCAGCTTCTAAAACTGAAAGAAGAAAACATCACATCTTTTCATGTCCCTGGTCATAAGAATGGAAAAATTTTCGAGTCCTTACTTTATAAAAATTTTAAAGAAAATTTAGTCCATATAGATACAACAGAGATCATGGGAACAGATAACCTACATCAGCCTATGGAGGTTATTAAACAAGCCCAGGAAAGAGCCAAAGAAACATTTAAAAGCAAAGAGACATTCTTCTTAGTGAATGGTAGTACAGCTGGAGTTTATAGTATGATCATGGCGGTGACTAATCCGGGAGATAAGATAATTATAGGAAGAAATTGCCATAAGTCTGTATTTAATGCTACAATCTTAGGGAATTTGACTCCTGTGTACCTTAACCCATCTATGGATGTAGAGAGGGGACTGGCACTAGGTATTTCTCCAAAAGAAGTAGAAAAAACGTTGATGCAGCATCCCGATGTCAGGGCAGTAATTTTAACCTATCCTACTTATCACGGATTCACCAGTGATTTAAAGAAAATAGCCGAGATAGTTCACAGTCATGGAAAGATACTATTGGTGGATGAAGCCCATGGAGCCCACCTAGATTTAAGTGAAGACCTTCCTATGCCGGCTCTAGCATGTGGAGCAGATGCTGTGGTGCAAAGCACCCATAAAACCCTTCCAGCCTTCACACAAAGCTCTATGCTACATGTGCAGGGGGATAGAATAAACTTAGACAAATTAAGATTTATGCTGCAGTTACACCAAAGCAGTAGCCCATCCTACATATTAATGGCATCTCTGGATCTAGCAGTTACCATATATAATGAGAAGGGCAAAGAATTAATGAAGCAGTTGCTGGAGAATATAAGAGACTTTAAACAGCAGCTAAGCAAACAAAAAGGTATTGAGGTGTTGGATAGGAATTTGGTGGGTAAAAATTATATTAAAGATATGGATCCCACAAAATTATGGATTAGTATGGCTGCTATAGGAATAAGTGGCTATGAATTAGAGAAAAGATTAAGAACTGAATTTCAAATTCAGGTGGAGCTCTCCAACCTATATGGCACCCTGGCAATAACCTCTATTGCCAATAAAAAACAGGACTTTAATAAATTATACGATGCACTATCCTCTATAGCAGAGGAAGGGAAAGAAGAAAAAATAGAAGAGCTTCCTTCTTTTGCTTATACTGTACCTAAACAGGTATATACACCGAGGGAAGCACTTTATAAAAACAAAAGAAGTGTTACACTAGAAGAAGGTATAGGGCATATAAGTGGAGAATACCTTATTCCCTATCCTCCAGGTATTCCTATAGTCCTTCCAGGGGAAAGGATTACTGAAGAGATGATTACCTATGTACAAGCTATGGTAAAGAAGGGTATGGAGGTAGTAGGCCTTAAGGATATAAATTGTAGAACAATTGAAATCATAGACTAATAATAAATGGGGTGACATGATGAAAAAGGGGATCTTTATATCCATAGAAGGCATGGATGGTGCAGGAAAAAGCACACAAATTAACTTAATGAAGAAATTCTTGGAAGGACAAGGCTTCACCGTGAGGCTCACAAGAGAACCTGGAGGCACAAATATTAGTGAAAAAATTAGAGAAATCATTTTAGATAAAAATAACGGTGAAATGGAGGCAACAACAGAGGCCCTCTTGTATTCAGCATCTAGAGCACAACATGTCAAGGAATTTATAGAACCGGCATTACATAGAGGTGAGGTGGTGCTATGTGATAGATTTGAAGACTCCAGCATAGCCTATCAAGCAGGAGGCAGAGCTTTAGGATATGAGGCTATAAAGGCAATTAATCATTTTGCAACAGGAGGACTGGAACCTGATTTAACTATCTTTTTTGATATTTCTCCTGAAACAAGTCTCAAAAGAATCAATAGTTCTCAAGCAGATCGGCTGGAGCAGGAGAAGTTGGACTTCCATAGAAGGGTATATGAAACCTATATAGATTTAGCCGAAAAAAATCCCCTTCGCATAAGGATTATAAAGGCTGATAGAAATATACAAGAAATTAGACAGGATATTGAAAAGCTATTAATAAAACTACTAAACGAAATATAGGTATAGATTTAAGAAATAAAAGCTCCCCTTAGCATAGAAAATTATCTATCTAAGAGGAGTTTTTTGATGTTTTTCTATTGCCCTGTACCATGCTAATAATAAGGAGAACAATAGGAATTATAATTTGAAAAGGAATAGAATAATAGGGCCATACCTCAATTGCCCAGCGAAGCATTTCGGCAATATTGGGATAAATCCATAGGGACAAACCAACGAGAAGCACACCTATGGGATAGACAAATACACGGTGATCCTTGGATTTTGTCAGCTGGGCAATACCCATAGTTGCTGCAAGATAGCAGATACACATCTTGGTTCCTCCAGTAACATAAAACATAACCCCGATGAAGGGATCTAAATTAAGAAAGGGAATTCTTTTGGTGGAAAGATGGGGAGGGAAGATGGTTCTTTCAATCCCCGTCTCACCCAAAACCATAATATCCCTAAAGGTTGCCGATAGTAACAAAACCCCTGCCAGTAAAAATGCTGTCACAAAGCTTTTTTTAAGTGCCTTTCCTTGATTGACATAGGGAAAAATCATTAAAAAAATTACAGCTTCTCCAAAGGGAAAGGTAAGGACCGACAGTGAGGCCTCCAATACCGGGGGCATGCCATGTTCTAAAAAAGGCAGTAGGTTCTTGTACTCCATATAAGGGGACAACAACAAAGTAATCCCTAGGTTAAAAACAAAGGTTAAAGGAACCAGCAACTCAGCTGTACGACTGGTTACCTCTAAGCCACTTTTGACAGAATAGGCAACAATGACGGCACTGAATATAGCCATAAACCACAAAGGGGTTTCCGGCAAGCTAATCGTTATCGTATATTCTACAAAATTTCTCAAAACCAAGGTTCCTAGATGGAGAAAATACCAGATATAAAGGATAGAGACAGCATTCCCCAGCCACTTTCCCAACAGGACCTGATGAATTTCCACCAAGGTTTTCCCAGGATGCCTTTGATAGAGGGAAAGATAAATGGAAAACAAAAGAAAGCCCCCTAGCCATCCCAGGATATAGGCAAGCCAAGCATCCTGGCCTGCACGGCTGCCAGGAATGATGATACCGGTACTACCTACAATGAATCCCATCAGGAGAACGGTAAACTGATAGGCAGATATTTGCACCTGTTTTCCCATAAAGCATCACCTCTTTAAAATAAAGTTTACTACTTTTTCTATATAAACTGCTGGAGAAGCCACAGGAAGATCCTCCATAAGAATGTAGGAGATAGCTATACCCACCAGTAGTAAGGAGCAATAGGTGAAGGCTACCAATTTGTTTTTCTTCTTTAGTAAAAAAGGCAAATCGAATATGGTTAAGGCTAAGGCAATGCATAGGACAACAATAAACCTAAAGATAACAATCACCTCTTATTCATCTAAGGAGGGGCTTAATATTTGACCAGTTCCCCTAATTTTTGTTTCTACCTTAATTTCTACTGGGCATTCAGCAAAAATGTCATTCCAATCCTCCTGGATTTCCTTCCAAAGCTGGGGGTGTTTTTTATGGAGCAACTCACCAAAGCCAAAGAAGTCTACTTTAAGCTGATTTTGAGCGATATCAAAAACCTCAGTTACCTCATGGGTAATCAGCTCCTCCTTTTTCCTCTCTAGATAGCTAATTTCTGCTGCATCTGTTTTATCATGGGGACTTCGCTGTCCTCCTATATTTCCTTCCTCTTTAATGTCTACCTTCAAAATGATTTGATCATCAATAATCTCTACATCCATTTTAGATTGGGTTCTAATAATTTCTAAGGAGATTAGTTCCGCGGGAAGTCCTTCATGGGGAATGACCAAAATACCACTTCCTATTTCCCCTACTACCCATAAATATCCCCGGGTTTCATAGGGATTTAAAAACCCCACCAGGTGCTCCCCGTCAAAAACCGCTGTCCCCTGAGTACGAAGACCCTTTACATATTGGGGGAGTTCCGGACCCCTCTTAGTAACAATCCCCGTAACCAAATTATTTCCAGTGCTATTAAATTCTTCAAAGACATCCAACAGTGTCATATCCCTTGAGAAACCAACAGCATCATTATTTCCCAGCATGTTTACAATATGAACTGCTGGTAGGGCTTCATAAATACTCTCTATTTCTAAAAGCTCCTTAGCCGACATGTTTTTGGTAACAACTGGAACAGCCTGTCTTCTAAACTCATGGTCCCGCTCTAGAAAATCAATGGCCTTTTGAATTCCTTCTCTTGCAATGCTTTCACCAAAAACAATCAATTGTATATGACCAATATAAATTTTCTGACTGGAGACGGTATTGAGTTTTCTTAGGGCTTCAAAAAGGGTTGACCCTGTCTCTGTATAAGTAACTGTGGCATTTCCTTCACTACCATCCTGACCTAATTTTCTAGGAACTACGGCTTGGACCGTCAACTGTATGTCTTTATCCTCTGTCATATCAATTCCAAAGGCAAGGGCAATGACTAGATCGTTAACCTCTCTTCTATTCCAGCAACCAGAAAAGGTCACTATTTGTAAAACAACCATCATCAGTAAAAATACTTTTTTCATAGATGTATACCCTCCCTAAAAGCTATCTTCTTTTAATCAAAAGGGTCCATAGGGGAGCTCGAATAAGAGTATCCTCTAAATCTTCAACAGATGTTGGTGCAAAGGGGGACAAATAGGGCACTCCAAAGGATCTTAGATTACACATATAGACAAATATGAAAATAAGACCAAAGGCAATGCCATAGAAACCAACAATACTTGCCAAAAGCAGCAACAAAATTCTAATGAGAAAAATAGAATTTTGAAGACCAGGAACCACAAAACTGGTGATGGCAGTAAGGGCAACAATGATAATCATTAAAGGACTGGCAATCCCCGCCTCTACTACACCCTGTCCTAGGACGATGGCTCCTACAATGCTAATGGCCTGCCCAACCGCCTTAGGCATCCGAATTCCTGCTTCATTGATAAGTTTAAAAATAACAATCATCAACAGGGCCTCCGTGAGAGATGATAAAGGAATGGGCTCTCTAGAGGAAACAATGGATAGAAACAATTTAAAGGGTATAATCTCATGGTGGAAGGTTTGAACACCAACATAAACAGCAGGCAAGGTTGCGGTTAAAACCAAAGCCAAGAGGCGAAAAATTCTTAAGGTAGTGGCAAAGGGCCACTTAATATAATAATCCTCGCTGGTTTGCAGATGCTCAACGGCTAAATGGGGAACTGTTAAAACAAAGGGGGTGCCATCACATAAGATGGCAACTCGACCCTCAAAGATTTTACCCACCACCACATCAGGTTTTTCTGTAGTACCTACCGTTGGAAAGGTAGAAAAAGGCTGATCATCAATAAACTCTTCAATATATCCAGACTCTAAAACCACATCAATATTGATTTTCTCAATACGACTTTTCACCTCTTCAACAATTTTAGGGCTGGCAATCCCATCTATATAACAAATAGCTAAATTCGTTTTAGAATAAATACCCCTCGTGATGCATTCAAATTTTAACTTAGGACTTTTTACCTTGCGACGAATCAAGGTGATATTGGTGGTAATATCTTCATTAAAGCCTTCTCTAGGACCCCTGATGACGGTTTCTGCTGAAGGCTCTGTAACCCCCCTTGTTTCCCAATGGGTGGCGGAAATAACAACAGCAGAAGGAGATTCATCTACGATAATGACGGTGCCACCCTTTAACAGCTCATCTACTACTTGGTTTAAGGATCCTACTAAAAAGGTATTTACCGAAGTAATCATTTCCTCCACCAATACAGAAGTAATGGTTTTAGAGGTTTTAATACCAAGGAATGGAGAAATATCTTGGTTCATTAAGGGCTTCAAGACATTGAGCTCCATGGCATCGGTATCAACCAATCCTTCGATATAGCAGATGAAGGACCTATTCCTAGGAAAGGTTCTAATTTTAAAGGGCCTTATGATCAAACCCTCATTATGATGAAAAATTTCATCAAGACGTTTCTTGGTAGTTTCTATATCTAAACCAAGCTTCTCCTCCACATCTTTAGGAATAGGGGTAAGGCTATGGCGATTCGCAGGTGAATATTTAAGGTATTTCATGATACCAGTAATCTTTCTAAACATGCTACCTCCTCCATGAAATGATCGAAATACTAAAGGGTTATCTATATAATGTGGCTAAAATAGAGGAATATATACCTATTTTCTTCCATCAAGAAAACATACTATGGTATAATAAATAGACAATAGGGTATATATTTATAAAATCATAGAAAATATTAAAGAGTGATATTTTTAATAAAATCGAGAGGGGGATAAGTTTATGAAATTAGTAATAGCCATTGTTCATGATGAAGATGCTGGCGGTCTTGTGGAGGAATTGACAAATAATAAATTTAGAATCACAAAGTTGGCAACAACGGGAGGTTTTCTACGGGCAGGAAATACAACGATTTTAGTAGGAACAGAGGATGAAGATGTAGACAAAGTTTTGGAGATTATAAAAAACAACTGCGAATCTAGGAAAGAAATAGCCACTTCACCTTCTCCTGTCTCCGGTACAACGGGAGTATTTATACCCTACCCGATAGAGGTAACAGTGGGAGGAGCTACGGTTTTTGTAGTAGATGTAGAAAAGTATGTAAAACTATAGAAAGAGTGGTATAAAGCATGGCCTTTGAAGTAATATTAGGACAGGAAAAACTAATAGAAAATTTAAAAAGAGTTTTAAAGACAGGGAAAGCTCCCCATGCTTATCTACTGGAGGGCAGCGGAGGCTTAGGAAAGGGAAGGCTTGCACTACAATGGGCGAAGGGGCTGTGTTGTAGAGGTGAAGGAGAAAAACCATGTAATCACTGTATAAGCTGCAATAAATTTGATACAAACAATCATCCTGAGGTGAAATGGGTTTGTGATGAAAAATCTATTAAGATAGAAGCTATTAGAGATTTACAAAAAGAACTTCAAATGAAGCCCTATGAAGGCGACAAAAAAGTATATATTATTAAAGATGCTGAAAAAATGACGTTGCAGGCACAAAATGCTATTTTAAAAACTCTAGAGGAGCCCCCTCACTATGGGACTATTATTATGACCACCACCAATGGCAATAGCCTATTACCCACCATCACCTCTAGATGTCAAAGATTAAAACTTTTACCAGCTTCTTCAGAAAAAATATACGATTATTTGATAAATAAAAAGCAAATTTCTCCAGAGGAGGCCAAGGTGGTATCGGCATTTTCTGATGGTCGAATAGGAAAAGCACTACAGCTACTGGAGGATGAAGGATTTAAAGAAAGACGAAGAAAAGTATCCTTTATAACCAGAAGCATCATAGATAAAAAAACCATTCATATATTGGAGAACGTAGAATATTTTTATGATGAAAAAGAATATATTCATGAAATCCTAGAGCTTTTTATTGGATGGTATAGAGACCTATTAATCTATAAGGATACAGGCAATAAAGACTTAGTCGTCAATATAGATGAAATAGAAGAAATCATCTACCAAACAGAAAAAATTACCCTTCATAATATTCGAGAAATGATTTTTATTATAGAAGAAACAAAAAATAACTTTAGAAGTAATGTAAATCTTCAAATGAACTTAGAGGTAATGCTATTAAAATTGAAGGAAAGGGTAAACTAAAGGGGTAAAAACCCCTTTTTATTTTACTTAATATACCCATAAAAAATATTAAGAATAGCATATTCCTTGGAAGTTTGATAAAATTAAAAAAGGTTAAAGGTAATAAACTAGGAGGAATTAGTATGGTAAAAGTTGTAGGTATACGATTTAAAAAGGCAGGGAAGATTTATTATTTCAACCCTGGAGAAATAGAAGTAATAAAGGGAGATAATGTCATTGTAGAAACCGCTAGAGGTATAGAGTACGGAGATGTTGTAGTGGGACCTAAGGAGGTTGCAGAAGAGGACATAGTATCACCTTTAAAGGATGTCATAAGAACTGTGACAGAAGAGGATCGTGCTATACATTTTGAAAACAAAGAAAAAGAAAAGCAGGCTTTTGAAGCATGTGTAGAAAAAATACAAGAACATAAATTGGACATGAAGCTGATTGATGTTGAATATACCTTTGACAATAATAAAGTTATCTTTTATTTTACTGCCGATGGCAGGGTGGATTTTAGAGAGCTGGTGAAGGATCTAGCGGCAATCTTTAAAACACGTATAGAATTAAGACAAATCGGAGTAAGGGATGAATCTAAGATGCTGGGGGGATTAGGTCCGTGTGGAAAGTCTCTTTGCTGTGCCACTTGGTTAGGGGATTTTGAACCTGTATCTATAAAAATGGCCAAGGAACAAAGCCTTTCCTTAAACCCCATAAAAATATCAGGAATTTGTGGACGACTATTTTGTTGTTTAAAGTATGAACACGATATGTATCAAGAGATCTTAGACAAGCTCCCAGGAGTGGGGTCTATTGTATTGACTCCCCATGGAGAAGGTATCGTTATAGAAACTAATGTTTTACTGGAAAAGGTAAAGGTAAAAATAAGAAATAAAAAAGATAATACAGAGGAACTATATGCCTTTAGTATAGAGGAAGTAACAAAAGTCAAGGAAAAGAGAAGTCTAAAAGAGCAATTAAAAGCAGAAGAGACAGAAGAATATTCTGAAGGAGACTTAAAGGATCTAGAGGATTAAAAAGGGGGGAATCTTATGAAGAAAATCATCAGCATAGCAATATGCCTACTGCTATTGATTGTATTAACTGGCTGTGGGGTAATAAGTCGGCAGCAAATAGAAGACAAGCCTCCCGAAGAGCAGGAAGAAATACAAGAACAGCAGGAGAATGGAGCACAGGAACAAGCAGAAGAGAAGGCTGAGGCTATCATAGGAGATGATGCCCCTTACTTCGCCTTGAAGAATGAACAAGGGGAAAGTATAGAATTAGAAAAACTTATGGATAGACCTGTGGTTTTATCATTTTGGGTATCTTGGAATGAAGCCTCCAAAGAGCAGTTAAATATAATAGAAAATGTACACAGACTCTTAGGGGGGGATGTAGTATTTTTAGGCATTCATGGTAGCTCCTTTGATACACTTCCACCGGAGGAGATTGTTGAGTATATAGAGGAAAAACAACTTCCCTTTGAAGTGCTACTGGACGAAGAAGGAGACGTAGCTAGTCAATATTATGTAGGAAGATTCCCTACCATTGTATTTTTAGACCAAGAAGGTAAAGTGGTACAGTCTTATACTACACTCATAGAAGAAGATGCGGTTTTGGAAGAAATAGAAGGGATTCTATGGCAACAGGAGTTTTAAAAATGAGGTGAAGAGAGCTTCGTGGAAAAATTATTAAAAGAAAATGAAAGAATAGATGATTTACAAATCAAAGATTTAAAGATTATACAAAATCCTAAGGGGTTTTGCTTTGGTATAGATGCAGTACTATTGGCCAATTTTGTAGAACTAAGAAAGAATGCAAAAATTGTGGATTTAGGAACTGGAACCGGCATTGTGCCTATACTTTTGGCGGGAAAAAGCAACAGTAGTCATATCTATGGTATTGAAATACAAGAAGAAGTAGCAGATATGGCAAGACGCAGTGTAGAATTAAATAGTCTACAGGATAGGATAGAGATTGTAACACTGGATCTAAAGAAGGCAGTAGAGGTATTACCGGTAAATACCTTCGATATAGTAACCTCCAACCCACCCTATATGCATTCAAAGGGACTATTAAATCCAGAGGATAAAAAATCCATATCCAGACACGAAGTAAAATGTAGCTTAGAGGATGTTGTGGCTACTGCTTCTAGACTGTTAAAACACTTTGGAAAATTTTTTATGGTACATAGGCCACAACGTTTAGTAGACATTATGTATTATTGTAGAAAATATAAACTAGAACCTAAGAAAATTAGGTTTATCCATCCTACCTATGACAAGAAGCCAAACCTATTGTTGATAGAGTGTAGAAAGGCGGCAAACCCTGAATTGACGGTGATGGATCCTTTGTATGTTTATAAAGCTGACGGAGAATATACAGAAGAAATTCATGAAATATATGGGAGAAGCATGCTAGAGAAGGGAGATGGTGAAACTGACTAAAGGAAAGCTCTATGTATGCCCCACTCCAATAGGGAATCTAGAGGATATTACCCTGAGGACCTTGAGGGTATTAAAAGAAGTGGATGCTATTGCTGCTGAAGATACTCGACATACCATCAAACTACTAAATCACTTTGAAATTCAAAAACCTTTAACCAGCTATCATCAGCATAATGAAGAAACAAAAGGAAATCACTTAATAGATAGACTTATGGCGGGAGAGAATATAGCATTGGTTTCCGATGCGGGAATGCCAGGCATCTCAGATCCTGGTGAAATACTTATAAAGAAATGTATAGAAGAAGATATCTCCTTTGAAGTCCTACCGGGGGCTACCGCCAGTATTTTAGCCTTAGTTGCATCAGGATTAGAGACGGGACGATTTAGCTTTGAAGGATTTTTAGATAGAGATAAAAAAAATAGAAGACAACGGTTAGAGGAAATAAGGGAAGAGGATAGAACCCTTATATTTTATGAAGCACCCCATAGAATAAAGACCACCCTAAAGGATATGATAGAAATTTTAGGAGATAGAAAAGCTGTAATAGCAAGAGAACTAACAAAAAGATACCAAGAATTTATTAGGGGAAATTTAAAGGAAATTCTACAGCACCTAGAGGAGCATACACCTAAAGGAGAAATGGTTTTAATCTGTGAAGGGGCAGATTTAGAGGAACAGCGTATGAAGCAGCAGGAGATTCTTGAGGAAATTCCTATAAAGCAGCATGTTTTGGCGGTTATGGAGGAAGGAATAACAAAAAAAGAAGCTATTAAAAAGGTAGCTAAATTAAGAAAATTACCTAAGAATGAAGTATATAAAGAAGCCATAGACATTTAAGGTCTATGGCTTTAAGTATAACTATTTTGCAATTTGATCTACACATTCTTGACATATATTTTTAGATTTATATACTACAACATCTTTTGCATTACCGCAGAAGATGCAAGCTGGTTCATATTTCTTAAGTAATATGCTTTCACCATCCACATATATTTCCAATGCATCCTTTTCAGCAATGTTTAATGTACGTCTTAATTCAATCGGAAGTACAATTCTACCTAACTCGTCTACTTTTCTTACAATACCTGTTGACTTCAAAGTGGTGCCCCCTTTCGTTGTAATAAGTTATAAATGCTACACAATCTGTCATTTTAATACAAAATTCGACATTTATATTTTAAATAGTACCAAATATTCCATAAAAAGTCAACACTAAAAATGTGTTAATATTTTACCAAATTATACAAGAAGAAAGAGGATCTTAATTAAGACCCTCTTTCTTCTTTATATGCATTTACCATATCATGTTTTAATTGCCAAAGCTTCTTTGAAAGATCTACTTTATATAACTGGGGACGTTTCAAACGTTTATACTCTGGCCACAGGGTATTTAGTTCCTGTTCAGTATACCTTTTTATTTCTTGAACCGTCTTTTCTTGATGAACCAATTCTCCCTCTATATAGATAGGCTTTAAAAGTTCCTTGATTGTGTAATTATGAAAGGTTTTTTGTTTCCAGGTATAAAGGGGATGAAATATGGTTAAAGGCTTTGTAGAATCTATTTCCTCCTCTTCAAGCATAATTAAATCAGCTTGTGCATTGTTGGTAGTATCGTATATTCTGACAACCTTCTTATACCCAGGGCTTGTAATTTTTTCGGGATTTTCAGATATTTTTATCTTAGGAATCATGACCCCGTCTTGTTCTATTGCCGATAGCTTATAGACACCACCTAAAGCAGGACAACTACTGGAGGTAATAAGATTAGTTCCTACACCCCATCCAGTAACTTCAGCATCTTGCATCTTAAGACTGTGGATGGTCTCTTCATCTAAATCACTGGAGGCAACAATAGCTACGTTTTCAAATCCTGCCGCATCTAACATCTTCCGGGCTTCCTTTGAAAGGTAAGCAATATCTCCAGAATCCAATCTAATTCCTTTAGGCTCGTAGCCCTGATGTCTAAGCTCATTAAACACAGTAATGGCATTAGGAATACCGCTTTTTAAAGTATCATAGGTATCCACCAAAAGAAGACATTGATCTGGGTAAGTATTGGCATAGGCACGGAAGGCCTCCAATTCACTATCAAAGCTTTGAATCCAGCTATGGGCTTGAGTACCTACTACGGAAAGATCAAACAATTTCCCCGCTAATACATTAGAAGTAGAAGAGCATCCTCCGATAACAGCAGCTCTAGCCCCATAAATTCCAGCATCTGGTGCCTGGGCTCGTCTAAGTCCAAATTCAAAAACAGCATCTCCTTGGGCAGCTTCACAAATTCTAGAGGCCTTTGTAGCAATTAAGGATTGGAAATTAATCATGTTCAGTAGGGCAGTCTCAATAAGCTGTGCCTCAAAAAAAGGAGCTTTAACCCTTAAAATTGGCTCATTTGGAAACATAACAGAGCCTTCTTCAACAGCATAGATAGTTCCTGAAAATTTAAAGTTTCTGAGGGCATCAATAAAATCCTCATCAAAGCCCAAACCCTTTAAATATTTTAAGTCCTCCTCTGTAAAATGAAGACCTTCGATATAATCAATGGCCTGCTGTAGACCTGCAACAATAGTATAGCTACCTCCACAGGGGTTTTTTCTAAAAAACAAATCAAAAGCCACCATGTTTTCATGGAGGTTGTGTTTTAAATAACCATTCATCATCGTTAATTGATAAAAATCTGTTAACAAAGCAAGGTTACGCATTTTTATTCCTTCCTTATCTTGATATATTTTGTTTCGATTTATATTAAGACCTATTATAACAGATTTTTCCCAATAAATAAAAACAAATTCATAAAATAAGTTGAAGGGACTCATATGGGAAAAGCCCTCCTTCATATCATATAGTGCAGGCAGAAAAGACAAAGATAAGAGAGAGGATTTTTTTATGAGCAAAATATGGTTTGGCATGATTATGTTTGGCATGATGATGGCAGTTATAAATGGTAAGACAGAAATTATAAATGAAGTGATCCTGCAGGATGCACAGGAGGCAGTAGTATTTGCCATAGGATTGACGGGAATTATGGCAGTATGGTTAGGCCTTATGAATATTGCTAAAAAATCAGGCCTTATGAATGGAATTGCAATTCTAATGAGACCTCTCACTAGAGTGCTATTTCCCTCAGTCCCCCCCAATCATCCTGCCCTTACGGGTATTATGATGAATATGGTGGCCAATATGTTTGGTGCAGGGAATTCTGCCACAGCTTTAGGTATTAAAGCTATGGAGGATTTGCAAACCTTAAACAAGGATAAAAAAACTGCCACCAATGCCATGTGTATGTTTTTAGTCATTAATATGTCCTCTATTCAAATCATACCTTTAGCAGTATTGAAAATTAGAGCAGATGCAGGCTCCAGTGCCCCCACAGAAATTATTGCCGCATCTATTATTGCCACCAGTATATCCACTATTGTCGGCATCATAGCATGTAAAGCATTGGAGGGAAGAAAAATATGATAAGATTATTAACCTTTTTTTCTGTTGTAGCCATCCCTATAATGATTACCATTATATTAGTCCATGGTGCAATTAAGAGGGTGAACCTCTACGATGTTTTTGTGGAGGGTGCTACAGAAGGCTTTAAGACAGCCATAAGAATTATGCCTTATCTTATTGCTATATTTCTTGCTATCGGATTAATGAGAAAATCCGGTGCAATGGATTTATTAACAAGACTTATGACACCTCTACTAGCCAGGATTGGTATTCCACCGGAGGTATTGCCACTAGCCTTGATGCGGCCTATATCAGGAAGCGGTGCTTTAGGTGTAGTACAGGACATTTTGACCTATTATGGACCAGACTCCTATGTAGGGAGGGTGGCCTCCACCATGATGGGGTCTGCTGAGACGATTTTTTATACTATGGCGGTTTATTTTGGAGCAATAGGTGTTAAGGTGTCAAGACATACCGTACCAGCTGCTCTATTAGCTCACTTTGTTGCTGTCCTTGCCTCTGTTTGGGTTTGTAAAATATTATTTTTATCTCCTTGACATAAGATGTATAATCTTATATATTTATGTATAAATTAAGTGAAAAGATAATGAAAAGTTACGATGGGAAGAGTAGGTTAATGGCATCAGGAACAGAGAGTCGGGTTAGGTGAAAGCCGGCACTGATAAAGTTTACTGAAGATGGTCCCTGAACTTTATAGCTGAGGCTTAAGACAAGCTTAGGCTATGACGGTGCTGCATCCGTTAAACTGCAGGGTGAAATTTTCACCTACCGAGGTTATTGCTGCAAAGCAATAATAAACTAGGGTGGTAACACGAACTAAACCTTCGTCCCTACTAAATATTTAGGGATGGGGGTTTTTTGATGTATAAAAATATACAAATATAGAAGGAGGATAATAAACATGAGCAAAAAAGGAACCTATTATGTAACAACACCTATTTACTATCCCAGTGCAAAGCTACATATTGGACATACATATACAACCGTGGCGGCGGATGTGCTGGCGAGATTTAAAAGATTTACAGGCTATGATGTAAAATTTCTAACAGGAACAGATGAGCATGGGGAAAAGATACAAAAGGCTGCCCAAGAGAAGGGTGTCACACCACAGCAACATGTAGATGAAATTGTAAGTGATATTAAAGAAATTTGGAAAAGCATGGAGATATCCTATGATGTCTTTCTTCGTACCACCGGTGAAGATCATAAAAAGGCAGTTCAAAACATTTTTCAAAAGCTATATGATCAAGGAGATATTTATAAAAGCTCCTATGAAGGATGGTATTGTACACCATGTGAATCCTTTTGGACAGAAACCCAATTAAAAGAGGATAAAGGCTGTCCTGATTGTGGTAGACCTGCCCATCTAGCAAAGGAAGAAGCATACTTCTTTAAACTATCTCAATATCAGGATAGATTAATTCAATACTTTGAAGATCATCCAGAGATTTGTTACCCGGAATCTAGAAAAAATGAAATGTTGAGTAATTTTCTAAGACCTGGCCTAGAGGATCTATGCGTATCTAGAACAAGCTTTGACTGGGGTATTCAAGTGCCCTTTGACCCGAAGCATGTTATTTACGTATGGTTTGATGCTGTATGCAATTATATTACAACCTTAGGCTATGGATCAGATAACAAAGAGGAATACGATAAATACTGGCCCGCCAATGTGCACATTGTAGGGAAGGAAATCGTAAGGTTCCATACAATTATTTGGCCAGCTATTCTTATGGCCCTAGGAGAGCCACTACCAAAGATGGTATATGGTCATGGATGGATTCTATTTGGCTCCGATAAAATGTCAAAATCAAAAGGAAATATCGTATATCCAGAGCCTTTAATCGAAAGATACGGTATAGATGCTTTAAAATATTTCCTATTAAGAGAATTTACCTTTGGTCATGATGGCAATTACACCAATAGAGTCTTTTTAAATCGTTTAAATTCTGACCTATCGAATGATTTAGGAAATCTTGTGAGTAGAAGTATCGCCATGATTGAAAAATACAATGATGGTATTGTGCCGGAGGCTAAGGCGGAGGGAGAGTTCGACCAAAACCTAAGGGAGGTAGTAACCTCTGCAGCAGAAAAAGTTGAGGAAGCTATAGACAAACTTCAGTTCCATGATGGACTAGAGGGAATTTGGAAAATCATAAGACGAGTAAATAAATATATTGATGAAACTACTCCTTGGATTTTGGCAAAGGATGAAGAAAATAAAGCTACGTTAGATACGGTTATGTATAACCTAGCCGATAGTATCCGTATTATATCCGTACTTATTAAGCCCTTTATGGAGGCCACCACAAAAAAGATTTGGACACAATTAGGAGCAGAGGGTGAAGTGGGTCTACAGTGGAAGGATACGATGGAGTTTGGAAAATTACCAGCGGGAACTAAAGTGAAAAAAGGAGAAGCATTATTCCCAAGGTTAGATGTAGAAAAAGAAGTAGAGGCACTAGAGAAAATAAATGAAGAGTATCTACAACAAATTAATGGTGGTAAAAAAGAAGAGGAAGCTATAGAGATAGAGCCCAAAGAAGAAATTACCATAGATGATTTTTCCAAACTAGAGTTAAGGGCAGTAGAGATTATAAAGGCAGAGAAACACCCTAAGGCAGATCGACTATTGGTGCTACAGGTACAGGTAGGCCAAGAAGTGAGACAAGTTGTTTCTGGCATAGCTGAACACTACAAGCCTGAAGATCTAGTAGGTAAAACAGTGATTCTGGTGGCGAATCTAAAACCCGTAAAACTTAGGGGAGTAGAGTCTAGAGGTATGATTCTAGCGGCGGCTAATGACGAAAAACTAGTATTAGGAACCCTAGATGAAAAAATACCTACAGGAACATTAATCAGTTAATAAGGGGAGGATTTTGATGCTTTTCGATAGTCATGCCCATTTAGACGATAGACGGTTTGATGAAGATAGAGATAAAGTTATAAAAGGCTTTAGAGGAGACGAGATAAAATACATGTTAAATCCTGGGGCAGATTTAAACTCCTCCATAAAGGCAGTAAATTTAGCTCAAAAATATGATGCTATCTATGCAGCGGTGGGGGTACACCCCCATAATGTTAAGGACATGGATGAAGATACCATTGAAATTCTAAAGTCATTAACCAAAAAGGAAAAGGTGGTGGCCATAGGGGAGATAGGACTGGATTTTTATTATGATCACTCCCCTAGAGAACAACAAAGACAGTGGTTTAGACGTCAAATCCAGTTGGCTAAGGAAGTAAACCTGCCTATTATTATCCATGACAGAGATGCCCATGGTGAGGTTTTTGATATTTTGGAGGAACATAAGGCGGGAGACATAGGTTGTGTTATGCACTGCTACTCAGCCAGTGTAGAGTTGGCAAGAGAATATATAAAAAGAGGCATTTATATTTCCATTGCTGGACCTGTAACCTTTAAAAATGCTAAAAAAACCTATGAAGTAGCAAAGGAGATTCCTCTAGAATGGTTATTAATAGAAACCGATAGTCCCTACTTAACACCAATTCCCTATAGGGGAAAAAGAAATGAACCCTCCTACGTAAGATATGTGGCGGGAACCATTGCAGAAGCTAAGGGGATTTCCTTTGAGGAAGTAGCAGAAAAAACAACCGAGAATGCAAAACAGTTATTTCATATTAAATAGAAAAAAACACCTTATATGTTGTATAGTATAACTATATATAACATGTGAGGTGTTTTTTTTAAAAAAAGATATATATTAAAAAACTCTGCATATAATAGACAAGAGTCCAAGGGAATAAAATTTTACTAAAATGGAAATAATTTCAATGAAAGTAGTTAGGTTTTCCAATAGCTTGTAGTTAAAGTATTGACAAAAACAAAACATTGACATAGAATGGGGAAGACCTAAATCCTAGAGAGACATCAAGTTGGATATTTGAGCCAATAGGGTGTAAAAATGCACTTATACTCCATATTTCAGGAGTATAAAGCACAAAAAATAGGAGGAATATGTATATGGAAACTTTTTTTAGTAATAAGGCGTTTTGGAGGAATTTAAACAAAAAACACTTTATTGCTATAGTGTCAGTAGGCCTATTAATGATGGCTCTTGGTTTTACCACCATGAGGAAAGAGGTAGTAGTGGCTTATGACGGTAATGAGGTAAAGGTTTCAACCTTTGCCACGACGGTGCAAAATTTATTAGAAGAGCAGGGTATAGAAGTAGGAGAAGAAGATAAAGTTGTACCAGGTATAAATGAAAGACTACAAAAGGGTACAAGGATTGTAATCCATAGGGCATTTGAAATTCAACTGGTGGATGGTGGAGAAGAAAATATAATTCTTACGGCAGAAAATACAGTAGAAGATCTATTAAATATACTAGAGATAAAAATCAATGAAGATGATAAAGTTGAACCAACACTAGAAGCTTCCCTTAACCCTGGAGACACAGTGAAAATCACTAGAGTGAAGAGGGAAATCATTACAGAGAACCAAGAAATTGCTTTCCAAACTACTGTAAAACATAATGATGCTATGGATTACGGTAAGACCGAAAGGGTTCAGGAAGGTAAATCAGGAAGAAAAGAAGTAGAGATAGAAATCCTTTATGAAAATGGTGAAGAAATAGCTAGAGAGGTAATCGTCGAAAACATTATTGAGGAGCCCGTCAATGAAATCATAGAAAAGGGTACTGCTAGAATGGTGGCAACCTCTAGAGGGGACAATAGACGATATACAGATGTTATTGTTATGGAGGCATCTGCCTATACCGCTGGATATGAGAGTACAGGAAAAAACCCTGGGGATCCTTATTATGGGGTTACCCGTAGTGGTACTAGAGTAAGACCTGGTGTAGTGGCGGTGGATCCCAAAGTTATACCTCTAGGAACAAAGCTTTATATAGAATCTATGGATAGAACTGGTGACTATGGTGTGGCTAGTGCAGAAGATACTGGTGGTGCTATAAAGGGAAATAAAATTGACCTTTATTTTGAAGATGTCAATGAAGCCTTGAGATTTGGTCGAAGAAAAGTTAAAGTGTATATATTAGAATAATAATCATTTATAGCGGAGAAGCTTTTCTCCGCTATATCTAATTGAGCATTATAGAAAACTGAAGAAAAAGGAGCTAGGGATGTGATCAAGGAAATTATTGTTGTAGAGGGAAGAGATGACGTGGCAGCCATCAAAAGAGCCGTTGATGCAGAAATGATTACAACTGGGGGATTTGCTTTACCACCCACTGTTATAGAAAGAATAAAAACAGCTGCGAAAAAAAGAGGGGTTATTATATTTACGGACCCAGACTTTGCGGGAGATAAGATTAGAAATACCATTGCTACAAAAGTTCCTGGCTGCAAACATGCATTTTTACCGAGGGAACAGGCAACAAAGAATGGAGATATTGGCATAGAAAATGCTTCTCCAGAAAGTATTATAGCAGCATTGAAGATGGTCCGTAGTGAAGCCGTAGAAAAAAGACAGGAATTTACTCAAAGTGATTTGATTCGTAATCAACTGATGGGAAATGACAAGGCCTCATATCACAGGGACAAATTGGGTAAAATATTAGGTATAGGTTATGGCAATGCAAAACAATTTTTAAATAGATTAAACAATTACGGTGTTACTCGAGAAGAATGGCAGGAAGCACTGAAAATTTTAGAAAAGTAGGGATGAGGATGGAGAAAATAGCATCACCTAAAAAAACTAAAGAAATAGTGAATCAATACCAATTTAAATTCTCTAAAAGTTTAGGTCAAAACTTTCTTATAGATGAAAATATATTGATGAAAATTATTGATGGGGCAGAGATTTCAAAGGAAGATCATGTAATAGAAATAGGCCCCGGCATAGGAAGCTTGACACAATATATCGCAGAGAAGGCTAAGTCAGTACTAGCCATTGAAATTGATAAAACCCTGCTACCTATATTACATAAAACCTTAGAGGATTATGACAACGTGGAGGTTATCAACCATGATGTTCTGAAGGTAGACATAAAAAAGATTATAGAGGAAAGGTTTAAGGGAGAGAAGGTAAAGGTAATAGGAAACTTACCCTATTATGTGACGACACCTATTGTGATGAAGTTTTTAGAAGAGCAAGTCCCCATGACCTCTTTAACCATCATGATTCAGCATGAGGTTGCACAGAGAATGGAGGCAAAGCCTTCAACTAAGGAATATGGGGCCCTATCGGTGGCCGTACAATACTATTGTGATCCTAAAAAAATAGTTAAGGTACCGCCTTCTGTATTTATACCACAGCCTAAGGTGGAATCCACCGTAATAAGGCTAGATGTATTACAGCAGCCTAAAGTAAAGGTGACGGATAAAAAGTTATTCTTTACAGTTGTAAAGGATGCCTTCGGAAAAAGAAGAAAAACCCTTCTTAATGCCCTAAGTAGTGGTAATCTACAAGCGCCAAAGGCAATAGTAAAGGAAGCCCTGCAGGAGACGGGAATTGATGAAAAAAGAAGGGGTGAAACCTTGTCAATACAAGAGTTTGCTGAGTTGGCTAATATGTTTTCCAAAAAGCTATAAATCCTTGGATTTTAACCTTACTTAATTAACTGTAAACTATTTACCTCTTTATACATATATTAATAGAAAGGCTTAAAACATCTATGAATATATGTAAAGGGGGGGCCAGATAGTGAAAAGACGATATAGACGATATTTTGTCATGTTAGAACAGGAGGACAAGGGGTTTAGTCTTTCAAAGACAGATGATCCAAAGGGTTATGGAAAAATTGAAGTGAGAAACGAAAAGGGAACCCTATCATTATATTGCCAAAATCTAAAAAAGCTAGAGGAAAAGAAGGAAAGATATAGACTTTACCTAATAAGTACAGAGGATAAAGAAGAATCTACAGTAGTAGATATCGGACCTATACAGGTAGAAAATAATGGTAAGGGAGAAGTCATCTGGGAGTTTAATACAGAAAATGTAAAGGGTTTTGAAAAATCTATAGAGGATTTTGACACAATAGCAGTAATGGTGGAGCCATTGGAAGGTAGTCAAAGAATAACAGCACCTTTAGTTGGCTATATACATAAAGAAAAAGTCAATTGGAGAAGTGCTGTACAGAAAAAACAAAATGCCTTTATGCCCTATACTGCAGAGGACAAGTCGAAGCCAAAGCC
>JAFIFG010000131.1 GCA_020832135.1 Clostridiaceae bacterium
TCTAACAACTAAACAATTTTTTAAAGGTTCCTTTGAACCTTTACTTTCCTATGCCTTTTTTTCTGTGTGTAGCTGCAGATTTTAGTTGCTTTTACAGCTTTTCTTGTGGATAAATTCATTTTTGAATTCTGCAACTACCTACAAATACAAAAAACCACAAAAGTCATAGTAGCATAACCTTCCACCACCTACAGAGGCCTGAATTTTCCTTTGGATTGAGCATACTTTTCTTTATATTGTTTAAGCTAAAATTGTAGGTAGATCAAACTTAGTCAGTAATTCTAGAAGGGTAGGTATAAAAATGAAAATAGGTATTATTTCGGATACTCATATTGCAAAAAATATTAGTAGGTTTACTGATGTATTTCATACTTATTTTAAAGAACTTGATCTTATTATCCATGCTGGAGATTATATAAATAAGGAAGTCATTGAAGAATTAAAAAAATATAAGAACTTTATTGGTGTTTGGGGAAATGTAGATGATTACGACGTGAAGAATTTAGTTAAAGAAAAAGAACTTATCACTATAGAAGGTTATAAAATAGGCATATTTCATGGCCACGGTACCGGTGATAGTACCTTAGATAGAGCCTACCAAAGGTTCAAAGATGATGAAGTAGATATTATTATTTTTGGTCATAGTCACCAACCCTTAGTAAAAACAAAAAACAACGTTCTCATGTTGAACCCCGGCTCCATCACCAATAAACGTAGAGAACGATGGTTTTCTTATATAGTTTTAGATTTACTACCAGAAGACATTAGTGTACAGCTTAAATTTTTTTCGATAAAGTAACAAGGCACCCATTGTAGGATAAAAAATGCCTCTATGGTTTCCCATAGAGGCATTTTTTATCAAATCTCCATAATTAAAAGTGTTATATCATCATCTATAGAACTATTTTTAATCTCCAGAGCTATTCCCCTGCTAATGATCTCCCTTAGTTGTATTCCACTTGCTTCTCTATGATCCTTTAATATATTTTCTAAAGTTTCTTGTCTAACCAATGTATTCTCTTTGAAATTCTCCACCAACCCATCAGTATAAAGTACTATCTTATCTCCCTTTTGTAACTGTACTTTTGCCTGTTGAAATTCAGGAGTATACAAATCACCTAAGTTGCAAATAGGGAATCCTTTGCTTTCCTGTAGAGCTTCCAGCTCTCTTTCCCTAGATACTAAAAAGGGAGTTGTATTTAATCCTGCAGAACAATAAGTGAATATTTGACTTTTCGTATTATATATCCCATGAAGAGCAGCAATATGCATTTCATCTGGAAAATTAGCATCATTAAATTCCTTATAAAATTCCAATAGTGCTTTCTCACAAGATAAATTTCCTACCCCTATATTCTCAGTAGTTTTTGATTTAATAACCCTTTCAGTAAATATAGTCATCATTGCAGCTGAAGGGCCATGCCCTGCAACATCAGCAATATAAACCCCTATGTTTTCATCATCTATTTTATATACATCATAAAAATCCCCACTCATGTTTTCACAGGGAATATATTCTGAGAGAAATGTTATACCCTGTAGTTCAAAGTTCTTTGGAGGCAAGAGGGATTGTTGTATCCTTGTGGCATATTCCAGTTCCTTCATAATTTCTTTATTTGCCTTTTCTAATTCCTCTGTTCTCTCTTCTACCAATATCTTTAAATTTTTAGCATAGTTTTCTATTATCTCCCGAGCTTTTTGTAATTTGATATAAGGAGTATCTAGGTTATAAATAAAGATCCCCCTAAAAATTAAATAACAACTAATCACCTTGTAAATATGCCCCAGCATATTATAGCTATCATGTACATTTACATATAAAGTGAAAGCTATTTCTGCGAAGATAGCAAAAGATAATCCCTGCACTATTTTTATAAAAACTATATTCTTTGTTTTTTTATAATCCTGTAAATAGAAAAATATAGCAACAGCTGTCAGTAGCATTATTACATATTCTAGCAAAATTTTCAGGGGTGTCATTCCCTTTCCCTCAACGAACATAGGAGGAATCCATTCTATACGATAATTGACAACATAGAAAATCAAAGAAACAGCAACTGCACTTCCTAGCACATAATAATTTCTGTTTTGCTCTGTTTTTTTATGTATTGGTATTAATGCAGCTATCAATAAACCTATAGTAAATATTAGTCTTCCTATGATCCAATAGGTGGTAGCTGTTGTGGCTGAACTGTGTATAAAGAATCCCGGCATTCCTTCGTAGTTCATAGTATGAAAAAAATCAATAAAACCCACCATAAAAAATGTTGAAGAAAATACAAGTAATCTAAGTCTTTTATTTTTTTGATATGTATAATAGGTAATAGTAAAAATAATAAAATATATAACAATACTAAAAAATTCTAATAAGGTATGATAATATAGGAATGGATGTATGGCAAAAATAGTATAATACTTTTCTCCCTGAACTCCTAAAATGTAAAAGGAAAAGATTAACATTGCCCATAGGTAATATACTGATATGTAATTTTTATCTATATTAAGTCTTTTTTCCCTTAAGCTAATCATAAAATTCCCCATCTCTTTCTAAAAAATTTATACTATGATTATTAATTCGACACTATTTTTCAAATTCCTTTATTACACTGCTTTGTAATGCTTTATTAGATAACTTAAACAATCGATTTATTCTTTTTACGTTAGACTTGTTTTTTTACGATAATATGTCTATAATATTGGTAAATATTGTTGAAATGGAGTGATGAAATATGGCTAAAGATAATTCTTTTGATATTGTTTCAGAAGTAGATATGCAAGAGGTGACAAATGCCATCAGTCAAACAGACAAAGAAATTGCCCAACGATTTGACTTCAAGGACAGTAATACTACTGTTGAAAAGAGTAATGATGAGATTACTATCGTTACATCTGATGAGCTTAAACTAAAAAACGTAATAGATATCTTACAGACCAAACTTACTAAAAGACAGGTATCTATCAAAGCTTTTGATTATCAAAAAGTAGAGAAATCCTTAGGCGGGAGAGTAAAGCAAGTTATTAAAATTAAACAGGGCATCAATAAAGAAGAAGCTAAAAAAATTACTAGTTTAATAAAGAATTCAAAGCTAAAAGTTCAAGCATCGGTGCAGGGTGAGGTTGTTAGAGTGTCTGGTAAAAACAGAGATGATTTGCAACAGGTTATGCAGCTTTTAAAGGATGCAGATTTGCCAATGAGTTTACAGTTTACCAACTATAGATAATCCTTAAAGAAAAATAATCAGAGCTGGTTGCAATCACTAAACCAGCTCTAAATTATTGTCTTTAGGGCATATTCTTAACAATTTTCTTCATTACCAAAGGAGGTATGCCTTCACCGATGACCTTTCTAATCAAGTTATCTGAAATGTCATCTGGTATATTCCAGTCATCTGGTAGGGTTGTTAATAGCATAAGCTCATAAATTGTCAGTGCTCTAGCATCACTATAGGTTCCATCTTCTTTTTTTCGACCAGGGTGCACGTTGCATTGAGAGGAAATAGCACCATTTGATACAGTGATGGTGGGAGCGGGCTTATCCCACTCCATACGCTTATAAGTAGTATTATATCCCTTCACCCTTGTGCCATCTATTTTCTTAGGGTAATAAATCTCATTATCAAAAGCAGACTTTCCAGTTGGAGTGTGCATCATGGCTTCAATATGTCTCCAGGGATGCTCCCTAGGAATATGCCATTTATGTACATTTTTGCACTCTTTTATTTTTTCATGATTATTTTCAAAAAAACTGCTTTTATCTTTTTCTTTAACGATAGCCTCTACCGAAGGTAGATGCCCTATTGTTTCTCTGACAGTTTTTTTAGGAAATTCTTTATCAGGAAATTCCCACTGTCCATGCTTAGACATGAGAATAATAGACCTTTTCCTGTTTTGAGGCACACCATAATCTTCTACATTCAGTACCTTATTTTTATTTATATAATATTTATCCTGCAACTTTTCCTGTAAAAAGTCTTTTATTATAATGGTTTTGCCCATATAGTTTATTTTGGTCTTTAATTGTTGTACTACATTTTCTATGATAATATAATCAGGGTCAATTTTTTCAATTGCTTCAACTGCCCTTACTATTAGAGAATTTCTTGCATCTGTATAATCTCTTTTCCCAGCAACACTCATTCCCTGACATGGTGGTGTAGCTATTAGTAACCTACATTTTTTATCTATACTTTGTCGAACCACTTCATCAAATACCTGATCATCAGTAATATCCCCTTCAATCATCCTGCAATTTGGATATAAATGTTGATAAAGCTCTGCTCTTTGATGCTCTTTTTCATTAGCAACCACCACATTGATACCGCATTCCTCTAAGAATGTTTCTGCAATACCTACATTAGCAAATAGCGATACGGCATTGATCATGAGTATTCACCTCCTGCGATACAATATAGTCCTCAAATAGATTTGAAAATATTTTTTCCAATACATCTACAACGATGGAATTACCACATTGCTTTAAAATTTGTGTCTTCGTTATGCCAGCACTTACTACCTTTGTATAATCATCATCAGAAAAGCCCATGAGTCTCCAACATTCCTTTGTGGTTAATCTTCTAACCTTTAACAAATTGCCTTCTCTCTTAACACATTTCAAGCCACTTCTGCCGGCTCTTTGTGTTGAACAAAGATCTCCGATCATAATGCCATTATATTTCCAGTCTCTATCATCCCAAAATTTAATTTCTCCATCTTCAATGACAAAATCTTTGATTTTAATATTAGGAAAATAAGAATTTAATTCATCTATATTATAGGAGATTTCAAATTCTATATTGGCCTCAAGAAAATAAGTTAAAGATTTGGGGGCTAGGGTTTCTGGTTTTTCGAAAATAGTCTCATATCCCATTTCTCGAAGAATAGAGATAACAAAAACCCTTGGTCTTCTTTGGGGAATACCATAATCTTTACTATCCAAAACATGGGTAAAGCTATCATACCCTTGAGCATTCAACCAATTTAACCATAGGTCAAAACTTCTTTTATGCTTATTTCCAATTAAATTTTTTACATTCTCTAATAATAAATACTTGGGCTTCTTCTCTTCAATTAATTTCTTACATTCCCACAGTAAAGAACTTCTTGTTCCGCTGTTTTCTTCACAGCTCATTTGAGTTCCAAAAGTGGATATATCCTGACAAGGAAAGGAATAAGTAAACAAGTCATGATCTGGAACTTCCTTGCAATCAATTAAACCAATATCCCCTAGGTTTTTGCTGGTAATAGTGGCTTTATAGAGTTTTTGTAATTTTTCATCCTTCATACTATCAATTTTGCTTTTATGAGTTTGAAAGTCTAACCCAATGTTTTTAGCCTTTAGATATTCCTTCATCTCCTCATAAGAAATTGCTCCTATATTAATTTTAGCCTCTTCGCAATGCATACTTGCATAAGAAAGAATAGCATCAACATCAACCTCTGCTGTACCAACTACTTCATGTCTAACCCCGATATTCCTTATGGCCATTTTTTGAGCCCCTATACCTGAAAAGGCTTCAAAAACCCTTAATGTATCCTTCATTATCAATCACACCTTCTATCATATCACTACCAAATTATATACACCTAGGAACAAGCGTTCCTAAGTGCATTATATAAAACTATCCAATGTAATACAAGTGTTAATTTTGCCTTCTGTGTATTGCTAAGACTCCCACTGAATCAAGTCTCATTTTATTAGGATTTGCTGCTATAGTCAAGTTTCTTCTTAAGAAATAATATCTAATAACCTAGCATGGATTTTGTCCCAATTTTCATTGAGGTTCACTGTTTTAATTTTTATATTATGTCCCTGCATCTCATACTGTAGGTCTATATCTTTATGAAGCTTAGGGTATAGCAAAATGCCTTCTGCTTTTTTATTTAATCCACCCTTTGCCTCTATATTCTTTAGATAGGAAAACAACTGGTACAAGTTTTGCGAAATTAATTTTTCACTGCCTAAATTACTAACTAAGGCATTTTTATAATATTTTGTATCTATGATGATTTTCTTGTTTAGAGAGGTGAGAGAAATATCTGTTTGCATGATGGGTAAATATTTTTCATCTTCTATATTACAACTTTGTATATCCCATGTGATATTTTCCCTAACCACTTTATAAGTATGTTGTTCTCTTTTATAGAAGTTCCTTACAAACTCTTCAAATAAGTAGGGCATAGCCTTCTCATCCTGTAGGAAGTCTTTAAACTTATATCTTCCTACCTCTTCACTAACAAAGGATTGGTTGTAGAGTAATTCACATATATTAATTAAAAAGCCATAAAAATAATTATTTCTATGAAGCTTAACCTTTTTGAATATTTTGCTGTTTAATGGTATTTTGTCAATGGTATTAAAATATTGATAAATGAGTGTAATTTCTTCTTTTAATTGGACACTTAATCCCTCTGTGAATATTAAGTTGTGTAAGGTTGTCTTAATGATTTGGTTGTGTAGTACATTATGGGTTAATTCATCAAACTCACAATAAACTTTGGCATTATGGAGAGAAAGATTATTGATTGTCTCAATAAAATTGACCTTTCCCTTTACCCTTCTGGTTTCTTCCATTGTATCAACATAGGCTCTATCTAAACCTTTTTTATACAGAAACCTTAATCCATTTATTAAAACTCTAGCCAAGAGATCTAGCATCTTGTCGCCCTTTAGCTCCTTTACATCAACTATATCTTTTTCCTTTAATCTGTTCCATGCATAACACAGCATGTAATAGATATTTTCGATAGGTATTTTAGTCTTCAAATATTTCACCTTCCAATTTTACCCTCACTATAGCAAGCTATTTATTGTATCCATTGCATGATCAATATCATCAAACCAATATTCTTTAAGTAGAGGAGCAACTTCCGTTTTTATTACTCTTTCATACCATTTCTCATTTAGATTTGTGATCTCACAACTAGGACAAAAATAACTATGTCCAATTTCAAATCCTTCTCCTAAGTTGCTGTCATTGGCTATACTGTTGTTTAAATGAACCATGCCAAGAATAATTTTTTCCAGTAATGCTTCCTCTATATTTCTTTCTCTGAAATAATCTTTGAATTTTTTTGTATCGAAGGCTGGTTTTATATCAATAAAAACAAATCTTCTTCTTAAAGCATAATCAACCATTGCCAATGCTCTATCTGCAGTATTCATGGTTCCTATAATATAAACATTCTCTGGAATGAAGAACTTTTGATCTAAACTCTCTGAATAGGTTAAAGGAATTTCAAACTCTTGTCCCCTTTTATCATGCTCTATTAACATCATCAGTTCGCCAAAAATCTTGCTTAAATTACCTCTGTTTATTTCATCAATAATAAAATAGTATTTATTCTGTGGATCTGATTCAGCCTTTTTACAAAAATTATAAAATATACCATCTGTAAGTTTGAATTTACCATCTGTAGATGGTCTATATCCTTGAATAAAATCTTCATAGGAATAGGATTGATGAAATTGCACCATTTCTACTCTGTCTTTATCCTTTACACCCATCTCTGCATAGGCTATTCTTTTAGCAATAAATGTTTTTCCAACACCAGGAGGCCCTTGGAGGATAATATTTTTCTTATAATTGAGGCTTAATACTATCTCATCAAATTTTTCTTTCTGAATAAACATTTCTTCTAATGCTTTTTCTTTACTGTACTCCTCCAACTCTTTTTCCTGAAAAATTTCAGGAGAATAAATAGTATAAATGTCCTTCAGTAATATTTCAGAAACATTGTTATAATAATATTCATCCCAGTGTTCTTCACCGATGACCTCATCCGTAATTTTATATGTTCCAAGTATTTTCTTTGTGAAGGATACCAGCTCTTTACTTAAATAAAAATATTCGTTATCTTCGTCTAGCAATATTCCTAAATCATTAAGAATACCAAAGGAATAGGTAAAATTAAACTGTTGTTTCTCTTGTTCTTCAATAGATATCCTACCATTTCTGTAATCGATAATATCCTTTTTAACCTTTAGATAATCTTCCATAGAATCAATTCTAGAAACAAAGTATAAAATGTTCCCGACTTCTCTATAGCTTAATTTAAACTGTAATTCTTCTTCTAGCAACAATGCGAAAATTAATCTAAATGCATATACTTTATAGCTATTGTCCACCTTTGATCCACTCATAGGAAATTGTATTTTAGAGGACATTTCAATAAATATCTTATTTCGTTTTATTTCATCATGCCAAAAATCATTTAGTAATTTGCCATAGGTAGAAACATATACTTTTCCATTGTCTTCATATAATATCCTAAAAAATCTAGGAAATGCGATACGATGTCCCATATTGGCACTTGTATCCTCACTAAAATAACCTTTTTCTATTAAATATTGCTTCAAGTTTTCCTTCAATTCCCCGTCTACTTTACACCCTTCATACTTATATATAAATTTAAATACATCCATAAACTGATGTATGTTTTTATAATTCCTGGGAAATGCCCAATAATCAGCTTTTGCCATTCTATTTACTCCTCTCACTATGAAATATAGTATTATACTGTAATTATTCTATCCATTAGTCCCTACTAAGATTATAAGTAATATCCTTATAAAAATAAAGGATATTACACCTTACAAGTTTGTGACACTATTAATTATAATAATAATTGAAAAAGACCTTCCACAGAAGTTTCTCTGTGAAAAGCCCTTTAGAAATCATTTCAACTTACCTTTACCGGTGATAAATCAATCACCCTATCACATAATCTATTTATTAGATGTTTTTCATGACTTACCACTATGATACCTATATCTTGTTTCTTAGCAACATCAAGTACTACATGCCATATCTGTGCTTGAGTAATAGCATCTAACATGGTGGTCATCTCATCCGCAACAAGAAATCTTGTTTGTAAACCTAAGGCTCGTGCTACACAAAATCTCTGCAGCTCACCACCGGACAATTCATTAGGCCATCGCTTTAACCATGCCTTCTCAATTCCAAGAGCTTCAAGAACTTCATCATTGGGTTCCCATCCCTCATTAAGAGTGTCCTTCATATGCCACCGTCCATTTACTGCCTTCTCAGGATGTTGAAACACCAATTGAACAGGGTTGTATCCCTTCTTAGGTAAAGGTGCTTCATTTAATATAACCCTACCTTCGTGGGGTTTTTCATAACCCGCCAATATTCTGCCTAAGGTGGTTTTACCACAACCACTTGGCCCCATAATTCCCACTATTTCACCTGATTCTACAGTAATATCTCTCTCCTTTAGAACCCATGGTCCCTTTCCATATCTAAAACCTATATTTTCTCCCTTAAGTAGCATGAATACACCTCACCATTCCATTACGTAATGTCCTAGCCTCCGGCTGTGCCTTGCTACAATCCGGTGTCACCATACTACACCGTGGTTCAAACAAACAACCTGGCGGCAAAGCACTAGGTAGTGGTTGAAATCCTGCAATAGGCATAAAATCATTTTGAGGTAATGCTCCCCATAAAGCTTTACTATAGGGGTGTCGTAGCCCTTCACCTTTACCCTTAAAATCCTCTACTGGAGCCACTTCAACAGTAGTACCTGCATAGAAGACAGCAATGCGATCTGCAATTTTCAAAGCTGTTTCTATATCATGACTAATCAGCATCACCGCAGCACCATGATCCGCTAATTCTCTAAAACACTTAAGTGCTTCTTTAACCGATGCAGTATCTAACCCCGGTGTCGGCTCATCGGCAATAATTAATTGAGCTCCACTGACTACTGCAGTAGACACTAGCACCCTTCGTGCCATCCCTCCAGATAATTGAAATGGAAATAAATTTTCAACTTCTGGCTTTAAATAATACCTAGAAAAAACCTCCCGCTGTGCTTTAATAGGGTCTCCATCCTTTACAGCAGTTCTAACTTGTTTTCCCACCCGCATAAGGGGATCTAGATAGTTTACCGATTGAGGTACAAGGGCAATTTCCTTCCCCCGTAGTTTTTCTTGTCTCTTAGAAGTCAATGGCTCTCCCTTGTAAGTGATTTTCCCAGTTACTGTGGCATTACTAGGCAGAATACCAAGAATAGCATGGGCCAATAAACTTTTACCAGAACCACTAGACCCTACCACCGCCAATATCTCTCCTGGATGTATATCTATATTAAGACTACTAATAACCTTTAAGTCCTTTTGCTGTAGTCCCTTTGTATATTGAATAAAAGATACCGAAAGATCTTGCACCTCAATAGTAGCTTGAAGTTTCTTTATATCCTTTACTGGTTTCATAATCTTTTGAACTTCTATTTGCTTTGGTTTAATTAATTTCTTTTTTTCTTTTTTCAGTGGAGCTGCTAGAGACAAAGCTAAAAACCTCCTTTAAAATTGCTACTTATTTCATACACTATTCATGCCCTCTATAGGGATCCATAAGGGTACACAAATTCTCCCCCAGTATATCGAAAGCCCTTACCATAACCAACAAGGAAAGCCCTGGAAAAAAGGCTAGCCACCACATGCCTGTAGATAAGTACCTCATGGATTCAGATAGAATAATCCCAATAGCCGGTTGATGAGGGGATAATCCAAAACCCAAGAAGGTAATAGCTGCTTCATGTAAAACCGCATGAGGAAATAGTAAAACCAATCCAACAAAAAACTGTGGTACCAAATGGGGCAATATATGCCGTGTAGCTATCCACCAAGAGGATTTACCAAATTGTCTAGAAATCTCTACAAACTCAGAGGAACGAAGCTGCATTACTTCTGCACGAATTACCCTTGTCAAGCTTGGCCAATGGGTTAGAGTTACCCCTAAGACCACACCTCTTATACCGCCTCCTAAAGCAAAAGCAATAAGAATCAGAGCCACCAGATGTGGTACACTAAGAAATAGATCTACAAGCCAAGATATAAATGTGTCCACTTTTCTTCCCATAGTAGCCGCCGCCATACCTAATACTACGGCAATGATTACACTTGAAGCCGATGCTAGCATACCCACTCCAAGACTTAGAGTTAGGCCTTTTAGGGTCCGGACAAACATATCCCTTCCTAACCAGTCGGTTCCAAAAATATGTTGTAGGGAAGGGGATAAATTTCTCATCTCTAAATATGTTTGGATTTTTTCATTGCTGCTGAATATTCCTCCTAATATAATCATTAATAGAAAGCTGGCAGAAAGAATTATTGAAATAATGGTTTGTTGTCTTCGATTGAGTTTTAAATAGGGTGTTTTAATGGTTGTTGTTTCTATAACCTTCATCATAACGAGGATTCTCCTTCTCTAATGCGAGGATCTACAATTTGATAGATAAGATCTGCTATCAAATTTCCTGTAAATACAAATAATGCACTGAAAATTACAATTCCTAGCAAAAGAGGTACATCTCCTCTTAAACCTGCCTGAACCGTGGTTTGTCCCAAACCTGGATAAGAAAATACCTGTTCTGCAAGAACAGCACCCCCAAATAGTTCACTGAAGGCAGAGAACTGTAAAGTAACTGCTGGTAAAGCTATATTACGAAAACCATGTCTCCAAAATAATACAAATCCTTTTTCACCCCTGGCACGAGCAAATAAAACATATTCACTTGAAAGGACCTCAATAAGTTTTTGACGTGTGTGTAGTGCTACATTAGCCACCCCTAAGATACTTAAGGTTAGTGCAGGTAAAACTAAATGCTGTATGCGATCACCCATAGTAACATGCTCTGCCAACACTCCAGCAGGAACACCTAAACCTATAGGAAACCATCCTAGTCCCATTGCAAATATAATAAGCAATAGGAGACCTAACCAAAAGGTAGGGGTAGAGGCTAAGGTTAAACAATACCACTTTATAGCTCTGTCCACCCATGTTCCTTCCTTCATTCCAGCAATAACACCTAAAGTAAATCCTAGTATCCCCGAAAGAATCCATGCAATCATCATGAGGGCTAAGGATGCAAGGAATTTTTCCTTAATGACATCGATTACCGGCCGACGAAAAATCATGGAGGTTCCTAAATCCCCACTAATGACAGCAGTTCCCCAGTGGGTGAACTGCTGTAGAGGTGATTTATCTAATCCCCAGTACTCTGCTATCTTGTCTCTCTGTTCAGGGCCTACCCGCATCATATCCGCACCTACATAGGCCTGTACTGGATCAATAGGAGAATAACTTATGAGGGTAAATGACAAGAAAGATATTGCAATCAACAATGTAGCTAGTCGTAGACTTTTTTTCATTGCAAATATTAATAAGTTACTTGAGTGCATATTTCTCGCCTCCTTGTATTTACTAATTCTTCCACTGCCACTCTGTAATATTATCCGTCATTGGCCACCCGTGTCCATGGGGTTGAATCTTTGGTGTGCCTATATCAAGATTTTCACTTACTAAATATAAATGATCTAAGTTAACTAACCATGCCCAAGGAGCATCTCCCTTAGCACTAAATCCGGTTGTACCATCCCACTGGGCCTTTCTCCAGTATTCATTGGCCTCCTCTTCATTAGTTGCAGCAAGGGCTTTATTCATATATTCATCAACAGTGGGATTGCCGTAATAACCAGTGTTATAATAGCCTTCTCCAACGGTTTCACTGCTATAAAGATTATACATTTCTAAAGGATCATAACTTCCCCATCCAAAAAGTACTGCATTGGAATACATCATTTTTTCTAATTCATCCCAGCTTTTACCCTCCGGTATGGCATTAATACCTAGAGGTCTCATCATATCTGCTGCTGCAATTGCTAAGGATTGACGAATTTGATCCCCGGCGGGATACAGGATAATAAACTCTGCCTTAATATCCCCCTTTTCAAGTATACCATCTCCATTGGTATCCTCCCAGCCTGCATCAGTCAATATTTCTCTGGCCTTTTCAATATTTGCATCTTCAATAACTGTATCCGGATTCCACCATGGCATACCATCACTAACACTATATGCTGGTGTACCAAAACCCTCTAAAATACCCTCTACTAAAGCCCTTCTATCAATGCCCACATTAATAGCTGTACGAATAGCTATATCTGCTGTAACATCATTTCCTATAGCAAATCCCTCTTCCGTTTTCCCTCCTGATTTTACAAAAGGAAATAATATGCCACGGTTATCAACACTTTCTATATTCACCAACTTCATACCAGGGACTGCTTGTTTTGCAAAGGATGCAGGAATAGCAGCAACATCCACCTGGCCAGCTCTAGCAGCAGCAAAGGCTCCATCTTCCCCTAAGAATACAAAGGTTAACTTATTAAATGCTGGCTTTTCTCCATAGTACATTGGGTTTACTTCTACAATAAGCTGTTGTCCTTTATCCCATTGTACAAACTTAAAGGGACCAGATCCAATAGGATGTTTAGCATAATTTTCATCATGTGCATGCTGAGGAACAATTCCTGTAGTAGTTAATAATTGAATAAAGGTGGACTGTGGTTGTTTAAGTGTAAATTCAACCGTATATTCATTAACTGCCTCCACCTTCTCCATGATATTCAAGTCAATCACTGACCCACTTGAAGCTGCTGTCTCAAAGGTATATACCACATCCTCAGCAGTTAAAGCTTCTCCATCTGAAAACTTTACATCTTCCCGTAAATACACAGTCCAAACCAAACCATCTTCACTAACTTCATAATCAGTAGCCAGGTCATATACTATATTAAAATTATTATCACGGGTAAGCAATGTACTCTGAAAAAGTGGAGAGCCATAGCGCCCCCAACCATTGGTAGGATCAAATCCATCATCTGGTTCACTGCCAATAGCTAAAATCAGTTCATCCTTATGTATTACTTCCTCTTCAGTAGTAGCGCCTTCTTCTTGTGGTGATGAACAACCAGTAAACATCATAGTTGATACAGTTAATATAAAAATCATGATTAATGCCATTTTTTTTCTTAACATTTTTATCTCTCCCATCTTAATTTATTATTGACATCTAGCCCATCGAAAGTGTGCATTTCAAAAACAAAAAACCACGAAGACAAACTATTCTTTTCATAAGAATGCTTAACCTTCATGGTTACTTCACATGTATTATATTGCTCTTATTTGTGCAGAATCAATCTTCGTGAGTTTGTTATTATTATATCAAATTTTCTTCATATGTACAAGTTAAATTTCTAAATTTTGTTAATTTATATACTTATATATCTAGCATTCTATCTAAAGGAACTAATCCCATTATAGCCATAGCTGCAAGTGTAAATACAATGGGATGAGCTAACCATACTCTCTTTCCATCTAGTGCTTCACCTGCAATAATCCATTGAAGTTTTGTGCGTTTCTTCGTCCAAGTCCAGTAAGTTAAGCTGCTTTTACCCTTTACTAGCTCTAATGTAGGATATACTGCCAATGCTATTGCAATGTAGAAGTAATCATAGGTATTAGATACTATCCAGTATGCTATATCTATTACTAACCAGTGAAATATCCCTAGTTCCGCTAATCCAATGTAAGCTATTCTTACTGACAGCGGATACTTGTGCAATTCACTAGGATCTATCTTACTAAGCGCATCCAATCCTGACTTTCCTCCCCTTCTCCTTTGATGTACATGCTCCGTTTGTACAGGATTACCCCACTGGTCACATTGTACTTGCTGGCCGTTACATCTGTTTTATAAAAGTTTGTACCATCTTGATATATTGTCTTTCCTGTAGCTGTCTCTTTAAACCCTATGTCTCTCATTTTAATTCCCTCCTACATTCAATTATTAAGAAAGCAAACTACCACTTACAGAATAAAATTATTTGAATTTAATGCTTAGATAGAGATGGGTCTCCCTATCTCTATCCTTCTAATAATAAAGTTATACATTTTGATCTTACTTGTTTGCATTTATTCATTTATTCGTTATTAATTCAGCTTTGTTCATTATAATTCTCCTAAGAGGTAAATTTAAAATATTTCTAGTTTTTACTATAAAACGAGTATAACATTCGAACTTAGGTTGGGGGTACCGGGTTGTTGCTCCTATTACACAGTATTGTTTTGAAAAGCAGTACTTCCCCGTTCCTTTCCTTCGTAAAGTTGCTCACCTTTGGAAGTTCAAGATTTCTGATAATTCTTAAAAGAAAAGAAAAACCCCAGCCCCTTGAGCGTTTGATGGCTGCCAAGGTTTGCTGGGGGTTGAGTATGTTTTTGTTAAATTAATTTAGGAAGGAAGGTTTCATGTTTACTTAATCATTCATCTGATAGAGTAAAGTCTGCATCTCCAGTCTGCTTACCTGCCTCAACCGTTACCTCTGTTGAAGATGCTTGATATCCATCCATGTTGGCAGTTACAGTGATGCCTGCACCTGCTGGTATATTCCAGATGGTGTAGGTTCCATCTGGAATTGTTGTTGCTTGGAAT
>JAFIFG010000134.1 GCA_020832135.1 Clostridiaceae bacterium
GCTACTTTAGTCCTTTGGCATTGATGGCTAGATTAACAGAGGAAACAGGGGAATTGGCTAGAGAAGTAAATCATTATTACGGGGAGAAGCCTAAGAGAAAGGATGAAGAGGAAAATACTATAGATATGGAATTGGCGGATTGTATGTTTATTCTGATGTGTTTTGCTAATTCACTAGATATTGATTTAGAAGAAGCCTTTCATGCTATGATGCATAAGTTCAATACAAGGGATGCTAATCGATGGACACCAAAGGACGAGCAAGTGAAACTTTAGGAGAGGAGGAATACAATGCCTATAAAGGTTTATCATGATATTTATAGAAATGAGATTCAGTTACCTAAGAATCCTCTAAAGGTGCTAAATAGTTATATTATTCTAGGGGAAGATAGGAATTTAATCATTGATACAGGATTTAATAGTGAAGAGTGTAAAGCTTCCTTTATGGCGGGATTGAAGGAGTTAGATGTTGATTTAAGCAAGACGGATTTATTTATTACCCATTTACATGCAGATCATAGTGGACTTGCTGCAACTTTGAATAAAGAAGGTATGACGGTTTATACCAGTAAAAAAGATGGAGAAATGATCAATGAAATGAGTAGTGAGGCCTACTGGGAAAAGTTTGAATCCTATAAAAAAATATTTGATCTAGAAAAAGATCATGTATCCTTTGACGATCATCCAGGATATAAATATTGTACAAAGGAGCCTATAGCATTTACTGCTCTTCAGGAGGGAGATATACTACAGATTGGCGATTATAGCTTTGATGTAGTAGATATTCCAGGACATACCCCAGGACAAATTGGATTATATGAAGGTAAACACAAGTTGTTTTTTTGTGGTGACCATATTTTAGATAGAATCACTCCTAATATTGCTTTTTGGGAATTTGATGAAGATAGCTTAGGGACTTATTTTAAAAGTCTAAAGAAGGTTAAGCAGTATGAAGTAGAACATCTATTTACTGCCCACAGGGAACCTGTAAAGGATTACAGAAGACGAGTAGAAGAGCTGTATGAGCACCACCAAAAGAGACTTAAAGAAATCATAGGGGTTATGGAAAGTGGAAAAGAAACTGTACGGGATATAGCTGCTAATATGCACTGGGAGTTAAGATATGATAGATGGGAGGACTTTCCCAATCCTCAAAAATGGTTTGCTGCAGGGGAGGCTATGTCTCATTTAGAACATTTAGTTTTTAGCGGAAAGGCAGAGAAAACCTATAGAAAAGAAACATTACACTATAAGTTAATTGTTTAAAATTCAATTTAAAGGGGAAGATTTAGATGCTGGTGGATGCTCATGTACACATAGCATTAAATAGTTTGATAGATAGACAAAGATGGAGACCTTTAAGTCACGCCCATAAGGTTGAAATAGTCAGAAAAACCCTTCATAAGTATAAAAAAAATAATATTTATGGCATAAGGGATGGTGGAGATAATTTTTTTGTTTCTAAAATTGTTAGAGGCATTGCAAAGGAGGAGGGAATTATTTATAAAACCCCTATCTATGGATTGTATAAAAAGGGGTTTTATGGAGGGTTTCTAGGAAAACCTATTGAGGATAGAGTGGGTTTTATAAGGGAGTTTCATAATCTTTTACAGCATGAATTAGATCACCTTAAGCTTATTGTAACTGGGATAGTAAATTTTAGAAAATATGGTGATGTTGGAGAAACCACCTTTTCCTTAAGGGAATTACAATATATGGTGGAAAAAGCAAAGTCTCAAGGTATCCCCATCATGGTACATGCCAACGGGAAAGATGGTGTGACAACAGCCATAAAGGCGGGAGCAGATACCATAGAGCATGGGTATTTAATAGATGAAGAAGTGTTATATAGCATGGGGGAAAATGATACTATTTGGGTGCCAACCTTAGCACCACTCGGAAATATTTTAAGTTCTCAGGACCCTAAATTTGAAAAAGAAGAAGAGATAATTAAAAAGGTATATCATGAGCATTTGAAAAACATAAAAAAAGCTATAGAAATGGGTGTGAAGGTAGCTTTAGGTAGTGATGCCGGAGCCTATGGTGTGGGGCATGGTGATGGACTGTTAGATGAAATTAAACATTTCCAGGGAATAGGGTTAGATAAAACAACAGTAGAGAGCATCTGTAGGAAAAACGGCGATGAAATTTTAGCATTATATAGAAAAAATAAAGGGTGATTTGAATGAGCCTAAGAAAGATTATCACTAGTGTACAAAATATATCAGAAGCTATAGCTAGTGTTATTAAAGTAGATGTAACCATTGTAGATGATAACTTCTATCGGATTGCTGGAACTGGAAGATACAGACAGCATATAGGAGGAAAAGTAGATGAAAATTCTGCCTTTGGAGTTGCATTAAATTTAGGCGATAACTTTATTATTGAAAATCCTAGACAGCATGATATATGCTTAAAATGTCATGATGTAGAGGACTGTAAAGAGTTTGCAGAAGTTTGTTGCCCTATTAAAATAGAGGACAAAATTATAGGAGTTATCGGCTTAATTGCCTTTGATGAAGAACAGAAAAGTGCTATGCTTTGCAATAAAGAGAATTTGATGAAGTTTTTAAACAAGATGGCGGATCTTATTTCAGCTAAGGTAGTTGAACAGGAAAACACAGATAAAATCAAAGTTTTAGTGCAGGAATTGGAGGTTGTGCTGGATTCGGTAGATAGAGGGATTATTGCTGTTGATGAAGAAGGCAAGCTGTTGAGGTATAATAAAAAAGCTTTACAGTTATTTAAAATAGAGGATAAAAAGCCACAGGATGTTAATGTAAAAGAAATTATAGGAGAAGACATTTTCCATGAGTTACTTAAAAAAAACAACTATATAAAAAACAGACGGTTTCTTTACAAAAGGCATAACCATAGTTTTAGAGGGGTTTTTGATGCGAAGTCTATTCGTGTAGGGAATAGACCGCTGGGTGTGGTATTTACCTTCAGTAAATTGTCGGATATATTAAACACCGTCAATGAACTTACTACAGCCACCATTATTACAGGGTTTGATGAAATTATAAGCAATAGCGATAGAGTTAAGCAAGTAAAACTAGAAGCTAAAAAGGCTGCTGAATCCTCCTCCACTATATTGATTCAAGGGGAGAGTGGAACTGGCAAGGAACTCTTTGCTAGAGCTATTCACTTTGAAAGTAGTAGAAGAAAATCTCCTTTTATACCCATCAACTGTGCAGCGATTCCTGAACAGTTATTGGAGAGTGAATTATTTGGATATGAAGAGGGAGCTTTTACAGGGGCTAGAAAAGGAGGGAAGGAAGGAAAATTTCAACTGGCAAATGAAGGAACACTTTTTCTTGATGAAATAGGAGATATGCCACTGCATCTTCAAACAAAGTTATTGAGGGTACTACAGGATCAAGCCATTGAAAAAGTAGGAGGAAAGGATTTCATACCAATAAATGTAAGGATTATTACCGCCACCAACCAGGATTTAGAAGAAAAGGTGTTGGAGGGATCCTTTCGACAGGACCTATTTTATCGCATTAATGTTATTCCTATTGCTATTCCTCCCTTACGGGAAAGGGACGAGGATATTATTGTCCTAATGCACTATTTACTTGAAAAATGCAATAGAAAGCTAGGAAAAGATGTTGAAGCAATAGATTCCAAAGTAATAGGCATTTTAAAAAACTATCATTGGCCCGGTAATGTTAGGGAGTTAGAAAACACAATAGAGTATGCAGTCAATATGTGTAATGAAAAAACCATTAAAGAGAGACATTTACCTAATCGTTTAGTGCATAGGAAAAAATCTTATCAGGAAGTAATACCAGAGACTATTACACCAATGAAGGAGTTAGAAAAAAGAGAAATACAAAAAGCTGTGGCTCATTTTGGAAATAGCAAGCAAGCAATGACACAGGCAGCCGTTGCCTTGGGAATAGGTAGAGCTACACTATATAGGAAAATAAAGGAATATGACATAAAAGCAGTCTCAAAATGATATTTTTTATCATTTTGAGACTGCTTTTATGCTATTTTTTATCATTTTGAGAAAACAAGGTTTTTTGTGCAGGATTTTTCAATGTTTCAAGTTGGCATGATTATTGCTCTTTTAAAGAGTATCAAATCATAAGAATGGGGTGTAAACTATGCAACTAAAAAAATTAATCCTTGATACCTTAAAAGAAGAAGTTGTGCCAGCAATGGGTTGTACAGAGCCGGTAACAGTTGCTTTAGCTTGTGCAAAGGCTAGAGAATTAGCAAGTTCATATGAAATTAAGAAGGTAGAAGTATTGGTTTCTCCTAATATATACAAAAACGGATTAGCGGTGGGCATACCTCATACAGATGAAGTAGGCCTTCCTATTGCAGCTGCCTTGGGATTAATGTGTGGTGATAGCAGTAAAGGACTACAGGTATTGGAGGCTGTTGAAAAAAAGGATGTGGAACTTGTTAAGGGATTAGTAGAGCAAAGGAAGGTTTTGCTTCAAATAAAGGATACAAAAGAGAAGGTGTACGTTGAGGTAAGACTTTATACAAAAGAAGAAAATATTAAAGTTATTATAGAAGGAAGACATGATGAGTTTGTTTATTTAGAAAGGCAAGGGGAAATACTATTAAATAAAGACAGTAAAATTATAGGAAAAGACAATAAAAAGAAGCTTTTATGGCAAACTAAAATAGAGAAGATTATTAGAGGGATAGAGGAAATGCAGGCTGATGAACTAGAGTTCATGCTGCAAGGCTTAGAAATGAATGAAAAGATTGCTCTAGCAGGACTAAATAAAGAGACTGGTATGGGGGTGGGAAAAACCTTATATGACAATATAGAGAAGGGGATTTTATCGGATGATCTAATGAGTCAAGCCATGATGCTGACGGCTGCAGCTGCAGATGCTAGGATGTCGGGTATAACAATGCCAGTGATGAGTAGTAATGGCAGTGGGAATAATGGACTAACAGCAGTATTGCCTATTGTTGCTTATAAAAGAAAGTTTCCTACAGAGGAGGAAAAACTTGCTAAAGCTGTGGCTATAAGTCATATAATGAATGGTTATATTAAGCACTATATAGGAAGGCTTTCTGCATTATGTGGCTGTGCTGTTTCCGCCGCTACAGGTGCTGCCATGGCCATAGCCTGGTTAATGGGGGCTGATTATAAACAGATGGAGGGTGTTATAAAAAACATGTTAGCTAACTTAAGCGGTATGATTTGTGATGGTGCTAAAGTAGGATGTGCTTTAAAGCTTTCCTCATCTGCTTCCGCTGCTATTCAATCAACCATCTTAGCGATGAATCATCAGGTGGTGCCGGCTGGCAATGGTATTATTGCAGAAACGGCAGAGGATACGATAGATAACTTAAGAATATTATGTGAAGAGGGAATGAAGCTTACCGATGGTGTTATTGTAGATGTGATGAAAAAATATACTGTATATACAGAAAATATTGACGTAGGAGCATGAGAGAGATATACTTTTACTTAGAATAGCACTAGTGCTATTCTAAGTAAAAAAACAAATAAGGAGTCGATATTATGAAGTTACCTCCTTTAAAATTAGGAGAGAAGATTGCAGAGGTTCCCATTGTACAGGGAGCAATGGGTGTAGGTGTCTCTTTATCAAAGTTAGCTGCTGCAGTAGCCAATGCAGGTGGTGTAGGTGTTATATCTGCTGTACAAATTGGATTTGAAGAGCCTGATTTTGAAACCAATAATGCTGAAGCCAATGAAAATGCCCTTAGAAAACATATCAGAAAAGCAAGAGAGCTAAGTCCTAAAGGAATCATAGGTGTAAATTTAATGGTGGCTATTAATAATTATACGGAAATGGCTAAGGCTGCTGTAGAGGAAAAAATTGATTTGATTGTTTCTGGAGCGGGCCTACCAAAGGACTTACCAGAAATAGTTCAAGGAACAAAGACAAAAATAGCTCCTATTGTATCCTCGGGAAAAGCTGCAGCTTTAATAACAAAACTATGGGACAAGCGGTTTAACTATATACCAGATTTAGTTGTGGTGGAGGGTCCAGAGGCAGGAGGACACCTAGGTTTTTCTGTAGAGGATTTAAATGCTACTCCAAAACCTCAATTAGATAAAATTGTAGAGGATGTCATCGATGCATTAAAACCCTTTGAAGAAAAGCACAATAAAAAGATTCCTGTTATTGCTGCTGGAGGGGTATTTGATGGTAAAGATATAGCAAAGTACTTAGAAATAGGTGCGGCAGGGGTTCAAATGGCTACAAGATTTGTGGCTACGGAGGAATGTGATGCAGATATAAGGTATAAAGAGACTTATGTTCAGTCGCAGCAACAGGACATTCAATTAGTAAAAAGTCCTGTGGGTATGCCTGGAAGAGCTATTCACAATGATTTTCTGAAAAAGCTAGAAAAAAGTAATATTCCTGTGACCAAATGCTACAATTGCTTAAAACCTTGCGAACCTAAAAACACACCATATTGTATATCTACAGCACTGATTAATGCTGTTAAAGGAAATGTGCAAGAAGGGTTGATTTTTTCTGGTACCAATGCCTATCGTATTGACAAGATCGTAAGTGTCAAGGAACTTATGGCACAGTTAGTTGAAGAAACGAAGAAAGCATTAGCATAAAATCAGTATATAAAAATCTCCTCCCTATAAAATGGGAAGGAGATTTTTTCACCTTACTGTTGCTTTTTCTTTAAATTATTAACGATATTTTTATACCTATTAATATCTCTAATTTTCTTTTGGCTTTTATAGGAGGCACGAATACTATCCACCAACAGTATACTCATAACCACCAATATAATAGCAAAAGGCAATCCAGTACTTATTACAGCCGCCTGTAGGGCATTAAGAGCTCTTTCACCACCGATGAGTAGTAGAATAGCTGCCACCAAACCCTCCATGCAGGCCCAGAAAACTCTTTGTGGAACAGGGGAATCTAATTTTCCCCCAGATGTAATGTTATCCACCACTAGAGAACCAGAGTCACTGGAGGTAATAAAGAAGGAAATAACTAACAGAGTACCCAATAGGGATAAAAGAACCCTTAAACCCCCGGCAAAAATAGGAGCTTCAAGATAGCTAATCATTTCAAACAAAGCTATTGGGAGATTATCCTGGACAACCTGAAACAACTCTCCATTGGCACCGTGATCTATATACATTGCAGTAGCACCAAAAACCGATAACCACAAGAAGGACAATAAAGAAGGAATAATTAACACTGCTGATACAAATTCACGGATGGTTCTACCCTTAGATATTCTAGCAATAAACATTCCAACAAACGGCGACCAAGAGATCCACCAGGATAAGTAGAATACTGACCATCCACCTTGCCAAGCCTGGTCCTCCACTGATATAAAGAAGGCAGATCTAATAAAGTCATTTAGATATAAACCTAAACTATTGGAGAATATTTTTAATATGTAGGTTGTAGGGCCAAGGATGAAAACTATTAACATAAATATACCTGCTAATCGTATATTCATTTCTGATAAAAATCTAACTCCTTTATCGATACCTGTAACCACCGATATTGTGGCCATAAGGGTGATAATGGCAATTAAGATAACTTGAATACCAACATTAACCGGTATACCTACCAAATAATTCAAACCACTATTTATTTGCTGAACCCCTAAGCCTAATGATGTGGCCAGTCCAAATAAACAGGATAGGACTGCAAGAACATCAATAAGATCTCCCCAAAAACCAAAGACCTTTTCCTTCAAAAGAGGATAAAATACAGATCTTAAAGAAAGGGGAAGGTTTTTGTTATAGGCAAAAAAAGCCAATGCTAAAGAGATTAATGCATAAATTCCCCATGGGTGTAGACCCCAGTGGAAGAAGGTGGTAGCCATTGCTGTATAATCACCATAATTCCCAGGAAAAATAGGCGGAGCAATTGCATAATGATATAGCGGCTCCCCCACAGCCCAAAACATAAGACCAATACCCATTCCAGCGGAGAGCAACATAGAATACCATGCAAAGTTGGAAAATTCAGGAGAACTATCGACCCCTCCAATCCGAACATTTCCCAGTTTAGAGAAGGCAAACATCAAACATACTACAATAAAAAAGTTACTGGATAATATGAAAACCCAATCGGCATTGGTAACAATTGTAGTTTGCACCCTATCAAAGAGCTCATTAGCATGCTCTAAATTAAAGAGAGCATACCCAGCAAAAAATAGTATAAATAATCCAGAAATACCAGATACTACCGGATTCATATCCATGCCATATTTCTTAAAATTCCTACTATATAATTTATCTTCTAGTTGTTTACTGATATCATCTTTTTTCATAAGAAACACCTCTTTATCTTGACGTTATAAGTGTAGACAATGTATTATAATTACTAAATTTCTTAATTAGTATAAGTAAATGAACACTACTATATTCTAAATTTTTATGTGTTCCTTAGATTACACAGTTTAAGAGTATAACATATCAAAACATTAACTGTAAAGGGAACTGTATTCATTTATGATAGCTATAGCATAAATATCTGCATTTTTGTTATAATGTAACTATATTTTGAAAGAAGAAAGGAAGAAAAAATGGAATATACGGAGCCTATTATTTCGATAAAAAATTTAAAAATGAAATATGATACAAAAGAAGTGTTGAAGGGAATTGACCTACAGATACACCAAGGACAGATCATAGGATATATTGGCCCTAATGGTGCTGGAAAAAGTACTACAGTAAAAATCCTTTTGGGTATGATAGATAGTTATGAAGGAGAAGTAAAAATATTTGGCAAAGATATTGCCGAGGGTGATATAGATTATAAATTTAAAATTGGCTATGTGCCGGAAACAGCAGAGATCTATGATAGTTTAAGTGCCCATGAGTATCTTGGTTTTATTGGAGAAATATATGGCATGACATTGGAGGAAATAGATAAAAAAGCACAGCGACTAATGGAGCTGTTCGGTGTAGGTGAAGCCTACTATGCAAGAATATCCTCTTTTTCTAAGGGGATGAAGCAAAAACTACTTATTATAGCAAGCCTCTTGCATAATCCAGATATTCTATTTTTGGACGAGCCATTAAGTGGCTTAGATGCTAATAGTGTTATGATCTTTAAAGAAATCTTAGGAAGCCTTGCTTCCCAAGGAAAAACTATATTTTACTCCTCTCATATTATGGAGGTTGTAGAAAAGATAAGTAGCCGCATCATATTACTTAATAATGGAGAAATTGTGGCAGATGGTAGCTTTGAGGAGTTAAAACATAAAAATTTAGAGGGGTCCCTTGAGGCGATTTTTAATCAATTGACAGGATTTAACCAATATAAGGAAATAGCAGAAGAGTTTGTTGATGTGCTTCAGGGTGGTGAAAAAGAATGAAGGACTTTAGACAATTAAAGATTTTAGATAAATTTCAATTCTTTTATAAAAAACTTGGTGTCAATTATAATATCATGAGAAAGATATTACAAATAAAACTCTTGATGGATCAAAGACGCATTCCTACGGTAGTTATGGAGGGTTCGGATCAGCAGGATGAAAATATGTTTAAAAAGTCATTGTTGATGTATGGATTTATGGGTCTTGTTATTATGCTGTTCATACTTCCTGATTTTCCATTGTTTTTTAAAATGAATATTGTCTATGCCATGATGTTATTTATGGTTATGACGGTAATGATAGCTGATTTTTCCTCAGTGCTATTGGATATACAGGAAAAAAATATATTACTTCCAAAACCAATTGACAATAGAACCATTAGTGCAGCTAAAACAACCCACATTCTATTATATTTAATGACCATTACCATGACGATAGCAGCTCCAGCATTCATTGCGGGAATTTTCAAGCACGGGTTATTGTTTGGGGGGATTTTTTTCCTTCAACTATTTTTACTTTCTGGTTTTATCATATTATTTACTAGCCTATTGTATTTTTTAATTCTGTTATTTTTTGATGGGGAGAAGTTAAAGGATATTATTAATTACTTTCAAATCTTCCTATCTGTAGGTATGATTTTAGTCTATCAGCTACTAGGGAGAGTCTTTCAGATAGTGGATTACGATACTATTTTCACCCCAAGATGGTGGAGCTACTTTATTCCACCCCTTTGGTTTGCGGCTCCCTTTAGCATATTACTAGAAAACCAGTATACACCTCAATATATTTACCTCAGTATATTAGGAGTTATACTGCCCCTTGTAGTTTTAGTGTTTTACTTTAAGGTAGTGGCACCTCATTTTGAAAAAAATTTACAAAAGCTACAGCAAAGTAACAGGAAGAAAACCTATTTATTAGAGAGAAGGGTAAGGTTGCATAAAAAAATAGCAGATCTTTTTTCTTCGAATGCAATTGAAAGTACTTTTTTTAGATTTACCCAGAATATGATCAACAATGAAAGAAATTTAAAGTTAAAGCTCTATCCCAATCTTGCTTTTGCAGTCATCATGCCATTAATTACTCTAATGGCAAACTTCGGTGGAAATAGATCTTTTGAGGAGGTCATGGAGGAGATCGTTAGTGGAAGATATTATCTATTTATCTACGGTACTATCACCCTATTGGTAACCAGTATACCAATGTTGGCTGCTGCTGATGGCTATAGGGCTGCCTGGATTTATAGGACACTGCCTATTAGAAATTATAGATCTATTTACAAGGGGGCATTAAAGGGCTTTGTAGTAAAGTTGATTTTACCTTCTTACCTATTTGTTAGTTTGATATTTTTAATGATCTATGGCTTTGGAATTTTACCAGATATTCTATTGATGTTTTTTAATATGATTTTATTAATTATAGTCATCTTTCATTTATCTAGCAAGCACTTACCCTTCAGTCAAGATTTTGCCTCAGCAAAATATAGTACCATCGGTGTATTGTTTGGAGGAGGAGGCTTTGCAGGGGCCTCAGCAGCTACACATGGATTTTTTATTTCTAGGAATATAAGTGTATTACCCTATATAATCCTAGTTATATTAATGATATTCATCTTATGGAGAATAGCTTTTAAAAGTATAGAGAAACTTGCCTAGGATCTAGAGGGTATAAGGGGTGAAGAGCTATTATTTTAAATAGAAAAGAATTGTTAAGATACCTATCCTATAGAGGAGAAGCTATAGGCGAAAAGATGAATGCCTTAATAGAAGAGGCAAGGAAAGAAATGATAGCCTTGTGTAGTCCTAAGTATACCTATAGGACTTTTGATATAGAAAAGAAAGCTAAAATAATAAAGTTAAAGGGATGCACCTTACAATTAAGGGGTAGAGATATAGAGGAGCATTTGATAAAAAGTGATAAGGTTATTCTTATGGCGGTAACCTTAGGTGTAGAGGTGGATAGGAAATTAGCCTACTATACAAGAACCCATCTATCTAAAGCTGTTATTTTAGATGCCTGTGGTACGGTCCTAGTAGAGGAAATATGTGACCAGCTAGAAAAGGAAATTGGAGAGATCTATAAAAAAGTAGGGATGCATGCTACCTCTAGATATAGTCCTGGATATGGTGACTTTTCTTTAGCTATACAAAAGGATTTATTAATGGTTTTGGAAGCCTATAAAAAGATTGGGTTATCGGCTACAGAAGAGAGTATATTACTACCAAGAAAGTCCGTTACGGCGGTTATAGGGTTGCAAAAGGAAGAACATATAAATAAAAAAAATAGTTGTGAAGTATGTACCAAACTAGAATGTAACTTTAGAAGAGGAGGTGAAGGATGTGGCCAAAGACTTTAATTTATCGAGCCTTTTAGTTTTTGACGGTGCAATAGGCACCATGCTTCAGAACAATGGAATGGAACCAGGAGAGTTGCCGGAGAGCTACAATATTCTAAAACCAGAAGTTATGGAAAAGATCCACAAAGAGTATATAGAAGCTGGAAGTGATATAATTACCACCAATACCTTTGGAGCTAATTCCTATAAACTTCAACCCTTTGGCTATAAAGTGGAGGATGTAGTAAGGAGTGCTGTAGAAACTGCAAAAAGGGTAGCAGGAGATTGCTTGGTGGCATTAGGCATAGGACCTATAGGACAATTGATGGAACCCTATGGAACCTTATCCTTTCAGGAGGCCTATAGCTTATTTGCTCAACAGGTGAAGGTAGGTAGTGAAGCTGGAGCGGATATGATTTTAATAGAAACCATGTCGGATCTCCTAGAAGCTAAGGCGGCAGTGCTGGCTGCCAAGGAAAACAGTAACCTTCCTGTCATCTGTAGTATGACCTTTCAAGAGGATGGCAGAACCCTCACCGGGACAGATAGGATGACGATGGTCAATGTGCTGGAGGGATTGGGAGTTGATGCCTTGGGTATTAACTGCTCTTTGGGACCGAAGGAAGTAGATCAACTGATGGGGGATATTTTAAAGTATGCCACAGTTCCTATCATTCTTCAGCCTAATGCCGGGATGCCAAAGATGGTGGATGGGGAGACTGTCTTTGATATTACCCCTATGGAATTCGCAGAGGCAATGGGGAAAATGGCAAAAAAGGGAGTGAATATATTAGGAGGATGCTGTGGCACTACACCTGAATATATAAAGGCATTAACACAGGTAGTAGAGGGTAGTAAACCTTTTAAAAGAAACCCTGAAAAAATCACTGCCGTTAGCTCCTTTTCTAAAACAGTCGTATTAGGAAGGGACATTACCATTATTGGAGAAAGAATTAATCCCACCGGGAAAAAGAAGCTTAAGGAAGCTTTAATCAAGGGAGACATGGACTACATATTGAAAGAGGCAATGGAACAAAAGAATGCCGGGGCCAAAATTTTAGATGTAAATGTAGGACTACCTGAAATAGATGAGAAGGAAATAATGGTAAAGGTAGTAAAGGAGCTTCAAAGTATTATAGATGTACCTCTACAAATAGACAGTACTAGAGGTGATGTAATAGAGGCTGCTGTACGAATATATAACGGCAAGCCGATGATTAACTCTGTAAATGGAAAAATGGAGTCTATGGAGACGATCTTTCCTATAGCTAAAAAATATGGTGCTGTGGTGATTGCCCTGACCCTAGATGAAAATGGGATTCCCTCCACTGCGGAAGAACGATTAAAAGTGGCAGAAAAAATACTTTCCTATGGTAAAAAATACGGAGTAGACAAAAAAGATATTATCGTGGATTGTCTTGTTCTAACAGCTTCAGCTCAACAGCAGGAGGTAAAGGAGACTATTAAGGCTATAAAACTAGTTAAGGAAAAATTGGGGGTAAAAACCACATTAGGGGTCAGTAATGTTTCCTTTGGGTTGCCCCAAAGAGAAATGTTAAACAGAACCTTCCTTGCTGCTGCTCTATCAGCCGGTCTAGATGCACCGATTGTAGATCCATTAAAAGAAGAAATGAAGGAAACGGTGGATACCTTTCATGTGCTATGGGGTCACGATAAAAATGCAGAAGTCTATATTCATCATTATAGTCAGCAAGAAAAAAAGCAAGAAAAAGGAAGAGAACCAGTTGAGAGGGAGCTAAAGGGTCTTGTTATTGATGGGATGAAGGAAACAGCGGAGGAAAAAACACGACAACTATTAAGAGAAATCTCTGGATTAGAAATTGTAAACAACCACCTTATTCCTGCCTTAGATGTGGTAGGAAATAAATATGAGAAGGGTGAAATCTTTCTTCCGCAGCTTATTCAATCAGCAGAAACTGTAAAGAAAGCCTTTGAAGTTATAAAACATCATATAGTTACAGAAGACCTGACAGAAGAATCTACAAAACCACATAAAATCCTATTGGCTACTGTTAAAGGAGATGTCCATGACATCGGGAAAAACATAGTGAAAATTCTTCTAGAGAACTATGGCTTTGATGTTATTGATATGGGCAAAGATGTGGGTATTGATGAAATAGTAAAAAAGGTTATGGAAGAAAATATACACTTAATAGGTCTAAGTGCTCTGATGACCACAACTGTAAAAAATATGGAAGAAACTATTAAAGTGCTAAAAGAAAAACATCCTAGCTGTAAAGTGATGGTGGGAGGGGCTGTTTTAACAAAGGAAACTACAAAGAGGATAGGTGCTGACTATTATGCTAAAGATGCTAGAGAGGGAGTGAAAATTGCTCAAAAGGCATTTCAAGGTAGTAGTAATTGACGGTAAAAGTTTTTTTGTATTATAATAAAAATATCAAAAGAGATTTAATCTAGAAGTAGTTTTTTAAAAATTGAATAGATTATATTAGCTGGGGGTGCCAATTGGCTGAGAAGGAAATGTCCTAACCCTTGAACCTGATGTAGTTAATACTACCGGAGGGAAGCTAGCTGTAAAATATACTTTCACATAATTTAGTATAAAATATTTTTTTAAAACAGCTCACCTTAGGGAGAGCTGTTTTTTATTAGGAGGAATTTAAATGATTGTCAACGGGAAAGAAAAGAATTTACCACAAGGAACTACTGTTTTAGCATTACTGAAGGAATTAGGGTTAAATCAAGATACGGTTGTAGTAGAGGTAAACCTTGAAATTATAGACAAAAGTAAATACCAAGAAGTTCAACTGGACCAGAGAGATAACATAGAAATTGTTGGTTTTATAGGAGGAGGATAGCATGCAAATTTTCTTAAATGAAAAAGCTTTTTCAGTAGAAGAAGGAGAAACGACATTTGCTATTAGAGATAATGTGAAGCCAGATGCAGATATAGTAGTACTAAATGGCTTTATTATTAAAGAAGATACATCATTAAAAGAAGGAGATAAAATGACTCTTATCAAAAGAGGGGAAACACCTACGAATGATGAACTGGAAGGACTTTTAGTGGCGAGACATACCCCAGGTGTACATGAAAAGGTAAAAAAAGCAACGGTAGGAATTGCAGGGCTGGGTGGCTTAGGCTCCAATATAGCTATTTCCTTAGCAAGGATAGGGATAGGAAAGTTGATATTAATAGACTTTGATGTGGTAGAGCCAAGCAATTTAAATAGGCAGCAATACTTTGTTAAACATATAGGCATGTTGAAAACAGAGGCTTTGAGAGAGATATTAAGGGATATTAATCCCTTTGTAAAGGTGGAAACAAGAAATGTATACCTTGATGGTAGTAACATAGAGGAATCCTTTAAAGAAGTGGATATTATTGTAGAAGCCTTTGATAACCCTAAGTGCAAGGCAGAATTAGTAAACACTGTACTACATAAACTTCCTGAAAAGCCAATTGTGGCAGCTTCGGGAATGGCAGGGTACTTTTCTAATAATATGATCGCAACTAAAAAAATAAAAGACAAGTTTTATTTGGTTGGTGATGGAATTTCTGAAGCAAAACCAGGCTGTGGTTTAATGGCTCCGAGAGTTGCTATAGCAGCAAACCACCAAGCTAATACAGTATTGAGACTTATCGTAGGGGAAGAAGAAGTTTAGGAGGGGTTATAAATGGATGGATTAAAAATTGGAGATACATTATTGGAAAGTAGATTACTCACAGGTACTGGTAAGTTTTCTAGTAATCAAAAGATGGAAGCTGCTCTTAAAAGTTGCGGTACACAAGTAGTAACTATGGCTTTGAGAAGGGTAGACCTAGAGGGAAGGGAAGAAAACATACTTAATTATATTCCAAAGGAATGCATTCTTCTTCCCAATACATCTGGAGCCAGAAATGCTGAAGAGGCCATTAGAATAGCTAGGTTAGCAAAAGCAATGGGCTGTGGGAACTGGGTAAAGATAGAAGTGATTTCTGATAATAAATATCTACTTCCGGATAACTATGAGACCATTAAGGCTACGGAGGTGTTGGCAAAGGAGGGTTTTGTTGTACTACCCTATATGTCACCGGACTTAATGGCGGCCAAAAGATTAGTGGAGGCAGGTGCTGCTGCTGCGATGCCTTTAGGAGCACCTATAGGAACGAATAGAGGTATTCGAACAAAGGAGTTGGTACAGATACTAATAGATGAAATCCAAGTTCCTATTATTGTAGATGCTGGTATAGGTAAGCCATCTGAGGCGGCGGAGGCTATGGAAATGGGGGCCGCGGCAGTTTTAGTAAATACGGCTATCGCAACTGCTGAAGACCCTATAAAAATGGCAGAGGCATTTTCCTTAGCGGTGAAGGCAGGTAGAATGGCATATGTTGCTAAAACTGGTGTTGAAAGGCGATTAGCTGCAGCATCCTCACCACTAACGGGTTTTTTACATGAAGGTGATTTATAATGAGTTTTTACCAGTCTATACAGCGATACCAAAGTTTTGATTATAATGATTTTTTTAAAGGACTTACAGAGGATCATATAACAAAGATTCTTAGAAAAGATAGAATAAGTGAAGAGGATTTTTTAGCACTACTATCTCCAAAAGCCACCTTGCATCTAGAAGAGATGGCTCAGAAGGCTAATAAACTATCTCTACAGCACTTTGGAAAAGCGATACTTCTTTATACCCCAATGTATTTAGCTAACTATTGTGTTAATCGTTGTCTGTATTGTAGCTTTAATACGGATACTACAATTAAAAGAAGTAAGTTAACATTAGAAGAGATAGAAAGAGAAGCTCAAGCCATAACTGCCACTGGTTTAAGGCATATTTTAATCTTAACTGGAGAGTCTAAAGGTCAAACACCAGTATCCTATATAGTTGAGGCGGTAAAGGTATTAAAAAAGTATTTTGAATCAATAACCATAGAAATATACTCTTTAACGGAAGAGGAGTATAGAGAAATTATTGAAGTCGGTGTAGATGGATTGACTATTTATCAAGAGGTATATGATGAAGCTATTTATGATGCTGTTCATTTATCCGGACCTAAAAAGGATTATAAGTTCCGTTTAGATGCGCCAGAAAGAGCATGTAGAGCCAAGATTAGAAGTGTTAATATAGGAGCTCTATTGGGACTAAATGATTGGCATAAAGAAGCATTTATAACAGGATTACATGGCAATTACCTTCAAAATAAGTATAACGATGTAGAGGTAAGTATATCTCTACCACGATTAAGACCCCACAAGGGGAGTCTTCGAGATTATCCACTAGTAGGCGATAAAGATTTAGTTCAAATTTTATTGGCATTAAAGATATTCCTACCCTATATAGGTATTACTATATCCACTAGAGAGAAGGCAAGTTTCCGTGATCATTTGATTCCATTAGGTATAACAAAGATGTCGGCAGGGGTATCTACAGAGGTAGGGGGACATAGTAGTTCTTCTAAGGGAGATAGTCAATTTGAAATTAGTGACACAAGAAGTGTAGAGGAGATAAAAGAAACTCTGTATGCTAGAGGGTATCAGCCTATATTTAAAAATTGGATGGATATAGAAAAGGATATAGATAGGTAAGGAGAGGTAGACCTGATGATTTATGTTGTTACCAATCGTAATCTTGTAAAACATAAAAATTTACTATGGGTGGTGGAGGAGGCTCTTAAGGGTGGGGCTGATGCTATTATTTTGAGGGAGAAGGATTTATCCTTTGAAGCATTACTACCTATAGCTAAGGAAATAAAACAAGCAACAGAAAAGGCTAGAAAACTATTTATTGTGAACGGGAATTTACAGGTGGCTAAAGCAGTAGATGCAGGTGGATATCATAGTGGCTTTTATGATTTTGTGGAGAAACAACCGGATTATAAAGGCAGATTAGGTGTGTCTATTCATAGTGTAGAAGAGGCTATTACAGCAGCAGAGCAGGGCTGTGACTATATCCTGTCAGGGCATGTGTTTCCAACGGATTGCAAAAAAGGGCTAGAACCTAGAGGAATTAATTTTATTGAAGCTATAAAGAAAGCTGTAGATACACCAGTAGTAGCTATAGGAGGTATTACTATAGACAATGTTCATAAAGTAATGAAGGCAGGTGCCAATGGAATAGCTATTATGTCATCGGTGATGGAGGCAGAAGATCCTGCTATGTTTATTCAAAGGTTAAAAGAAAAAATGGGTAGTTTATAAAATTATATTCTAAAAATGTCCAGACCAGGGATGTGTTTATATTCCTAGTTTGGACATTTTTGTTTTTTTATTGGGGCTTGCTTATAAACATTTGGGTGAATAGCATGCCATAGCGATTACTAGGTCGTATACCTACACCTATGTGAGTAAAATCAGGACTAAGAATGTTTTTTCTGTGACCACTGGAATTCATTAGGGCTTGATGAGCAGCCTCTACAGAGGAATTACCAGCTAGATTTTCTCCCGCATGGATGTAATTAATACCAAAGCTATCCATCATTTCAAAAGGACTACCATAAACAGGAGAATAATGACTAAAGTAATTGTTATCCTCCATATCCTGAGATTTAATTCTTGCAACTCTTGTAACCTCTAAATCTACTCTTAAAGGTGGAAGACCATTTTCTTCTCTAGCTCCATTTACTAGATCCACCATCTGTTGTTCCTGTGAACTTAGACCTTCAACTCCTTCAACTGGGACTGGTTCTTGAATTGGAGCTGGAGTTGGATCAGGTGCTGGAGTTGGAGTAGGCTCTGGTGCTTCTGCTACCGGTGGTGCAGGAGTTTCTGGAGCATCCTCAGCTGGTGTTTCCACTGCATCTTGTTCCGGTGCCGCTTCCTCATCTTGTGCCGGTGGTTCCATTTGATCTGGTGCAGGAGTTTGTTGCTGTTGAGGTTGTTTCTCTCGAACGATAGGAGTAGCATCTTGCCTATCCACACTACCTATTTGGTTGTTATCTAACTGAATTACATACCAATCTTCTGTTTCTCTTAAAATCTTTATTATATCATTTTGATTTAAGCTTCCTACAGAATCAAAATCATGACCTAATCCAGACCTAATATTCGTAGTTAAAGAAATAATACGGCCGTATTGAGGCTCTTTTCTATCAAAGATAGAGGACTCATTGGTTTCCATAGGAGATCTACCAGGATCCCTGCAAGAAGTTAATAAAACCACAGCAAGTAATAACAATACAAACAATTTCTTCTTCATAATAATAAACCTCCAAAATTTAAATATAATTTTCAACAAGTATATTATTTGTAGATTTTCAATAAATATATCAAGTATTTCTTATAAAAATAAATTTTATTATTTTTATAAGAAATACTTGATAAGGTGAATTCAAAGAAATAAGCGAATTATATATACATAAAACTATCTATAGATTTGATTATAAACAAACAAAATTAAAAATAATAAAAAAATTATTCGGAAAATCAAATTTTTTATGTTATACTAAAGACATATTAAAGATAAAAAGATTGATTAAAAAGAAAACCAAGTACTGGAGGGAAAAACATGAAAAAAGATGAAATGATTTATCAATTGGACGGAAGACCGCCACTAGGACAAGCTATTCCTTTAGGAATACAACATGTTTTAGCTATGTTTGTAGGGAATGTAACTCCTTTAATTATTATTGCAGGTGCATTAAACCTACCTATTGATCAAAGGACTTTTTTAATACAATGTGCCATGTTTGTGGCGGGGGTAGCTACATTGGTTCAACTTTATCCAATAGGACCTATCGGTGCTAGACTACCTATTGTCCAGGGTACTAGTTTTGGATTTTTACCAACAGCTTTAGCTATTGGAGGGAAATATGGTCTCTCGGGAATATTAGGAGCTTCCTTAGTAGGCGGGTTTTGTGAAGTGATTTTGGGCTCTTTCTTAAAGCCCCTTAGAAAGTATTTTCCACCAGTTGTTACAGGAACTGTACTTTTGTCTATAGGTTTATCCCTTTTGCCAACCGGAGTAAACTACTTCGCTGGTGGAGTTGGTGCCAGTGATTTTGGGTCCTTTTCTAATTTAGCTTTAGGATCGATTGTACTTATAACGATATTATTTTTCAAACAATTTACAACAGGCATGACTAGTCAGTCAGCTATACTCATAGGATTGATTGTAGGCTATTTAGTGGCTATCCCAATGGGAAAAGTAGATTTTTCAGCTGTAGGTACTGCTGGTTGGATTTCTTTTCCAATGCCTTTGAGATATGGCATGGTATTTCGTCTTGATGCAATTATAGCTATGGTGCTAATGTATATGGTAACTGCCATTGAAGCGGTAGGTGATATTTCAGGTATAACCATGGGTGGTGCCAATAGAGAAGCAACCGATAAAGAGTTATCAGGTGGTGTTATGGCGGATGGGGCTGCAAGTATTTTTGCTGCTATATTTAATGTATTACCTAACACATCCTATAGTCAAAACGTTGGTATTGTTGCCTTAACCGGTATTATGAATAGATTCGTTGTGGCGGTGGGGGCTATATTTTTAATCGTTGCTGGACTATTTCCTAAAGTAGGTACTGTAATTGCTATTATGCCCCAAAGTGTTCTAGGTGGAGCTGCTGTTGTGATGTTTGCCATGATAGCTGTTAGTGGTATGAATCTAGTGACTAAAGAGGCATTAAGAGGTAGAAACAGCATCATTGTAGCAGTAGCCTTAGGCTTAGGATTTGGATTAGGCTCTGTGCCGGCTGCATTAGCCAACTTTCCTGAGATGTTACAAATGGTTTTAGGTGGTTCGGGAATCGTCCTTACAGGTGGTTTAGCTTTCATCTTAAATATAGTGTTACCAGAGGAGCAAGAAGCTTCAGTTTTAGAGGAAAATGCAGCTTAGTAGGGAGTGATAAAAATGTTTGCAATAAAAAACTATAGAACACCCAACACATTAGAAGAAGCTTATAAGCTTTTAAATGAAAAGAAAGCCAACACCATATTGGGGGGCTGTGGATTTTTAAGAATGAGTAACAAAACTATAGCCACTGCCATAGACCTATCCCAATTGATGTTAAATTATATAACGGAAGATGCGGATTATATTGAAATAGGTGGAATGACCAGTTTTAGAGATGTCGAGGTAAGTCCTCTTCTTAATCAATATTTTGACGGAATACTACCAAAGGCTGTAGGAGAAATTTTAGGAGTACAGTTTAGAAATGTTGTAACGGTTGGGGGAACAGTTTATTCACGCTATGGATTTTCTGACTTCATCACAGCGCTATTGGCACTAGACACCTATGTGGTTTTATATAAAGGTGGGAAAATGCCATTGGAGGAATTTTTAATCAAAGGCAGCAAGAAGGACATTTTAGTAAAAATAGTTATAGGCAAGAAAAATAAGAGGGCAACCTTTCATTCTATACGTAACTCTCAAGGAGATTACTCTATATTAAACGTAGCGGTATCTAAGAAAGACAATATCTTTAAAATAGTTGTAGGTGCAAGACCTGCAAGGGCTATGATGGCGCAAGAAGCCTCTAAGTTTTTAACCGAAGGAGAAATCAACGAGAAAGCTATAGAAGAGGCATGTATAATGGCATCTAAGGAATTGACTTTTGGTAGTAATATGAGGGGAAGCAAAGCCTATAGAGAAGCTCTTTGTAAAGCTTTAGTAAAAAGAGGGTTAATGGAGGTGCTATCCTAATGAAGATACAAGTTATAGTGAATCATAAAAAAATACAAATGGAAGTGGCATACGATGAATTTCTAGTAGATGTTCTAAGAAGATATGGCTTCAACAGTGTAAAAAGAGGTTGTGATACAGGAAACTGTGGACTATGTACTATTTGGATAGAAGGTAAACCTACCCTCTCCTGTAGCACCCTTGCTGTAAGGGTCAATAACAAAAATCTAACTACTATAGAAGGCATTGGAGAAGAAGCTAAAGATTTTGCAGCTTTTATGGTGGCAGAAGGTGCGGAACAATGCGGCTTTTGTAGCCCCGGCTTTGTTATGACGGTATTGGCTATGAAAAGAGAGCTAAAAAATCCTACTGAGGAGGATATCATTCACTATTTAACAGGAAATCTGTGCAGATGTACTGGTTATGTGGGACAGCTAAGGGCAGTGAAAACGTATATGGGGGTGGCCTAAAATGAAAATAATAAATCAATCAATAAGAAAACTGGATGGAATGGATGTCGCCACAGGAAAACCTCTCTATACCGATGATTTAGTAAATGCAAATGCATTAGTGATTAAAATATTAAGAAGTCCCCATGCCTTTGCTAAGATTAAGTCTATCAATATAGAAAAGGCAGAAAAGCTTGAGGGTGTAGAGTGTATCTTAACCCATAAGGATGTTCCTAATGAACGGTTCACCATGGCGGGACAGTCTTATCCAGAACCTTCTCCCTATGATAGATTAATATTAGATGAATATGTAAGGTATGTAGGAGATGAAGTAGCCATTATTGCTGCTATAGATGAAAAAACAGCCATAAAGGCCATGAAGATGATTGCGGTGTCTTATGAAGTGTTAGAACCGGTATTAAATTTTGAAGAGGCAATAGGACATACATCCATCGTTCATCCGGAGGATAACCTGCAAGTCAACTTTGATATAGGCATGAAAAAGGAAAAAAACATTACAGCCACTGCCCTTATAGAAAGTGGGAATGTAGAGAAAGAACTGGGAAAGAGTCCTGTTATTGTAGAAGAAACCTATTACACCCAAGCACAGGCCCATGCCATGATGGAAACCCAAAGAGCCTTCACCTATATGGATTCCAATGGAAGGTTGACTATTGTAAGTTCAACCCAAATACCCTTCCATGTTAGAAGGATTGTGGCTAGAGCCCTTCAAGTGCCTAAAAGTAAAATTAGGGTAGTCAAACCCAAAATTGGTGGAGGGTTCGGAGGCAAACAAACAGCTTCAGTAGAAGTATTTCCAGCTATTGTGACATTAAAAACAGGAAAACCAGCAAAGATTATCTACGATAGAAAAGAAAGTCTTAATTGCACCACCAGTAGACATGCCATGAGGATTACAGTGAAGATAGGTGCAGATCATGAAGGCAATATTCAAGCCATAGATATGAAGGGCTTATCCGATACAGGAGCCTATGGCGAGCATGCCTCTACAGTATTTAGTGTAGCAGGCTATAAAACCCTACCCCTATATAATAGTGCGAAGGCAGTAAGATTCAGTGGCAATGTTGTTTACACTAATAAAATGCCGGCTGGAGCATTAAGAGGCTATGGTGTTACTCAAGGAATTTTTGCTCTAGAATCAGCTGCAAACCAATTGGCGGATAAGCTAAATATGGATCCTACAGAGCTTAGGGCAAAAAATATTATTAAAGAAGGGGAAACTAATCCTATTTCAGGAACACTAGATAGCTGTACTTTGGATAGATGCATTGAAAAGGGTAAACAGCTTATAGGATGGCAGGAAAAGTATCCTAGAAAAATCATCAGTGACACCAAGGTAAGATCTGTAGGTATGGCTATTACAATGCAGGGCTCGGGGATTGCTGCAATTGATGTTGCTAATGTTACTATTAAATTAAATGATGATGGACTTTATAGCTTATTGATAGGTGCTACTGAAATGGGGATGGGCTGTGATACTGTTTTAACACAAATGGCGGCGGAGATTTTAGAGACAACAATGGATAAATTTGTTGTGCCGGGGGTAGATACTGATTCATCTCCCTATGATACCGGCTCCTATGCCTCCAGCACCACCTATGTAACTGGGAATGCCACCATTAAAGCAGCCGAAGATTTGAAACTAAAGCTACTGAAAAAAGCTTCGGAAATGTTAGGGATATCCCTAGAGAAATTAGATTTTCAAGGAGATACTATAAAAGTCTTAAACCATGAAGAAAAAGTTGTATCCTTAAGTCAGATTGCAGAATATGTTTCTGCAGGCGAAGGAAAACAAGAACAATTGATGGGTACCGGTACCTTTGGAGGAGATAAGAGTCCACCGCCATTTATTGCAGGATTTGCAGAGGTTGAAGTGGATAAGGAGACGGGAAAAATAGATTTAATAGATTATGTAGCAGTTATTGACTGTGGAACGGTAATCAATCCTAAGCTTGCACGTATTCAGGCGGAGGGTGGATTGGTCCAAGGGATAGGTATGGCTATGTATGAAGATGTTATCTATAATCAAAGAGGTCAAATGATGACTAATACCTTTATGCAATACAAAATCCCCTGTAGAAAAGACATCAATAAAATCACTGTTGATTTTGAATCCAGCTATGAACCATCTGGGCCATTTGGTGCTAAATCCATTGGGGAAGTAGTTATTAATACACCACCACCGGCTATTGCCCATGCGGTATATAATGCTGTTGGAGTTCATGTGAGAAGCTTACCTATTACTCCAGAAAAAGTATTAAAGGGAATATGGAAATTTCAATAAGACCATTTAGGTCTTATTTTTTTGCCTTTTAACATTTTACAGTTTTTAGCATAAAATAAAAATAATACTAAGTTAAAATTGATAGGATTTTCATAGACTAGTAGTAAAAGGGACAAAAACAAAAACAAGAAATGACTTGGAGGCATATTTATGAAAAGTATAACCTATGGAGAAGTCAGTTTCGATGAAGCATGTAAAAGGATTAAAGAGCATATAAGTAAAGACTTAAAATCTGAGTATGTTATTTCAGTAGGCACCGATTCTCAAAGTGTAGAGGGTTTTACTAAGGTGGTTTCTGTGATTGCAGTGATTAGAAAAACTAAGGGAGGTATCTTTTTCTACGACATTAAAAAGATAAGAAAGATCAGAAATCTTAGGCAAAAAATATTTATGGAAACAGAGTGTAGCTTAGACTTAGCTACAAAAGTAATGGAATTTATAAATAACAATGATATGAAGGTCTCTTTAGAAGTACATGTTGATATAGGTAATCAAGGGGAGACGAAGGAACTAATAAAAGAGATTGTTGGTTGGGTAATGGGAATGGGATTCGAATGTCGCATGAAGCCAGAATCCTATGCATCTACAGGTATTGCTGATAAAATCTCTAAGGGAAAAAGTAAAGTCTGTTAGAAGTAAGTATGAGGAAGGGTATATTGAAATAACTGTTATTCTGAGCATAGCAAAGAATCTTAGAATGCATGCTTCTATGCAATGCAGATTCTTTGCTGTCTTCAGAATAGCATTTTTAAGAGGTTAATTTTTAAAGCTATGGACAGGTGCTGGGATTCTTCCACCCCGATGAACAAAATCATAGCTGGAAAACTTATTTACCGACATAATAGGTGCCCTCCCTAGCAAACCACCAAACTCTACTTCATCACCAAGACTCTTTCCGTGGACAGGTATAATTCTAACACCTGTAGTCTTGTTATTAATTACACCTATGGCAGCTTCATCCGCAATAATTGCTGCTATGGTAGAGTCTGGAGTATCACCTGGGATTGCCACCATATCAAGTCCAACAGAGCATACACAGGTCATGGCTTCAAGTTTTTCTAAATTTAGTGCACCATTCCTCACTGCTTCAATCATCCCTTCGTCTTCACTGATGGGAATAAATGCTCCACTAAGTCCTCCTACATGGGAAGAGGCCATAATACCACCTTTTTTTACTGCATCATTTAAAAGAGCCAAAGCCGCAGTTGTCCCATGGGTACCACAGGTTTCAAGACCCATTTCCTCTAAAATCCTTGCCACACTATCACCTACAGCGGGGGTTGGAGCAAGAGATAAATCTACAATACCAAAAGGGACATTTAATCTATTGGAGGCTTCAGTGGCCACCAGCTGACCTGCCCTTGTGATCTTAAAGGCAGTCTTTTTTATGGTATCTGCTATAACATCAAATTTTTCTCCTCTTACCTTTTCCAAGGCAGACTTTACAACACCAGGACCACTAATACCAAGGTTAATAACACATTCTCCTTCACCTACACCATGAAAGGCACCTGCCATAAAGGGATTATCCTCTACAGCATTAGCAAAAACCACTAGTTTGGCACAACCGATGCTATCTCTCTCCCTTGTAAGATAAGCAGTTTTTTTGATGGTTTGTCCCATATCTCTAACGGCATCCATATTTATTCCTGATTTTGTACATCCTACATTAACAGAAGAACAAATCCTCTCTGTAACAGCTAAAGCTTCAGGGATGGAGTCTATAAGGATTTTATCTCCTTTAGAATATCCTTTATGTACCAATGCAGAAAATCCTCCGATGAAATTTACTCCTACTGTTTCAGCGGCTTTGTCCAATATTTTAGCAAACTCTACATAGTTATTATCAGCACTAGTTTGAGCTATTAAGGCCATGGGAGTTACAGAAATTCTTTTATTAATAATAGGAATACCATACTCCATTTCGATGTCTTCTCCTACTTTAACTAGTTTTTCAGCATAGCTTGTAATTTTATCATAGATTTTTATTCTAGATTTTTCTCCCGAACTATCACAGCAATCCAAAAGGGAAATACCCATCGTAATAGTTCTTATATCAAGTTTTTCTTCTTCTATCATTTTTATTGTTTCCATGATATTTTGAAAATTAACCATTTATGCTCATCTCCTTCTGACTATATTTTATACGGTATGCATTGTGTTAAATATATCTTCATGTTGAATCTTAATGGTAACTCCTATTTCATTGCCTGCCATTTGAAGTTCTTGCTTTAACTCCTTAAATCCTAAAGACATTTCCTTTAGATCTACCAACATCATCATAGCAAAGTAGTCTTGAAGTAGGGTTTGGTTTATATCTAAAACATTTACATTGTTTTTTTTCAATATAGAAGTAACCCCATGAATAATACCAATTTTGTCGTCACCTATTACGGTAATAAATGCCTTCATTCACAATCTCTCCTTTTCATTTAATGATAAAGTTTACAAAAATAGAAAAGAGGCTAAATAAAAAATTAGCCTCTAAGTTACGAAGATTTTAATGCAAAAGAAAATAAGCCAAACATACTATATGGCATTGTTGTACAATGTATGTTTTATATGCTTTTTTATGCATAAAATCCCCTGTCCTTTTACCTGAGAGTTTCACCAATGTTATTGGCTTTCCCCTTCGGTGCTCCTTTGAGTCTCTCCAGAGGCTCGTCCCATAACGGTTTATTACTATATTCCGCTATCTTCATCCGATTTTATTTAATTTTTAAAGGAATAATGTAAATTGTAACATAATTATAGCCTATAAATCAATTATAAATTTTGCGAAAAATTAAAATATACGATAATACTATCTAAATCATTAACGGCTTTAAAACCTATTGCAATGATAAATCCGGAAAATTAAACAAGTTGAGATGATTACTTAGTAATTATAGAATTTTTTCAGGGGCTTTAAGGCAGGGCCCTCTATAATGTCTCCATCACAGCTAAAACGAGAGCCATGGCAGGGACAATCCCAAGAGGTTTCAGCATCATTCCACTTTAGTTCACATCCCATATGTGTACAAGTAATATCAACTAAGTGAAGATTGTTTTTTTTATCTCGATAAGCACCGATTTTCTGTCCATCTATTTCAATTACCTTACCTTCACCTGGCTTTACATCTCTTTCTAGGGAGGAGGGGAGAAGTTTTCCAGATACAAAGTTTAATGCCACATCTGCATTTTGTACGATAAAATTTACAGCAGATGCTGTAGCATTAAATCTTGAAGGGTTATACACATCAGCCCAGGGACTTTCGCCTTTTAAGATAAAGTCTTTTAGCATCATTGCTGATACAGTGCTGTTGGTCATACCCCATTTGCAAAAACCTGTTGCTACATATATATTGGGGGTAGAGGCTGTAAGTCGTCCTATATAAGGAATACCGTCCATCGTCATACAGTCCTGGGTAGACCATCTATATAGTACATCCTGTACTTGAAAAACATCGGATGCAAAATTATTTAAGTTTTCATAATGCACTGATGTATTGTTACCATGTCCTGTTTTGTGGTGCTCCCCTCCTACTAATATGAGTTCACCACCTTCGAATTTTTGAGAACGAAGGGAACGGGTAGGGTTTTCAGCATTAATAAACATGCCTTCTGGGAACGATTCTTGGATCTTTACACCTAAAATATAAGATCTTTCATTATAAATCCTGGCAAAATATAGACCTGGTAGATCATAGAAGGGAAAATGCGATGCGATAATTATGTTTTTAGCAACAACCTTCTTTCCATCACCGGTAATTACTGCCGTAGGATTTTTATCATGAATATCCACAGCCTTTGTTCCTTCGAAAATATAGCTACCATCACCTGGGATTTCTTTTGCTAGGTGAAGTAAATATTTACGAGGATGAAATTGAGCTTGATCATTAAAACGAACAGCTGCATCGACTTTAAAAGGTAAAGGGACCTCTTCTTTATATTCAGCCTTTATACCTAATTCATAAGCGGCTCTAGTTTCATTGATGATTTGCTTCACATAGTTTTGTGATTGAGTATATACATAGGCTGGACGCCAATGAAAATCGCAGGAAATATTTTTTTCTTTGATTAAACTAGCAATCATTTGTACGGCACTTTCGTTAGCTTCAGCATATTGTTGAGCTTTTTCTACACCCATTTGAGTTCTTAATTTATCATATATAAGACCATGTTGAGATGTTATTTTAGCCGTAGTGTGTCCTGTTGTGCCTTGAAGTATCTTATCGGCCTCTAGAATTGCTACCTTTAAACCTTCGTTTTTTAGGAGATAACCCGTAGTCACACCCGTCATACCTCCCCCTATAATAGCAACATCTACATGAATGTCTTCCTTTAATGATAAATAATTTGTCTGTTCTGTAGAATCCAACCAATAGGATTGAGGATTTACAGAAAGAATATTGATCTTATTATACTTTTCATCCGCCATAAGTGAAACCTCCTATTAAATACAAAAGAAATTAGACTTCTTTTAATTTTTCCTTTTTTAAATAGAACTATTCTATTTAAAAATAACTTATTATTGTTATAGAAAGTTTTTAAATTCCCCATAATACATGGAAAAAAACTAAAATTTATGATATATTTATTTAAATATAGAGGATAATACATAACAAAGTAACAAGGAAGGAGAGCATAATGGAGAATAAACCTAGCACATCAAATTTTATTAAAAATATAGTAATACAAGACTTGCAATCAGGTAAACATGATGAAATTATTACTCGTTTTCCACCAGAACCAAACGGCTATTTACATATAGGGCATGCAAAATCCATTGTATTAAATTTTGAGTTGGCAGATGAATTTAAGGGAACAACCCATCTGAGGTTTGATGACACAAACCCAACCAAAGAAGAAACGGAGTATGTTGAGTCTATTAAAGAAGATGTAAAATGGCTGGGATTTGATTGGGAGAAACTATTTTTTGCATCTGATTATTTTGAAGAAATGTACAATAGAGCTGTTCTTTTAATAAAAAAAGGGAAGGCTTTTGTATGTGATTTATCGGCAGAAGAAATTAGGGAATATAGGGGCACATTAACAAAGCCTGGTAAGGAGAGTCCCTATAGAGATAGACCAACAGAGGAAAATCTTGACTTGTTTCAACGAATGAAAAATGGTGAGTTCCAAGATGGAGAAAAGGTTCTGAGGGCAAAAATCGATATGTCTTCTCCAAATTTAAATATGAGGGATCCTGTAATTTATAGGATAGTACATGCTAGTCATCATAACACTGGAGATAAATGGTGTATTTATCCGATGTATGACTATGCACATCCTTTAGAAGATGCAATAGAAGGGATCACACATTCTATTTGTACTCTGGAGTTTGAAGATCATAGGCCTCTGTATGATTGGGTAGTTAGAGAATGTGAAATGGAGAGCCAACCTCAACAAATTGAATTTGCAAGATTGAATTTAACCAATACAGTAATGAGCAAGAGAAAACTAAAGCAGTTAGTGGATGAAGGTATTGCAGATGGTTGGGATGATCCTCGTATGCCTACCATTGCAGGGTTAAGGAGAAGAGGGTATACCCCTGAAGCCATAAGAAATTTCTGTAGAGAAATAGGAGTTGCCAAAAGTCATAGTGTAGTAGATGCTCAAATGTTAGAGCATTTCATAAGAGAAGATTTAAATATTAAGGCACCAAGAACTATGGCTGTTTTAAAACCACTTAAGATAGTGATAACCAACTATCCTGAAGGAGAAGTGGAGATGCTGGAAGGGGAAAATAATCCTGATGACCCTTCTATGGGCACCAGACAAATTCCATTTTCACGTGAAATATATGTTGAACAGGAGGATTTCATGGAAAATCCACCGAAGAAATACTTTAGATTGTTTCCTGGGAATGAAGTTCGCTTAAAACATGCATATTTTATTAAATGTAATGAAGTTATTAAGGACGAAAATGGAGATGTAGTAGAACTTCACTGTACCTATGACCCAGAGACTAAAAGTGGCACTGGTTTTACAGGAAGAAAAGTAAAGGGAACACTTCATTGGGTGGATGCTAAACATGCTGTGCCTGCGGAGTTTAGATTATACGAGCCATTAATTCTAGATGAGGAAGAAGAAGAGGGAAAAACCTTCCTACAACAAATTAATCCTAACTCTTTAGAGATACTACAAGGGTTTGTAGAACCAACTATGAAGGATGCGAAAATAGAGGATAAGTATCAATTATTTAGACATGGTTACTTTAATGTAGATAAAAAACACGCTACTTCTGATAGATTAGTCTTTAATAGAATTGTATCTTTAAAGAGTTCTTTTAAGATTAATAAATAAAATAAATAAATATATATATATAGTACAACTGCTACTATTGTAAGATTCCTTAGGAAAAACTATAATAGTAGCAGTTTTTTTATGAATAGAAAATGATAATAATTTAACAATCAAGTTTTAATAAAATGCATACTGTCAATAAATTAACTAAGGTAAATAGCTAGAAATAGTGCTTATGGAGATGAGTTTTTTTCCAAATGATCTATAAATATATAAAAAAGAAATGAAAATTAAAAAAATTTGTTAAATTAAAAATTTAATAGAGGTTTTTTAGTGATAAATTGAAATTAGAATAATAAAATTGTTTCAATGCAGAACACTGTTGCAAAAAAAAAATAAGAATGTACTAAAAAGGAACAAAAACTTCGTAAATACATTAACAATATTCAAAATATTCAAATTAAATCTACAATATAAGGGGATGAGGATTGAATTTATCAAAAAAAGAATTGTTGGCATGGGATTTGCTCTAGTATATAAACAAGTTAGAATTTTCTAAAAATAAAAAGGGGGAAATAATATGTCTACAAATCAAGTGTATAGCTATTTTATGCCAACAGTTAACTTAATGGGGCCCGGGGCTGTGAAGGAAGTAGGAATTCAAGCTAAAAGCTTAGGTGCTACAAAAGTACTAATCGTAACTGATAAATTTTTAAATGAAGTAGGAATGGCAAAGGATGTTAAGGAAATTATTGAAGCTGAAGGGTTAAGTGTTGTAATATTTGATGGAGCACAACCTAACCCTACTGATAAAAACGTTGAAGATGGGTTGAAGGTTTTAAAAGATGAAAAATGTGATTTAATTGTTTCTTTGGGTGGAGGTTCCTCCCATGATTGTGCAAAAGGTATTGGTATTGTAGCAGGTAATGGGGGAAATATTAGAGATTATGCAGGGGTCGATCAAAGTACTAAGCCAATGACACCACTTATTGCAGTTAATACAACTGCTGGTACCGCCAGTGAAATGACAAGATTCTGTATCATCACAAATACATCCACTAAGGTTAAGATGGCTATTGTTGATTGGAGATGTACTGCAAACGTTTCTATCAATGACCCAGTACTAATGATGAAAAAGCCTCCAAGCTTAACGGCGGCTACAGGAATGGATGCTTTAACCCATGCGGTAGAAGCATATGTATCTACTATTGCGACACCTGTAACAGATTCGGCAGCACTTATGGCTATTAAACTTATTGGTGAAAACTTAAGAAATGCTGTTGCTAACGGTGATAACTTTGAAGCTAGAAATAATATGGCTTATGCTCAATTCTTAGGTGGTATGGCCTTTAACAATGCAAGTTTAGGGTATGTTCATGCGATGGCTCATCAACTTGGTGGATTCTACGACCTGCCACATGGAGTATGTAATGCTATTTTATTACCACATGTAGAAAAATTTAATTTAATTAGCAATCCTCAAAGATTAGCTGATATTGCAGTGGCGATGGGAGAAAATATTGATGGATTATCAGTTAGGGAAGCTGCTGATAAAGCATTAGATGCTATTGTTAAATTATCTGAAGATATTGGTATACCATCAGGGTTGGCAGAATTGGGAGTTAAGGAAAAAGATTTTGAGGTTATGGCTAAAAATGCTATGGCAGATGCATGTAGCTTAACGAACCCAAGAACTGCAACCTTGGAGGATGTTATTCAAATATTTAAGAACGCGCTGTAATACATCTATAAAAAATGAAGGCCTGCTATCATTTAGGATAGTGGGTCTTTGTTTTACATATATTTCTTCTATAAACTTCATTTTCTGTTTAGTATAATGAAAGTTGCTTTGAAAGCAAATTATACTAATATAGAAGGGAATTATTGTCATGAGAGATAGAAAGGGTATGATTGGTATCATTAGCCTTGTGGTTTTAAGTGGGGTTCTCTCTACATATATGCTCTTAAATGAAGAAACTATAAATTTAACAGAGGATTTAGAGTTGTATAGGAAGGAGCCTGTTGTATTGTTTTCTATTAATGATATGATAGGTGTTCCTACAGATATAGTTGAAAAAGAAGAAACGTTATCTACAGCGGAAGCACACATAGAGGAGATTGATCTACCAGAAGAAGGTGTTTTATCTAGTGAGGAAACATTAGAGCAGCAGAAGACGAGAGTAGAGGAAAAAACAGAACAACCAAATAATAAGGGAATGTTTACAGAAAATAGTCAAAGTCTGCAAGGGTACTTAAATCAATATGTACTAGACACCATAAAGATCTACGATATTGGGAGGACAACCTACCCCTATTTATTGAATGAGGACTATGAAAATTATAATGGTGTTACGGAGGACTTATATTACAAAGGGAATCTTCTTCTTAAGGCACATCCCAGTGGAAATAGAGCAAATCACTGTTCGGGGATTACTTTTGAAGTTTTTTATAAAGCTATGAAGCAAAGAAATCGATATGCAGGTATACAACCGGATGATTTTAATAGCATGAACTGGGAAGAGTTGTTTGATTTCGTACTTACTTGGTATGCTGCAACTGGCCCTAAGAAAAATAGTAATATTTCTATAGCAGTAGAAAAATATGGTGTAGGAAAGTCTATAGACAGGCTACAGGATGCAAGACCAGGGGATTTTATAGATATTAGCAGAGAAAATGGTACGGGACATACAATGGTGTTTTTAGACTGGGTTAAAGAAGGTAATAAAATAATAGGACTTAAGTATTGGTCTAGTCAACAATCCACCAACGGTATTAATTACAACAAAGAATACTTTAATGTAAGAGATGGTAAAGGAAATAAGTATGGTAATGTTATGATAGATAGGGTTTATATAGCAAGAATACTACCAATAAATCAATATAGTAGCTTTTAATAAGAGTAAGTCTACACCTTCTATAGCTTAAGGATATAGAAGGTGTAGACTCCAAACAAATATATTGAAAATTCTGTATATTTTTCATAAAATCCAATGCTACTATAATTTGCTTTTAAAATTTTAGTTCGTCCTCCCTTGGACCCATGCCCCAAAAATTCAAGTTACAACCGGTGTTGTATAAATTTTCTTCCATAACACAAGTGTTGCTAATTTTTCCATCATTTTTTATAAGTACAAGTTTTTGACTATAAGTAGGAAGAGCTTCTTTTGTATGTTTTCTTGATGTTACATTCGCCTTTTGTGTTAACATTCATTTCACCTCCTAATCAAAAAAATACAAAATCTCGCCCTAAAAATAATATTTAAAGGACGAGATATTACCCGCGGTACCACCTTTGTTACATCTTAATATTAAAAGATGTCTCTCTTTGGCTATAAAAAACCTTCAGTCGATATCGAGACTAAACGGTATCTACTACTTATATAATCCTTCATAGACACTACTCAGGAGTGATTTGTATTTTATCTACAGTATCGGTTCCCAGCTAAATCCGACTCTCTATAACTGTATAAATAAAACACCGTCCCCATCAAAGCTTAAGCTATATTTAAATTTTTAAATAAAAAATTAAATTATTAGTTAATAAGTATTATATCAGGTGGACTAATTACATGTCAATACAATTTTCAAAATAAATAAAATATTTAATTAAATAAAAAAGGAATTATTTTATCTGACTTATATCATAAGGTGTTTGTTGGTATACATAGTAATTAAGCCAATTAGCAAACAATAAGTTTGCATGACTTCGCCATGTGACCATGGGGGGGCTAGTTGGATCGTTATTTGGGAAATAATGTTTTGGCATTTCTATTTCTTTCCCTGCACTTATGTCGCGATCGTATTCAGCTTTTAATGTTAAGGGCTCATATTCAGCATGACCGGACACGAATATTTGCCGTCCATCTTTGCTGGCGACTATATAAACACCACTTTCTTTAGATTCTGATAAAATTTCTAAGTGAGATACCTTTTCTATATCTTCTCGCCTTACCTCTGTATGTCTTGAATGAGGTACGAAGAATACATCGTCTAGCCCTCGGAGTAAAGGGACATTTTTTTTGTTGGCAGTATGGGGAAAAACACCAAACATTTTAGTGGCTAATGGGTACTTGTTAATATCATAATGATGATAAAGTCCTGCTTGGGCTCCCCAACAAATATAGAGGGTAGAGGTTACATTAGTTAACTGCCAATCCATAATTTCCTTTAATTCTTCCCAATAAGCAACATCCTCGAATTCTAGAAACTCAACCGGAGCCCCAGTGATAATAAAACCATCAAACTTTTCCTGCTTTACATCATCAAAAATTTTATAAAATGTAGTTAAGTGTTTTTCAGGTGTATGCTTTGATGTATAAGATTTAGGGTGTAGCAGCACTATATCAACCTGAAGAGGAGTATTCCCTAGTAATCTTAAAATTTGAATTTCTGTAGTAATTTTAGTGGGCATTAAATTTAAAATACCTATCTTAAGAGCTCGAATATCCTGACCATGAGCCCTGCTTTCCGTCATAACAAAAATGTTTTCTTTATTCAAGACCTCTGTAGCTGGAAGAGAATCGGGTATTTTTACTGGCATAAACACTTCCTCCTTCTTATTAAACTTACACAATTATTTATGGGTTACTGCTTGTTGTAAAGCTCGATCTAAGTCTTCTATTAAGTCTTCTACATCCTCTATACCAACAGAAATTCTTATCATATCAGTAGTAACTCCTGCAGAGGCTAGATCCTCTTCATTTAATTGAGCATGGGTAGTGCTGGCTGGGTGAATAACTAGAGATTTAGTATCGGCTACATTTGCTAATAGGGAGAATAACTCAAGACCTTCAATGAATTTCTTTCCTACTTCAAGATCCCCTTTGATACCGAAGGTAAATATTGAGCCTGATCCCTTTGGCAAATACTTTTCTGCTAAATCATAGTATTTGCTATCCTTAAGGCTAGGGTAGTTCACCCAGGAAACTAGAGAATGTTTATTTAAAAATTCAGCTATTCTTTTGGCATTATCCACGTGGCGTTGCACTCTTAAAGATAATGTCTCTAGTCCCTGTATAAATAGAAAAGCATTGAAGGGGCTTAAGCAAGCACCAGTATCTCTCAGAAGCTGCACTCTAGCTTTAAGGATATAAGCGAGATTACCAAAGTTATCTGTGTAGTTCACACCGTGATAGCTAGGATCCGGTTCTGTCAGTCCAGGGAATCTTCCGCTTTGTGCCCAATCGAAATTTCCTGAGTCCACAATCACACCACCTATAGAATTACCGTGTCCTCCTATAAACTTAGTGGCTGAATGAACAACAATGTCTGCACCAAACTCTATAGGGCGAATTAGATAAGGAGTACCAAAGGTGTTATCCACGATAAGTGGAAGACCATGGCTATGGGCTATAGTAGCTACTGCCTCGATATCTATTAAATTGATGCCAGGATTACCTATAGATTCAATAAAAACTGCCTTTGTCTTTTCGTTGATGACAGTCTCAAAGTTTGATGGTTCATCGGGGTCTACAAACACAACCTTTATTCCCATTTTCGGTAGTGTTGTGGAGAATAAGTTGTAGGTACCACCGTATAATGTACTGGCGGCAACAATCTCATCTCCACTTTCTGCAATGTTTAATATAGAATAGGTAATTGCAGCAGAACCAGAAGATACTGCCAATGCACCTACTCCTCCTTCAAGAGCCGCTAGCCTCTGTTCTAAGACATCTGTAGTAGGGTTCATAATCCTTGTATAAATATTTCCGGACTCCTTAAGACCAAAAAGATTTGCCGCATGTTCTGTATCATTGAAAACATAGGAAGTTGTTTGATAAATTGGTACTGCTCTGGCACCTGTAGTAGGATCAGGTTTTTGTCCTGCATGTACTTGTAGGGTATCAAATCTTAATTTTTTTTTGCTCATTTTTACATCACTCCTTAAATTTTTTATAAATAATAAAAAACTCCTCCTAGAGAAGGAGAAGTTATAGTGGTAGTAAGATCCTATCTCTCATCTCTTAGGTAGTGCATACCTACAGGAATTAGCACCATGCACATTGTGTGCTGGTTGCCGGGTTTCATAGGGCCAGTCCCTCCACCTCTCTGAATAAGAGTACATTATGAAGTTTTATGATATATAAAGTTATCATCAAATTTAATGAATGTCAAGATAATATTTTTAAAATTTAGACTAGTTTAAATGCCTAGCTTTAAATTCCGAATTTAAATTAATAAATTCATAAGGAGTAAATAGTTATTCTTTTATTTCTGTGATAAAATAGTATGTAGGTATGTATAGCTGAGGCTATACGTAGGTAGATGGTATTTTTAATACTGTTATTGGGAGGCTGGGAAGTGGAGAAAAAACAATTGGAAAAAATGTTAAATGAGTTGACGGTTGAAGGGATACATGTTGTGGACTCCGATGGGACAACCCTTTTATATAATGATATCATGGCAGAATTAGAAGGATTAGATAGAGAAGAGGTTTTAAATAAGAAAATACTAGATGTTTTGCCAAGTCTTAAAGGTCAAAGCACACTCATGCATGTGCTATCAACAAAAGAACCTATTTTAAACAACTTACAAACTTATTTTAATAAAGAAGGAAAAGAGATATCAACCATAAACTCTACTTGGCCCATTAAGAGAGAAGGAAAGATTTGGGGTGCGGTGGAAATTGCTAGAGATGTAACCCAAATTAGCAAGTTAGCACAAAAAGTAATGGAACCCCAAAATCATGGACAAAATATCAATCCTAAAAATAAGGTGAAGAGTATAAAGTATAGTTTTGAAGATATTTTAGGAAATTCCTCAGAGATACTTCATGCAAAACAGATCGCAAAAATGGCAAGCAAATCTTCTTCTAATGTTTTGATTATAGGAGAATCTGGAACGGGAAAAGAATTATTTGCTCAGGGAATACATGTAGCTAGCAGTCGGAAAAATCAACCATTTATTGCTGAAAACTGTGCTGCTATACCTGAATCTTTACTGGAGGGATTATTATTTGGAACTACTAAAGGCGGTTTTACTGGAGCTGTTGATCGTGCGGGTTTGTATCAGCAGGCACATGGAGGAACGTTATTATTAGATGAAATTAATGCAATGCCTATGGGACTACAAAGCAAGCTTCTGCGAGCTATACAAGAGGGGAAAATCCGTCCTGTGGGAGGCACCAATGAAGTGCAGGTGGATGTTCGTATTATAGCCATTATAAATGAGGATCCCCTTAAAGCTATAGAAGAAGGTAGACTTAGAAAAGACCTGTTTTTTCGATTAAGTGTTATAAATATATTCATACCTCCCTTAAGAGAGCGTAAAGAAGATATTGAGCTATTGACTGAGTATTTTATAGACAAATTTAGTAAAGAGAATAATAAAAATATAGAAGGCATAGACAAAGAGATAGAAAAGTTTTTTCAGACCTATGGGTGGCCTGGTAATGTAAGAGAATTAGAGCATGTACTAGAAGGCTCTATTAACCTTGTAAGGGAAGGGGAGCTTATCCAACAAAGACATTTGCCTTATTATGCACAACGATCCATTGATATGCCTCCCCACGAAGCGACAGACAAGGGGGAGAAAGAAAAAACAATTAGCCTAGAAGAACTAACGGATAAAAATATAGATTTGGATAAGTGCCTAACAGATATAGAAGATAGCCTTATAAAAGAAGCCCTGAGGGTTAATGAAGGAAACATCACTAAAGCCGCTAAAAACCTAGGCATTAGCAGACAGAGGCTACAGCACAAGTTAAAAAAGAGATTTTTGAAAGAGTATATAAATAAAAGTTAAAATATAGCTAATTTATTTGCAAGTTGGCAGCAAATAAATTGGCTAATTTTAACTTTTTGTATAAAAATTTACAATTTTAGTATCAGACATGAGATTGCGAACTTTTTACCAATCATTTTAGTAGTTAAAAAACCTTTAAAAGTGAGAAAAATTCATAAGCTTGCAATCGTTGCCATATATATAATTAGAAATATTATAAAAATTATAAAAATTGGAATGAAACTTGCTATTTAAATTATATAAGGTAAAAATTACATAATAAAAAACATAGCTAAAAAACCAATAAAATTTATAAATATACAGATTTGATTATCCAATAAAAACAATCGATAAAATTACAATAAATTTTTTTGTTAATAATTTATTGACAATTCTGCAAAATATTTATTAGCAAAGAATATCATAATTTTTAAAAATAAAATTTTAAGGAAGGAGGGTAATTGGGTCTTTTAGAAGTTTTTAGCTACAAAAAATAAAACTTTACAAAAGAGGGGGAAAATTATGGAAGCATTTTTAAACTTCATAGCAGTTTTAACCGGATGGGTGTGGGGACCCCCCATGCTTATACTTTTAGTAGGTGGAGGTTTGTTTTTTACATTCATATTAAAGTTTTTCCAATTTAGGTATTTTGGCTATATTTTAAAACAAACCGCTGGTTCAATATTTAAAAAACCAGAGGGAGAGGGTACAGTTACACCTTTCCAAGCTGTTACAGCAGCATTGGCATCTACAGTAGGAGCATCTAATATTATAGGGGTACCGGCGGCTATTGTATTTGGTGGACCAGGAGCTATATTTTGGATGTGGATTATTGCGCTAGTAGGTATGGGTTCTAAATTTGCTGAAACTGTACTAGGTGTTGCATATCGTGAGCAGAATGAAGAGGGAGAATGGGTTGGAGGACCGATGTACTACATCAGAAAAGGTCTTAAATGTAAGTGGCTAGCAGTCTTCTTCTCTTTTGGATTAATGATTGAACTTGTTCCAAGTGTCATGGTACAATCAAATTCGGTTGCAGCTTCTGCTAGTGAAGCATTTGGTTTATCACCTATGATTTCTGGTATTATTGTAGCTATTTTAGTTAGTTTAGTTGTTTTCGGTGGTATTCAGAGAATTGGTAGAGTTACAGAAAAACTTGTACCATTCATGTCTATGTTATATGTAGGTGGAGCTCTTATCATCATTTTTGCTAATATTTCTCAAGTGCCTGCAGCCTTTGCATCTATCTTCACTTATGCATTTACACCACATGCTGCTATTGGTGGTGCAGCAGGTGCAGCATTATCAACTGTAGTAAGATGGGGTGTTGCTAGAGGGGTTTATTCTAACGAAGCTGGTATGGGTACTGCACCAATCGCTCACTCTGCAGCTGTAACAGATCACCCTGTAAGACAAGGTTTCTGGGGAATATTTGAGGTTATTTTTGATACATTAGTTATCTGTACAATTACTGCCCTTGTTATCTTAACAACAGGTACTTGGGTTTCAGAAGCTGGAGCAGCTAATCCAAATCCATCAGGATTGCCTGCGGCAGCCTTTGGAGATATGTTTGGGCCTGCGGGAGGATTTATTGTAACCTTCTCGTTATTGGCATTTGTTGTTTCTACTATTATAGTTGTTACCTTCTATGGTGAGAAGCAAGCAGAATTCCTATTTGGTGCAGGATTTGGTAAGGTGATGAAGGTAGTTTATATTATATCTATCGTTATAGGTGCTGTTGGTGGAGCTACATTCTTATGGCAGTTCCTAGATATTCTACTGGCATTAATCATTGTTCCGAATATGATTGCTATTATATTACTAAACAAAGATGTTGTTAGATTAACTGAGGAGTTTTTCAGCAGTGAAAAGTACTACCTAAAAGATATTGGTAAGGCAGACTCTTCACATAAAAACTAAAGCTTTTTAAAATTAATAGATAATAAAGTGCAACCCAAAGATTATTGCTTAAAATGTCTTTGGGTTGTACTATGTTTACCAACTTATTCTTTGTATGAAAATAATGAAGATAAAGAAGTTACAAGTACAGATAGTGGAATGGAAACCTAATTTAGAGAGTCTGGTGTAATTCCAGTGGTGCTTTGACCTTACCGCTGAAATTACAGTAGATTTTTTAATAGCTAAAAATCACCTTTTGAATTTGCTATCAAAAACTTCAAAGTAAGATTAATACTTGTTATGCTACAGAAGGGTAGGTACAGGCTGATAAGTAGGATACTAGAGATGAGAATAGTTTGAATTAATTAAAATTTGCAAACATACAGAATTCATGTTACAATAATAAGCAAACATTGAACGGAAAAGAAAATTTTTTCCTTGTAATTTTTAGATAATTCTGGAAATTGTGTTTTATTAACAAAATGAGTTATTCATTCTTGTATATAAAATAAAATAGGTAGTTGCAGAATTCAAAAATGAATTTATCCACAAGAAAAGCTGTAAAAGCAACTAAAATCTGCAGCTACACACAGAAAAAAAGGCATAGGAAAGTAAAGGTTCAAAGGAACCTTTAAAAAATTGTTTAGTTGTT
>JAFIFG010000068.1 GCA_020832135.1 Clostridiaceae bacterium
AAGACTGGTCTAGAATGCATGAATTGCAAATCCCTGTCAACGTTACAGATTAAGTACATTACTAAAACTTACACTCTCCTAGGGCCCAAAATACCTGATACCCTCATATGAATGAACCAAAGACTCTCTACCCTGACATAAAGGAAGAGAGTCTTTAATCCCTATTATCTAAAGAAGGACAAGGCACAGGAGCGGTGCCCCTAGAGCAATTATAGACGTACTAAAACTTAGCTTATAAAAAACCGCTGTTATACCCGTTACGGAGAACCTTATCATAAATGACTGCATTTTTTAATGAAATCATTTTAAATATTGGGGTGTAACACATATTAAATGAGTGCTATTAAAGAAGATGTAGATAGTTTATTGTCATCATCTGTAGAAGTAGCTGACGAATGTGCTGCAACGGATATGATGATTATATCCCATATCTATTTATTGTATTTCTAGAGCAATATTTATGAAGGAATGCTTTGAGGATGAGCTTAGAAATACAATTTATGCATATGATAAGATTCTTATATCATTAAAAGGGTTAAGTAAGAAATAGAAAACCAGCTCTCTATTTCCACTTAACCCTTTAATTAAACCAAATTTTTGAGAAAATCTAACAAAACTGTATTACATTCTTCTGGATTATCTTGATTTAGAATATGATGTGCATTTTCTATTACTGATATTTGACTGTTCAAACTATTATGGTGCCATCTTTTATTCATTTTTTTAATAGGACCTAATTCATGATCTCCATAAATAATTAGCATAGGTTGTTTAAGTGGCTCAGGAAGTCCAATAACCATATCATCTATCATTTCCTTTATCAAATGCATAAGTGCTTTTTTACCTGTTTTATATACCCCTTCCTCTAAATAAGCTATGGTATTTGGAGTAATTGCCTTGTGCTTAGCAAAATTCTTAGCCAAAGACTTATAAGATAGAATACTTATAGGTAATGAGAAAAAAGGATTAAGAACTTTCAACCATTTAGAATACTTAGGGTATAATGACCCTCCACTTAAATGAATTGTAGCTACTACTCTTTCTGGATATGTATAAGCTGCTCGTTGTGCTACAAAGCTGCCAAGGGATTGGCCTACCAATATTGCACTGTGTATGCCTAAAGTGTCTAAAAGTTCAATGATAAAATCGGCGGATGTTGTGGAAAATTGAAGGTTTTCATCTATTTCAGATGATTTACCGTGATAAGGCATATCCCAAACAATTACCCTGTAATTATCTTTTAAAGCCTTAACCTGCTCTTTAAAGGTTCGATGATCCATAGTAACCCCATGGGAGAAAACTATTGCCGGAGCGTTTTCAGGACCATGAACTTCATAATAAATAGAACCTATACTATTCTTATAATACATGTTATTACCCCCTTAATTTATTTTTTTATAAGTGCATTATTTATAAAATTATAATAGCTTTCTATGAATGACTTAGACTCTTCATAGTAATTAAATGGAAATACTCTAGGTAGAGATTTACCTAAGCATAATAGGAGACTTATTGTATGCTCTATATTGAACTGTTTAATTTCGTTAGAACTGATGCCTTCTTCTAATATATATTTACATATTTTTACAAATATTTCTTTAGGATAATCATATATTTTTTTATTTATATAATCAAGAAAAAAATTTGAGTATTTTATCTAGTTAATTGCATTTACTTATTATTTAACCTTTTTCAAATAAGGGTGTTACATTTTCATATAAATTACCTGTGGTTAAAGGTATAGATTTATAATATATCAAAAAATAATTATACAAGATAAAAACCAAATACTAATGAGAAGAGAACTTGTTTATTACAGGATAAAAAAAGAAAATTTAAATTAAATAGAAAGAGAGTTTTTCAGTAAATAGGAAATAATAAGTGTGAAAAAACAATTCCAACCATGAAAGGAGTATATTCAATGTCAGATATGCAGTCAAATCAACCTATGAGACAGGTAACACCAGAGCTTCAAAATGCTATGGCAAGTATGGGGAACTTTGAAGGAAGATTTAATTTAGAAAAGTCAGGATTTAATCCTAATATGCCAGGCCATTCAAGTAATCATAATATGGTACTTAGACAACATCCAAGAACTGTTAAGAAGGAAGGGGCTGGAATTGGACTACCCTATGAAGTTAGAGAAGAAATGGCCCTAATGCTTGATGATCATCAGTGTGCCTTAACTGTTGCACTACATCAATATAACAAACATCATTGGTTATCAGAGGGTGCTGAAGGGTTTATCAGTCTACATGAATTATTACAAGAACACATTGCTCAAACTCAAAAGCATATTGATTCAATAGGAGAACGGGTTGCACGATTAGGTGGGGTTCCGACTGCACACCCTGTGACACAGCATGAATTATCTTATGTTAAGCACGAAGCGGAAGGCCGATATAGTGTAAGAGATTTTCTCCGTAATGATTTAGAGCACGAGCTTAAGATTCAGGAAATGTTGAGAAAAACAATCGATAGAGCACATGGGCTAAAAGATTTTGGAACGGTACAAGTGCTTGAAGAGATTCTTACAGATAGAGAAGATTTAGGCTATCATCTATTCAGCAACCTAGAGGATGATTCTTTAACAAGAGGTATGTCGCATTTATACAATTCCCCAAACGATATGATGGGGGATAGATATGTTGACAACTCAAATAAGTTGCAATAAATAAAATCAAAGGTGATATCCTAGTAATCATAAAAAATGGAGAATTTTTCTCCATTTTTTTGTATGGTTCTTTATATGATAAATTATGGGGTATAAGATAAACAAGCCTATAATATAATGTAATGTATAAAAAAAACACAAATGTCAAAATTATGTAATAAGATAAATTGAAGAATTTCAAAGAATATAGGAGGAATACCGGAATAAATGTAGTATATTTCACTATATATAGAATAAAGAATATTAAGGGAGGTAGAAGCTATGGAGGAAATTTTAAGAAAAGCCACTGAAAAAATAGAAAAAGAATATCTATCACCCTTTGCTCAATTAAGTATAAATACAAAAGGTAGATTGGTGGAGGAAGAAGTTTGTAACGTAAGAAGCGAATATCAAAGAGATAGAGATAGAATTATTCATTGTGAATCCTTTAGAAAGCTAAAGGGTAAAACACAGGTTTTTATCGTTCAGAATGAAGACTTCAGAACTAGATTGACCCATACATTAGAAGTAAGTCAAATCTCTAGGACCATAGCCAGAGCTCTAAGACTAAATGAAGATCTAGTAGAGGCCATAGCTCTAGGTCATGATTTAGGACATACCTGTTTTGGTCATAGTGGTGAAGAGGTGTTGGATGGTATCACAAAAGGATTTAAACACAATGAACAAAGCTTAAGGATCGTGGATTTTCTAGAGCGACAAGGAAGGGGGCTTAATTTAACCTTGGAAGTACGGGATGGCATTTTGAATCATACGGGTCAAGGAATCCCTGTTACGATGGAGGGCAAACTTGTAAAGCTGGTGGATCGTATCACTTATCTATGCCACGACATTCAGGACGGCATAAGAGCAGGAATTATTAAAAAAGAAGATATTCCAGAAAACATTTTAAATGTACTGGGGCATGCCCATAGCACAAGGGTCAACACCTTTGTGAGTGACATCATAAAAGAAACCTCTATAGGATTAAATAAGGAGGGCGAACCTAAGATCTATCAGAGCCCGCTGGTATATGACACCATGATGGAATTAAGGACCTTTATGTTTACAAAAGTGTATAATGGTGAATTCTGTATAAGAGAAAAAGAAAAAGCAACTTATATTGTAGAATTTTTATTTCATTATTTTATAGATAAATCGCAGGAATTACCAAGCTCATATTATACAAGAATAGATAAAGAAGGAATAAAAAGAGTTGTTATTGACTATATAGCCGCCTGTACAGATAACGATGCTATAAAATTTTTTCAAAGCAAAGTGATTCCTTCTCCTAAATAAGAATAGTACCATACAAGAACTAATATTCTGAATTAATTTTTTTTAGCAGATAGGGAGGAATTAAAACGATACATGTCGAAATACCTCCGATATACATTTATGGAGACATAGATTTATTCTTTTTTAAGCATATAAATGTATTTAAAAATCACCTGTGTATAAAAAGAAGGAAATCATAAAAAAAAGAAGAACTATATATAAAACAAACAAGAAAGTTTATTAGGTGATGAAAATGGAAAGTTATTTTCCAGAGGAAATAATAGAAGAGATAAAAGAAAAAAATGATGTGGTAGATGTCATAGGTCAATACCTACAACTTAAATCTATAGGGACATCCCATAAAGCATTATGTCCTTTTCATAATGAAAAGACTCCGTCCTTCAATGTCAGTAGAGAAAAACAATTTTTCAAGTGCTTCGGATGTGGAGAAGGTGGAGATGTCATTGGATTTGTTATGAAAATGGAAAATTTAGACTTTATTGAGGCTGTAAAATTATTGGCCCATAGAGCTAATATAGATATAGAATTCAATGCTCCTAAAGAAGAAATGAAGCAAAAGTACAATCAACAAAAAAAATATCATATGATTAACAGATTAGCAGGCAGATATTTTTATAATAATTTAACTCAAAGGTCCAATACAGCCCTAAACTATTTTAAACAAAGGGGATTAAATATTAAGATCATTAAGTCCTTTGGATTAGGTTATTCTTTAAATAATTGGAATGATTTATTAAATTATCTTAAGAAAGAAGGTTATAGCGAGAAGGATATAGAAGAAAGTGGATTGATTGTAAAAAGTAAAAACAAGGATAGTTACTATGATCGCTTTAGAAATCGTATCATGTTTCCAATATTTGATATAAGAGGAAATGTCATAGGATTTGGCGGAAGAGTAATGGATGATTCTCTACCTAAATACCTTAATTCTCCAGAAACTAAGCTTTTTAATAAAAGTGAAACATTGTATGGTTTAAATATAGCAAGAAAAAACATTGTAGATGAACAGGTTATTTTGGTAGAAGGATACATGGACGTCATAGCACTACATCAAGAGGAATTTAAAAATGCTGTTGCAACTTTAGGTACATCTCTTACAAAAGGTCATGCCATATTATTAAAAAAATATTGTAAAGAAGTGGTTATATGCTTTGACGGAGATAGTGCTGGAGTAAAGGCCACCTTAAGAAGTATAGAAATTTTAAAAGATACTGGACTTAATATTAAAGTCTTAATTTTGCCTAATAAAATGGATCCTGATGATTATATAAAGAAAATGGGGAAAATAGTTTTTAAAGAAGCAATAGAGAAGGCTGAAGGTTATATAGACTACAAAATACATTTAGCTCAACAACAATTTGCCTCCGATAGTGTAGAGGATAAAGTAAAGTTAGGGAAAAGTGTTGCAAAGATATTAAAAGAAGTTAAAAGTCCTATAGAACAAGAAGCATATATAAAAAAAATCGAAACAAAAATTGGAATATCTAAAGATGCTATTATGGCAGAAATATATGGAAGAAAGAGACCTTCAAATATAGATAATAATAAGTATAGTTCCAATTACAAAAGAAATAATAAATATATAGAATCAGTACCGATAATTGAACAAAAAGGACATATCATAGCAGAAAAGCAATTGATCAAATATATGCTTACAAATCCTCAATCGATTTCTAGTGTATTTCAAAGAATAACACTAGATGACTTTGTATTAGAGGAACATAGAATAATTGTAGAATATACTTTAAATCATGCTGATGACTCAGAGAAATTGGAGAAAATAATAGATTATTTACCTCATATAACAAAAGAGATTAAAGACATCTTAAATATAGATATGAAAGAAATGAACATTAATAATGCATTAGAAAAATATAAAGTGGATATTACCAAGTACCAATTACTATATAAAAGAAACCAGTTAAAACAACAGCAAAGCCAAATTATTGCAAATGAAAATTTAAACAAGGAAGAGGTTGAAAAACAATTGTTAAAGCTAGGTATGGAAATGATGAGCATTAACATAGAACTACAGAAGTTACAAACGGAAGAAAGGAGGGAACACAATGAATAACCCAAAAGCCACGAAGGACAAAAAACAATCAATTAATGAATTGATAGAAAAAGGTAAAAAAAGAGGGATTATTACCTATACAGAGATTATGGATGCTTTAGAAGACATTGATATAGATAAGGACCAAATAGAGGAAATATATGAGCATTTAGCCACTATGGGTATAGATATAGTAGGGGAAAAAGATGATGACGATGATATAGAAGTGGATGAAGATATCGTAGTAGAAGAAGACATTCAAGATGATGCTCTGCTATTAAAGGGTGTTAATCTAGATGATCCAGTAAGAATGTATTTAAAAGAAATAGGTAAAGTTGCACTGCTATCCGGTGCTGAAGAGATTGACTTAGCCAAAAGAATGGAAGCCGGAGATGAACTAGCTAAAAAACGTTTGGTAGAGGCCAACTTAAGACTTGTGGTTAGTATTGCAAAGCGATATGTAGGAAGAGGGATGTTGTTCCTGGACCTTATTCAAGAGGGAAATCTTGGTTTAATAAAGGCTGTAGAAAAATTTGATTATACAAAAGGGTACAAGTTTAGTACCTATGCCACCTGGTGGATTCGTCAGGCCATCACTAGAGCCATTGCTGATCAAGCAAGAACCATAAGAATCCCTGTTCATATGGTGGAAACTATTAACAAATTAATTCGTGTTTCTAGACAGCTACTACAGGAATTAGGAAGAGAACCAAAACCAGAAGAAATCGCACTAGAGATGGACTTGTCGGAGGAAAAGGTTAGAGAAATATTAAAAATTGCTCAGGAACCGGTATCCTTGGAAACTCCTATAGGAGAGGAAGAAGATAGTCATTTAGGGGACTTTATTCCAGATGATGATGCACCAGCTCCAGCAGAGGCAGCGGCCTTCTCCTTATTAAAGGAACAGCTTATAGAGGTACTAGATACATTGACACCAAGAGAACAAAAGGTACTACGTCTAAGATTTGGATTAGATGACGGTAGAGCAAGGACCCTAGAGGAAGTAGGGAAAAAGTTCGAGGTTACTAGAGAAAGAATTAGACAAATTGAAGCAAAAGCTCTAAGAAAATTAAGACATCCTAGCCGCAGCAAAAAACTAAAGGATTATTTAGAGTAAATATATAGACATGAAAATAGATTCGCATAATGCGAATCTATTGTGTTATAACCACAAAGGCTACCAATACTGCTTTTGTTTACCGTACTCTATTTTCTTTTTTGATTCCTCTTTGGTTTCCTGTTCGTCTACTTGATCTTGAAGAGCATGCATAATTTGGTCTGCTTCCTCTTCCCACTCCTGGGTTCGACCACCCCAGCTGAAGTGAACCATTTCTTCAGGGGGCTTGATTTTTTTCTTTTTCTTATGAATATGAGACATAAGCATACCTCCTTAACAGTAGTTTTAGGAGAAGTATTTTAAAATATGATGTTAGATTTTAGTAATAAAGTTCATAATTACAAAGGAGCAATACGAATGAAGGTAAAACTTACTCCAAGATTACAAAAAATAGCTGATTTAATTACAACGGGTTCTCGTGTGGCAGATATTGGCACAGATCATGGCTATATACCCATATACCTTCTGCAAAACAACATAGCCAATGAGCTGATAGCCAGTGATGTGAATGAAGGTCCCTTAGAAACAGCAAAAAAAAATATTAAAGAACATGGTTATGAAGATAAAATAAAAACAAGACTTGGTAGCGGTTTAGAGGTTCTAGAGCCTAAAGAGGTAGACACTGTTATTATAGCCGGCATGGGGGGCATACTAATAGCTGAACTGCTTGAAAGAGTGCCAGAGGTTACAAAGGCTACGGATACCTTTATACTACAACCTATGCAGGCACAGGAGGAGCTTCGAAGACATCTGGCTAACAATGGCTTTCAAATAAAAAAGGATCTGCTGGTAAAGGAAGACCGCAGGATTTATGAGATATTAGTGGTTGAAAAGGGAGAGCAAATAGTAAAGGATGAAATCTACTATGACATTGGATTTTCTCTTGAAAGCAATCCACCTGTATTATCCATAGAGTTTTTAGAGAAAAAAATAAGAGCTGAAGAACAAATTATAACAAGTGTACAAAACCAAGACTCTCCTGCTGCAAAAGAAAAGTATGAAGAAAGTGTAAAAAAACTGCAAAAGCTACAGGAGGTGCTGGTATGGGTGAAAAAATAAAAAATATTATTAAAACCATGGAGACACTAGCTTCGAAGCATTATGCCATGAAGTGGGATAATGTCGGACTACAGGTAGGCAGTAAGGAAGCCGAAGTAAGAAAGGTGATTGTCTGTCTAGATGTAACAAAAGAGGTGATGAAAGAGGCAATAGAAAATAAAGCAGATATGATTATTGCACATCATCCTGTGATTTTTTCCCCCCTGAAAAGTGTTGTTAAGGAGGATTATAAAGGAAATCTCATTCATGAAGCCATCAAAAACGATATACATATCTATAGTGCCCACACCAATATGGATATCGCAAAGGATGGATTAAATGATTATATAGTAGATAAATTAGCATTAGAGAATCCAGATATTCTAGATATCACCGATAGAGAAAAGCTCTACAAAATCGTAGTTTTTGTTCCAAAAGGTCATGAAGATAAGGTAGCCGATGGACTGGCGGAGGCAGGGGCAGGACATATAGGAAATTATAGCCACTGTAGCTTCAGGATCGAAGGGACTGGAACCTTTAAACCTCAAGAGGGCACCAACCCCTTTATAGGTAAACAAGGGGAACTGGAAAAGGTGGAAGAAATCCGTTTAGAAACCATCGTACCTCAAAGTCGTCTGGCTCAGTCCATAGAAAAGATGACAGCAGCACATCCCTATGAGGAAGTGGCCTATGATATTTTTCCATTAAACAATTTAGGAGAAAAAAGAGGTATAGGGAGAATAGCAACACTACCTTCCTCTAAAGTATTGTCTGACTTTGCTAAGGGGATTAAAGAAATATTCCAGCTGAAGGCAGTAAAGGTGACAGGAGATATAACAGAGGAAGTGAAGAAAATAGCTGTTGTTAACGGTAGTGGTGCAGATTATATACAATTAGCCGCTGCTAGGGGCTGTGATTGTCTAGTGACGGGAGATGTGAAGTATCACGAAGCCCAAACAGCATTAGAGCTTGGGATTAAGGTAATAGATGCAGGGCATTTTGAAACAGAAATGTTTTTTACGGATTTAGTGGTGAATTACTTAAAAGGACAAAATCTTAACATAGAGGTTATAGCTTCACAAACAAAGATTAATCCCTTTAACATATTATAATATAGAGAGGAAAGTGGATCATGGAGGTTGTTATTTATACAGATGGAGGTTCAAGGGGGAACCCTGGAGAAGCCGGAATAGGTGTTGTTATTAAGGATGCAGAAGGAAATATTATAAAAGAAGTGAGTCAATACATAGGAAATCAAACCAACAATGTGTCAGAATACAAGGCATTAAGCAGAGGTTTAGAGGTCGCCCTAGATATGGGAGCTACATCTGTGAAGTGTTACCTAGACAGTGAATTGGTAACAAAACAGATCAAAGGAGAGTATAAAGTAAAGAATGAGAGAATGATCCCAATGTACAATATGGTGATGCCACTTATCAAGAAGTTTGATAGCTTTGCTATAGAGCATGTTAGACGAGAAATGAATAAAGAAGCCGATGCTTTAGCTAATAAAGCAATGGATGAAAAATAAATACCAAATATTACCTTTTGACTTAGTTGATTATATATGGTATGCTTATATTCCTGATCGAGACAATAAAAAATAAATATAGCGAGTAAGTCAGATGATCGCCGCTACAGCTAGTCTGTAGGGGAGGAAAGTCCGAGCTCCATAGGGCAAGGGTGCTGGGTAATACCCAGTGGAGGTGACTCCAAGGAAAGTGCAACAGAGAGATACCGCCCGACATTGTCGGGTAAGGGTGGAAAGGTGCGGTAAGAGCGCACCAGCAGTTAGGTGACTAGCTGGCTATGTAAACCCCATCTGGAGCAAGACCAAGTAGGGACATGAAAGCGACTGCCCGTCGTGTCCCGTGGTAGGTCGCTTGAGCCAATTGGCAACAATTGGCCTAGATAGATGATCGTCAAATACAGAACTCGGCTTATAGATTTGCTCGCTTATTGAAAATTCAACACTTTGTGTTGGATTTTTTTGTTTTTTGCCACCGAAATTTTTAAATTTAATCCATGAACCCCAATAGATTATTATTTAGACTAACTGAAAGTTTAAAGAATTTTATGTTTTAATAGTAATTGTGCAAAGGTATATTTGGTGGAAAAGCCATGAAATTATCAAAGAGATGTTTATATAGTAATAGGAGCTTAATTAGAATTGATGCTATTAGAATTCAGAGGCTCAAATGTTTTTCCTGCTAGAAGAGCACCAAGGGAAGATTGCATCGCTATATCCACAAAAAGGGAAGAAATAGCCCTAACTATTTTAAATATTTATATACATTTAAAGGTTTTTTATAAAAAGCTGTCGAAACTTTTATATGTAGATAAGTATAAATATGGACTGTGTGCAAGTTTTTTACAAATATATTAGTATAGAAGGTGTTAAGATAATGGGATAATTGTAAAGAAGAATGCAAAAGAATTATCAGTTTCCTTTAAGTATAATCCTATAATGGTAGAAAGCATCAAGAATATCTATGGACGTAGATGGGATCCTCAAAATAAATATTGGATTATTCCAAATACTGAAAGCAGTAAGTCTCAGCTAGTTAATATGTTTAAGGAAAAAGATATTACTTGGTCTTTTGGTGTGGAAAACAAGCAGGATAAAACTAAATGTGGAAGTTTATATGACCTAGATGGACCATTGCATGATTTAGAAAAGCAATTAATACTAAAGGGGTATACACACAAAACAATAAAGGCATATGTGGGTCACATAAGAAGGTTTTTACAATATGCTGAGAAACCCTCCCAGGATCTAATAAGTAATGATGTAGAAGAGTATATACATCTTTTATTGAAAGAACAAAAAAACACTCATTCTTATGCAAATCAATCTTTGAGTTCAATAAAATTTTTCTTTAAATATGTAGTTAAAAAAGATGTACTATGTGAACTTTCTAGGCCTAAAAAAGAAAATAAACTTCCAGAAGTTCTTGGGGAAGAAGAAATCATAGCTATATTCAGCAAAATAATCAATTATAAACATAAAGCTATTTTATCTTTAGTTTATTCTTCAGGTCTTAGGGTTGGAGAGGTAGTGAGGTTAAAGGTTGAGGATATAGATGTAGAAAGAATGATGATTCATATAAGACAAGGGAAGGGAAGACAGGATCGATATACCATACTTTCAAAGGTAGCATTAAATACTTTAAGAGAATATGCTAGAATTGAAAAACCCAAAGAATGGCTATTTCCAGGAGCGAATCAAGGTAAATTCTTAACCGAAAGATCAGTTCAGAAAGTATTTAATAGAGCATGCACAGATGCAAAAATTAGAAAGAATGTATCTGTACATACATTGAGACACTCCTTTGCTACACATTTATTAGAATCTGGAACAGATCTTAGATATATTCAAGAGTTGCTTGGACATAAGAGCTCTAAAACAACTGAAATATGTACACATGTTAGTAAAAAAAGTCTCAATAAAATACAAAGTCCCTTAGATAGGCTATTGGATGAAAACTAGATGTGAAAAAATAGAATTGCAATTACAGAAAGAAGTAAATATTAGCGAACTTCGGTTCGCAGATACCTTTAATATGGTAAATAAAACGAACTTAGTTTCGGGAATTGATCGTTAGCCAATATCCCACCCCCAAAATTCCCACAAACCCAAAACCGAAAGGAGGTGAAAGAGATGGACTTTTAAAAATTACGATTAGATATACATTCAAAGATACATGGAAAATATAAATTTGAAAAACATCTAGAAACAACTGAAGACAAAATAGAATTCGCCAAAAAGCAAGCAAAAAGAGAATCTTTAGACATATTTATTGACATATTAGAAGAATATGACCAAGAAAAAAATAAAAAGCAACCTACCTCTTTACCCTAAAAAAATTTTTATAAAGAATTTTATCTCTTAAATCATAAAGTTTTACCACCTTCAGTTTTGCATTATAAAATTAATTGTAAATTATTCCCAACTGTTCGTTAACTTGAGTAGTTTCTGTTTTCACAATATTACCTCCTTTTTTACATAGTAAAAGACCCCTGAAATTAATCAGAGGTGTTTAGGTTAATTCTTTAATTTAGTCAGCGTACCAACCAAATAAATTTAATTCTAATCTTTTACCAGTCTCCCAGCAAAGATTTATCTAATTCTTTTATGTGCCATAATTATAACATTATACATGTAGTATGTCAATTGTTTATATAAAATATTCTTGAAATACATCTTTAATTTTTTTCAAAACTTTTTCATCTTTTATTGTAATTTTACCATCGGACTTTTCATTGATCCTGCGAATTCTTCTAATACTCACTGATCTCATTGCATCAACTTTTGCATAAGTATCAACAACTTCTGGCATACCATCAATCTTACCTAAATTAACACCTAACACATTTGATTTAGGTTGAGCTTGTTTTGTTAATGGAATTACAATAAAATTATGACCTTGTTGCATCCAAATTAATACAAAATGACCGTCAGTATCCTCGTCACTAAACTCAGGTGGAATATTAACTCCAAAGTAAGCTCTTACAATATCTCCTCTACTCATATTTTGAGGTAGAAATGGATATTTTGTTTTATTAAAGTACTTAGACTTGTCAAGAAACCAATTAATTACTTTAATTGCTTTTTTGGAATCAATATCTAATAACTCAGAATAGATACTATTCAATTTACCTTTTGCAACCCCTTGTAAAGTAGGGTCATTTCTTAAAGTTTTCATATTTCACCTCTATTCCCAATATCTCAACACATTATACCATAATTTCACAAATTATTCACAATTAATTACTAAAACATGGTAAAATATAGAAACAGGACAGTGGAGGTAGAAATCTCCAGCTATGTGGGACATCGGCTAACAATGTATTACCATTCGCTACGCACATTCACACTGATTAGGGCAGGTTTATATGGGTGAGTGAACGTGGTAATACTGGGACGTTATATGCCATCCCTACCTTAAAGTAGTTGCAGGAGGTAAAAAGGCAAATGATCAAAAGGTAATATCAGATGGCTTAGACGTCATAGTGCTCCTTATTTTATTTGTGTAATCAAGTTAGTTTAGGAGGGATTTTTTGAACCAGATTAGACATACTCTATTTAACAAAAAGACACTATTTGCTCTTATAATTTTTGCAATGCTGCTCTTATGGTTATTTGTGAGTACACCTGCAGGACTTATTTACCTAGCTGGAACCGCCACGAAAATAGAAATAAGAGGACCTAGTATTGATGGAAAAGTAATTATCGAAGACAAAACAACTATCAGGCGATTTTTAAATTTAGCTGATGATGCGGTGCACAATTATGAAAATTATGATGGTTTTGGATATCTTGAAGCTCGGCAATATCGAGTAGACGGAGGAGAAAACTGGTATCTAGTTCTTTTAAGGCGCACTTTTCCTTTTAAAGACGTATGATGTTAGAATTTAATTAGGATAAGTTAAAGTGAGTTTTTTCATGTCAGATGTTATAATATAAAAACAGAAGACAAAAAGGAGAAAAAACTTATGGGAAAAAAATTCAAGCAATATGATGCACAGTTTAAACAAGATGC
>JAFIFG010000147.1 GCA_020832135.1 Clostridiaceae bacterium
CGATACTTTCTATAATACTACCAGACTTCATAGTTATTGCAATATGATGTCACCACATGATTTTGAAATAGATTCCGCTATTTAATATTTTCATGAAAAAAATTCATATTTAAGTTGTCCTTTTTCTTGACAGAAGACCAATTTCAAAGTATGGTGCAAGGAGAATAGGGATAATAGAATGAGGAAAATAACTGATATGCTGAATCGTAAATTTAGAGGATATTACAATTACTACGGATTGATTGGAAACTACAAAAGTCTATGGAAATTCTATACCATCACTATGGAAATCTTATATAAGTGGCTAAATAGACGAAGCCAGAGAAAGAGTTTTAACTGGAGCGAATTCACTAGATTGATGAAATGGTATGGAATACTAAAACCAAAGATTTTGGAGAGGCCAAATTAGCAGTTAGAATTACAATATTAAATTGCCGGATTACGGAACTGAATATTTCTGAAGAGCCCGGTGCGGTAGTTCCGCATGCCGGGATCTGTGCGGGGTGCGTCGGGTAACCGGAGTGTCTACCGTGACGTTGACACCATAATATCAGGGTAGGATGTTGTGGACAATGATTTACTTGATGTTACTGAACATCAGATGGATAATGTGCAACACAGAGTTCTATGCTTTTATTATGGAGGTGATGATATTGCAAATAACACTTGTATTACTAGAATTCCTAGCTTTTGTATTAGTTGTAGTAATATTTAAATCAAATAAAAAACGAAAAATTTTGATATTAACAGTAATAGCATTGGTAGTTTTTTCTCACCAGTTTGCTTTAGTGCAAAAAACGACTGCACGGCTAACCGCAACAGCTTATGTAACTGCCAACTATTATGATAAAGACTTGAAATTTCACGAGTTAGAATGGTTAGGTCCATATGGGGCATATGGTGTTCGCTTCAAAGATGAAAATGGAGATATTATGGGAGTTCAGGTTATTTCAAAGAAAATGCCTATCGTTATAATTTATGATTCTCTTGACCAGGGTCCATAAAATTGATGTAGGTATGATACTACACTTTCTCTTTTTTAAAATGCCATTAGAAAGTGAGGCAGGTTGTGGCATTAACTAACATGACCATTCCCGCAGGGGTGCAAGAAGTGACGTCAGGGAGAGAGTCTCTGTATGCACCGTCAGGAAGCGAGGTCAGCACCACACCTTCTCACTGGGTGGCAAGCACCGCCAAGGAGTATTCCTTTGGGGTTCAGTTCGACGGAGTCGGGAATGGCTAGACCGTTATATGCCATCCCTGTCGAAAGGTGTGGTAATAGGAAAATGGTCAAGAAGGTCATATCAGATGTAAAATGTGAAATAAAGATATTAATTGTAATTTGCATTATACTTTATATGTAGGGATGGTTGATATATTTGAAAAAAGGAATGATGTATTTATTTGGAGTGATTTTTCTATGGTTTCTAATACATATCCTGATTATTACTTTTGATGGGTTAAATGATAATGTTGGTACTTCTGATGTTGCTGTAATATTAGGTAATAAAGTAGAATTAGACGGGAAACCTTCTAAGCGGTTGCAAGGTAGGTTGGGTAGAGCAGTAGAACTCTATGAGAAACAATATTTCAACTATGTTATAGTAAGTGGCGGAACAGGAAGAGAAGGATTTGATGAGGCAATTGTAATGAAGAGTTATTTAGTTGAAAAAGGAATTCCAGATGAGAATGTTTTATTAGACCAAGAAGGATATAATTCATTTATGACAGCACAAAATACAAAAGTTATAATGAATGATATGAACTTAAATTCGGTTACGATAATTTCCCAGTTTTATCATATAACTAGGACAAAATTGGCATTTAGAAAAGTAGGATTTGAGAATGTCTATACAGCTCATGCAAAATATTTTGAAATAAGAGATATTTATTCTCTTGCTAGAGAGTTTATCGCATATTATAAGTACCTGTTGATGTAAAAATTACTTTACTACATATTATCATTTAATGTGCTATAAGAAAGCTAGATAGGTTGTGGCATCAACTAACATGACCATTTCCGCTAGAGTCTGTAGGGTACCGTCAAGGAGCAAGGCAGACCACACTCACTCTTAGGGTAAGGCTCTGGGAAATAGCGAGTGTCGGTAATGGCAAGACGTTATATGCAATCTAAATTAGGGACCGATAATCTAAGTTCTTAATGAGGTGATAAGGTGAATTACATATTTAAATGGAGATACTACTATTTTACAATGGAGGATATATTATTCATATTAATAACTCTAGGGATATTTTTAGGAGCGATTGTTATTATATCGTCAAAAATAAAGAAAGATATTAATCGAGTTTTATTTCAAGGGGCACTATCTGTCTACAAAAAGAAAACTTTATTTCTTCTCGTGTTAAATTTTCCACTGTATTTATTGATGGATGTTTTCCAAGCAAGTGCAAGGAAACATATTGAACCTGCTAGTGGAGATATTATGGCTTATTTTTTAATTTTACTATTTACATATCTTTTGTTAATAGGTTTAAGGAATAGAGCAAAAATTATAGAAAAGTGGTATGTTATTATTTTCTATTTCATTCTATTAATAATGCCTGTATTCTGGGCAACTATGTATTGGGGAATAAGTTGTGATATATGCTATTAAAAAGAACAAATTTCATTTTAATTATCTTTCAATTAATTTTGTTGAGAAAAGGACTGAGTATAACAGTGAATTCCGAAAATATGAGATAACATGAACGTAATAACCAGACTTCGGGAGTTCACGGGACGTTGAACTAAACCGCTTTGCGGTGGCAAATGAGCAGGTATTCTAGGGGGTTATTCCTAATTTTAAAAAGCTAAAAATATATCACTACTTCTGGTAGATATCGGTGAAAATAAACATATCAACTTAGAAGGAGTGATACGTATGTCTGAATTAAGAAAAAACATGGAAAGAGATTTACTAATTAAAGGATATAGCTCATCTACACAAGATGCATATTTAAAATATGTACAAGCATATGCTTAATACTTCAATAAATATCGAGATCAATTGGGAGTAGAGGAGATTAAGGACTATTTACACTATTTAATTACAGTTAAGAATACGTCAGCTAGCTGTATAAGTTTACTATGACTAGAGTCGAAATATGTTACTGATATATCATCAACAATATTTTTTTCTGTTGAAAACTCTGTACATAAAAACTCTTTTAATTGATGTCTAGCCTCTGTTTTTACGTTTCTTTCATCAATATTTAACACCCAACTCCTACAATCGATTAAGCTTTTGAATTGTCTACTTTGATATATAGAAGTTGAAAGTGATTTTTTCTACAAAAATAAGTAACGAAATCCCCCAATCCCCCAATCCCACATTATGTCCTATTATATTATAATATAGAAAATTATAGGATATTTGCAGTTAGAACATACCACATTTTATCCATATATGGTAAAATATAGGAATATAATAGTAGAGGTAGAAAACTCTAACTATGTGGGACATCGGCTAACAACATATCCCTTACATTAAAAGTCGGGAATATTGGAAGGTTAGTGTGCCAAGCAAAGCTTGGCATCTCTATGAGAAGAATGAAAAGTTAAAAGAACTTATGTATAGCGAGGTGCTAGGGTAATGAAAAAATTGCTTAATAAAGTCACCATGATTACTATAATATTGATGGTAATGCTATTTTTTATTGCATGTGGAAACTCTGATGAACAACTGACAACCAATGAGCATCTTACATCCGATGAACAATTGACACTTGAAGACTTTTTAAATGATTTTGATTACATGATGCAAACAATGGAAGACACCTTTCCGTATTTTGGTGTGGCAGAAAGAACATTAGATGTGGATATAAGAGCTTTAGGGAGAGAAACACGGGCTATGATAGAGAATTACCCTTATTCCCTTGAAAACTTTGCAAATGAACTGGGTATTTCCTTAGAGGATATGCCTGACTTAGATGAACATATTTTTTGGAGCATTATTCGCCATGAATTTATTTCACATTTCGTGGGATTTACCCATACCGCTCCGCTGGATTTTAGATTATACGATTCTTTTAAGCCTTCTTATACAAGACTCGGGAGTTCATATTATTCATCCAATAATCACGATGTCTTCACTAATCCTGTCGCTGAAAGGTTCTACCAAGAACAGGAAGCCCTTTTTAATAACCTTGCTGAAGATCAAGCCGAACTTTTCCAATTTATTTTTCGGGAAAAACCTTCGGTTACAGCACCCAGAAGGCCTAGGTTAGTTGAAACAGAAATTATTGAGGAAGATAGGATCGCTTATTTAAAGGTGTCAAGATTTTTACATTTCGACTTTAGCGCTTCCTCTAGCTTAATAAGCTTTTACCGTGATATCCAGAAATACGAGCATTTGATTATTGATATCAGGGACAATGGCGGAGGATCAAGTGATATGTGGAGGATGCTTATTATGAAAGCCCTTTGGCCGGAAGGAAATAACATGCCCGACATGCCTTTATATGCTTTTTACCGAGACAGCGAACTTGGGAAATATTTTGGGGAAGACAATATTGAAATTGCAGCAAAGTATTCACGTTATATACCTGAAACTGATTATTTGCTTACAGTTACCGAAATTATGGAAACCAATAATTTGTCACATATTAATGAGGACGATGTAGGGGATTTAGCTTATGGTGTTAGGTTTGATACCAGTATTGGCAATATCGAAGAGCAGCATATACGACGGGCAGCATTAGGAGTTAGAGATTTTTCTTATCCGTTTGATGGAGAAATATGGCTTTTAACGAATGAAAACAACTATTCTGCCGCGGCACTCTTTGCCCGTCATGCTAAAGAAATGGGCTTCGCTACCTTGGTGGGAGAGCCGACTAACGGCGGATATACTGCATATGTCGGGGCTCACTTTGCCTTGCCCAACACCGGGATTATATTAAGGTGGGATATAGACTATTTAACGGATAGTGAAGGTCGGGCTTTAAATGAGTTCCCCACCACCCCCCACCACTTTAACCACCCTGATATGGATGCCATGGAGACTGTTTTGCAGTTAATAGAAGAAGGCAACTTTTGATAAATTTCCTAAATGTCTTGAAATTGTAATTTCTTTTTTAGTCGGTGCGACAAGAAGTCGCTAGATGGTAGTGTTTCAATAAGAAGCTATGTTAGTTACTAAACATATCCCTGCTCGAAACTGCACTCCGAGTAATTGGTTTGTAGGTTGCATGAGAGTTAAATACCTAATGTATCTGCTTTACACAGGAGCAATACAGGGTTAAGGGAAGAATGGGAGAGTATAAGCGAAAGCTGAATCTTTGTAATCTTCGTTATCATCGATAAGTGTACTGCGGAGAAATAAGCTTACTATGGATAGGAAAGATTGTATCGCATTCCAATCGTGCAGTAACCCAAATATCCATCGGAGTAAAGAAGGATACTTACCCTTCGAATCTACTACTAGTGGAACTTGGTAAGCTCTTTGTGTTCCTCAATAAACAGAGGTAGGGTAATCGCAAGAAAACTACAATACCAGAGGGTAAAGGATTGAGGAGAAAGCAAATGCCAACAGGACGAAAGTCTAGGGGAAGCCATAACCCGTTGGATAGGATTTCATAATCCACTTGAAAGAGGGCAGACTTCCACAAGGTCATCAACACGAAAGAAAACGGATAGAAGGTTTTTTAAAAGGAGAAGCATGTTATGAAAACTATTAATAAATTTAATAAGTCGGCTCTTTCTCCACATATAAAAAATTGGGAAATGATTAATTGGAAGAAAATTTATGCATATGTGAAAAAGTTTCGTCAACGGATTTTTCGTGCCGAACAGTTGAGTCAAAAGAAGACATTCAGATACCAACATGTTTGAGATAAATGATGGCTTTAGCCGTATGTGTGCAAACACACAAGTACGGTTCTTGGAGGGGGAAGGAGCTGAAAAGCTCCCTACCTGCTCGACAATTTGATAAAAAAGACGACATACTTTTAAAATTTATAACATGATTTTTTATGGGAGGTACCGAAGTGTGGATAGGTTTGATTATATTATTTGCAACTATGATAATAGTAGAGACTTATAGATCCATAAAAAGAGAAAGAAGGGAGAAGCAAGCTGTCTATTTAGATTTGAGAGGAAAATTTTTAAAATCAGAAATAATCAATAAACCTTATATGACACTTTATGGGTTTGGCAGACTTGCAGGCGGCATGGAAAACAAATTCATATTAGTATATCATATCAATGATATTAATGATGGAATTTTTAAAGTTAATGTAGCACAATCCGATATATATGACAAAGTTGCTTGTATTCAAACATTAAATGAAGGTGATAAAGTACATATAAGGTTAAAGAAATACCAAGATGAGGATTTATATACTTTTATAGAAAATTTATCAACTAGTATATAACAAACATTATCAGAGTGGGAAATTAAAATGTTATTCTGAAGATAAATAAGTCTGCTCTTTGGCAGAACATCACCTTATTTGAAACGAGTTAGATGGATAAGTGTGGCAGATGAAGAGGTGCTACAGGTATAAAATACATGGAGGTGTTACCAATCTTAGCGGAAAAGAAATTTGAAAAAAATATAATAGTTATGTTATGTATTTCCTTGTTTATTAATTTTATTTTTTTAATGGATTTAAATTCAGATACAAAAACAAAAGATATATTTATAAGACACAACTATCCAGTATTGATGGATTTTTTAATTAAAGAAATAACAAGTTTAAAAGAAGTTGCAAGCAAATTAAATTCTGATAGTGATGAAACACGAGAAAATATAAAGAAAAAAATAGGCTTAACAGAATTTAGCATTTATAATATTAACGATACACTATATGAAACAAGGAGACTAAATCGTAACTTCAATAAAAAATCATCTAACCTCACCGATTTCTTAGTTGAATTAAGGGATGATATAGCAGATGATAAAGACATCTCAGATGAACAAATTCAAACACTTCACGAGATTATTAGTATAGCGAAAAAATATGGAGGAAGACCTAGTAGAGCAAGTACTTATCCTTTTGCAGGTACCAACGCTTTTCAAAGAATGGAAATGCCAAAAGAAACTGAAAGGTTTTTTGATAAAATTGATTCTGCTATTTTAGATTAATGTTATATAAAATGTCTTGTTGTTGCATATTATGAATAGGTTTGTATTCGGAAGTTGAGCCGTTTAAAACCAACACCTTCAAAGCAAGTTAAAAGTGTTGGTTAAAGCATAAAACCACTCAATTGTCGAAACAAATTATAGAACGAAGCCGCCCAACGATGCCTTATGGGGATTCGATCTTCTCTATCTTCATAAAATTTCTACTCCTTCTTTGATTTCCTACTTAATGTTGTAAAAATGGTTTTCTCTCTATTAATATTTTACAACATTTTCCTAAAAAAGGACAGACTTCCCCCCTCCCTCAACTAAATTGGTTTATGCAGTTTTAGTTTTGATTTCTGGTGGTGAGCATATTTTAGGTAATAGCGTTTCTTTTGTCAACATTCTTCCTTCTTTACAACATGGACAGCTATTAATATCTATGCCTGTTATCTCCAAAAGTAACTCTCTTGCATTTAGCTTGATTGCTTCAACTTCATTTTTTCTTAAAATTACTCCAGTAAGTATTTTACACCTTTTAAGCTTAAGATTACGATTTCTGTTGCTTAGAATGCTATAATGCCTAATTTTTACAAATTTAGAAGGTAGAACATGCATTAAAAACCTTCCAAACAGTAGAGGCAGTAGATAAAGGAATCTGACAAAGATAGTCGGTTGGGATGGTAAATATATAGTAAAAAAAGATAAACAATAAGATTTTATGAGGAGAGTTTAAAAATGAAGAACTCTAAAATATTAATTAGCTTAATCATAGTGTCGATTATTTTAATTATCTTATTATCTTATAACTACAAAAAACAAAATATATATCTTGAAAGAATTATATTAGCAAATGAGTTGGATCGAAAGCTCGATTACTTGAACGATCTAACCATATTATTAGAAGAGCTTCCATTTAATAATGAAAATATGGATTTAATATCTAAACTAAACGACCATCGAAACTTTAATCTTATGCATGAGGTTCAAAAGGTTCAAAATTCTAATTATCCAAATTACTATTATTTCTTAATAAATTTTGATGTTGAATATTATCAAATTATTTATAACTTGGAGGATAAGATAGATATCTTAAATAAGGGAGAGTTACTTGACATTATAGAAAATATTAAATTGGTAAGAGGTGCTTTACTTAATTCTATAGAATGGGGACATGGAGGAGATAATCGGGGACATCATATTTATTTAGAATTTGAACAGGAGGATATGGTTACTATACTTGAGGAGTTGCGAAGCATTAACCGAAAGATTAATGAGTATTGACACAGTATTTTTCCTATGCACATAAAAAGCAATAAATTAGTGGAAGTAGAAAGTTTTTAGATAATAGGACGGCATATAACAGAGCCTTAGCAGATATCGGGAAAAGGAAAAAAATTTATGTTGCGTATACGATGATAATACATAACATTATCAAAAGATATTCAAAGATTGTGCTTATTAACCGATGCAAGATTAGAATATATCGAAAAAGAGTTGTAAATTTCAGATGAGTTTTGGGGGAGGGAAAAGATGTATGGATAGCATTATGGCAAAATCATTTAGCCTTATAAAAAAGAGATTATGGTTTATTATATTAGTGCTTTTCATTATCGTAATACTGCCTTCAAGAAAAATCATAAATGAAGATTTTAGAGTTTATAATTATTCTAATGGTATACAGGAAGAAGATAAAACTATAAGTTTTGATATAAGCATTACTAGGCATAACAAAATACCATTTATATCAAAGAATCACGATGTCTTATTTGAGGTTGACGGGAGAAAATACAGATATGTTGCATCTAACTTTCCTAAAAGGAAGGAAACCTATATACCACTTGAAATGACAATATTTCAATTTGGTGTTTTGTTGCCAAATAAAGATTTTTCAGAATTTATAATATTATTTGATGAAAATCATCATTTTGATGAGAGTAATGAAATCAAATTCATAGTTTATCCACAACGAAGCGAATTAGAATCAATGAATCTATTGAGAGAATTACTTGATTACAATAATTACGATATGGAACGAAGACCCATGTATTGAAAGAAATGATGTTTGGGGTATGATGGTTCAAAAGAATCAACACCTAGGCCAAGTGAAAAGAAGTTTAATAGATAGAGAAAATTTTATTAAAAACTCAGAATTTGAAGACTCTTTAACAGAAAAGTTATTTGAAGTTGAAAAAAATATAATCCTAGAACTATTGCATTTATAAACCTAGTATTAGACTACTCATTGCATGCTGAAGCTCTAAGATTAGGTAAAACAGCGTCATTAGTGATTAAAAGGAATCAACTGGTGATTTAGAGGGCTTTCGTTAATTGGACAGCAAATAACAATACATTTGCATAAAGGTGCTGGCAGCACGTTTTACAGGTGAAGTCAGAGCACTACATCCCTTCATCGGGAGCGGAGCTCAGCCAGGACGGCCTATATTTTGGGTCCGGTTCAGGGACGTGGCAAATGGGGAACCGTTATAGAAAATGATGATATCGGGGCTATTTTTTAGGGTCTTGTTTAATAAAGAAAGAATTGTTTTGAAGATAGGTGATATATTATACAAGTTGTTTATGACGTAGGTGATAAATAAGGGGAATTATATAGATTACGGATAATAAAGAATACTGTAAATGAGGGGTGTTATAATGAGTTTGTTTTTTGAGTGGGTATTAATTGTAATTGGCATATTTCTTTTCATTCGTTCTATTCTACAAAGAGGTGAATTTTCTGATTATTTTATGGATATAGAAGTAGTAACAGAAGGGAAGGAAGAGGAATGTCTCAAACTAAAATTATTTGATAATATTTTAACTTCTCTATTAATAATAATTTCTGGAATTATAATAGGTAGGCAACAAGAGTATAGTGTTTATTATATTGTAATAATAGCAATGCTCAGAATTTTATTACATATTGGAGTAAGACTCATAGGTGAGAAGAAGGGCTTTTTAGTTATTGGAGATAATCTGAAAAGAAAATCTATTCTGCCAGTTGTACTTATAATTGGTATTACTGCTGGAACTGTTATTAATGACCAAATGCAATACTTAACATATAAAGAAGTTGCTGGAGATAGAATTAATAGAGAAATTGAAAAAATAGAAATTAGGTATTCGGATGCTCCTTATAGGGATAATTGGTTAGATGGATTTGTAGTAAGGAAAATTGAAATAATAGACAATAGTACAATAGAAAGGATATTAGGAGAACTTGAGGATATGGAGTTAAAGAAAACGAACCAAACTCACAGTAAAAAACTTTATAGGATGGATAAATATTATAATGAACTAGATTATGATTCTATTGAAATAGGTGAAAGTACGATAGAATTCTTGGTAGAAGGTAGGTATGAAATTATAAGCAATAATAATCTCTTTAGGCTGCTTTTAGATTTATTTGACAAACATAGTGAAGAAATTGAAAAAATAAAAATCCATCCAAGGAATTATTAACTGTGGCAGATTATCTATTTTTAGAGGACACAAATAAACCTTTAAATAAGGGGTAATCAATTAAATTTTTCTTTAGATAGAGGACAATTGCCTTCTTTTTCATTTCCTAAATTTCTTAAATAGAAATACTTTTGCAGTGCTTAGTTTCTAGGACAAAGACTTACTAAAACTAGATTGTAATATACTACCTACATCAATTCAAAATAATAATCAAGAACAATTGAGTGGAAGGCAATATATGGATGAATACCTATATATATTTACAAAAAATACAAACCTCCTAGAGTAGAGGAGGCCTAAAAATTAGGCTAATCTTCCCCTCTAGGAGGTTTTATCCTTCGGTGTATTGCTAAGACTCCCACTTCCATAAGTGGGAGATCAAGCACTATATCCTCGAAGTAAACTCCGCTAGAATTCAGAGGGGGTAAAAACTTCCTCTAGATAAACAAACTAAGTGACTAACACCAAATCAAAGATTTGGGTTATCTACTTATGAATATAGATAATTTTATCCAAAGATAAGACCCCTAGTGATATATATGTAGGGGGAGAATTGTCCAATAGTATACACTTAGAATATGAAAAAGATCATTGAAAAACTTTCAACTCTAATTTGCTAATATTCTACTGAATTTAAAAAATATGTATAAAATTGGAAGGTTTCGGGATGGTTTTGTAGAATCGTATAGTACAAGAATATTTAAAAATGAATACAAAAAGGTCAACATTGGCAAAGAACTGATCTGATATATATATATGTAATAAATAGTAGTATTTCTAAAATAGTAAGTTCATTGGAGAAAACGAAGAGATAAAGAAGCACACATAAGATGGAAAATGCATAATAACAATAAATTAATTAGTTATGCATTTATAGAAGTAGGTACAATTAATTGATAATTAAATTCGTGAGGTGATTATTTATGAAAAGGAAAATATTTTTTTCTCTAATATTAATATTTATTATTGCAATGGCTTTAGTCGCTTGTTCAAACAAGACAGATTCACCTAAACTGTTAACGAAGGAAGGGATTATACCATACGAATTATCAGAAAGTGAGAAATACATATTGAAGTCTTTTGGGATGGAAAGCAATTCACAAATTATTTCTTTTCATGCACCCAAAGAGGCAATAACTTTAAATGTAAATGTTTATAGGCTTGAAGGTGGAAAAAATTGGAGCAGTATTGGTGGTGGAGCTATTTCAATAGGTACAGATAGAGAGCCTATGGAACAATTAACTGGAACTTTTACAATGCAACTAAAAGAAAATTATTCGATTGATTTCAATATAAATACTAGTGGAAGAGCCTCATATAAAACAGATGAAATCATACTTGATACAGAAACAATGGCATCTACTAAAGGCTTTTTACAAGAATTCCAAAAGATAGAAATCAATAAGGAAATTCCTGTTGCACTTATGGTTTATGATAGTGGATCAAGCATGAGAAGTTATTCCCTTCAAGACTATTTTGCTCCATCTGAGTTTGACGGAATGGATTTAGTACAGGTAGTCACATTAATCTTTACTAATAAAGAATTGTAAATCTTATATTATGAGCACTATTTTAGGTTTACAATATGCTGCACTATCTGATTAAGACGAATTAGGTGTATTAGGTGATATAGTGCTTATTGATTTTAATTACTGTAGAAAGTAGTAAAGGAGTGATGGTTTGTATAGAATAGAATACACTCTATTTAATAAAAAAATTTTCTTTGCCTGTTTAGCTTTTATACTTTTTTTATTATGGTTATATGTAAGCACTCATGCAGGGTATATTTACTTATTTGGAATCGCCACACAAGTAGAAATAACAGGTTCTAATATTAATGAAAAAGTAATTATCAAAGATAAAGAAACAATCGAACATTTTTTGAACTTAACTAATGATGCTGTAAAGGATAATAGCCAAATTGGGTTAGTGGAATCTATTGAATATCCAAGAAATGGAGGAGAAAATTGGTATCTAGTTCTTTTAAGACGTAGTTTTCCTTTTAAAGACATAAATTGGTATATCCTTTCTCCAAACGAGGAAAAGGCATATTTGTCTCCAATACAGTCAAGGGAAGATATATTTGTTACAGATAGCGAACTAATAGAGTTTTTAAAAATGTATAACTCATATTAGATAAAAACTATTTTTTATGCCTCTTCTTTTTAAGGCATGACAGATAGGTTATACACAATTACAGTATGGAGGAGGATGGAGAAGGTCAAAAATATATTAAAATTATTAGGATGTACTTTTGCAGTCTTAATAACTCCTTGGGCGGTACTTGAATTTATAAGAGTATTATTTTGGGACTCTGGTTTAATTTCTTTTAAGCACTATAGCTTGAAGGTTAGGTTATATTTAGGAATTATTTTTACAATTTTTATTTGTACTTTTATTATTGTGGATGAAGTGAGGAAAAACAGAACACCATAATTTCTTTTAAAAGCATACTTGATGTAAAATATGAAACGACAATAAGTGTACTCAATAGTGTATTTGTAGATAAATATGCAATGCATATGGGAATAAAAGATTGGAGGTAGTTGTGAAATTGAAATGTCCTTATTGCAATTCAGATTTAATAGAGGGTTATATTGATGGTGGAAAGTATTCTTTAAAATGGCGTGATAAAGATATAAATTTTTTTCAAAAACATACGACATTTGGTGGAGAAGTGTTAAGTGAAGACCCAATGGCCAAGTGCTTTAGGTGTAAAAATTGTAATAAAATCATTATTGATTTAAATGAACTTTAAGATTTTAATTTCAGCCGTAACATCTTTTTAATCCGCAGTAGATGGAAAAGATACAGTATTTTTTAAAAGACAAGCAATTTCTATGAAAGACCAACTATAAAAAGTCAATAGCTAAAAAAGGATTATAGGTTGCCTTTATTAACCTAAATATATTACACAAGGAGATATATAAAAATGAAAATTGCCAATACATTTTTAAATTTTACAAAATTATACGATTTTAAGAATGTTAAATCATCTTCATTAAGATTTGAACAATTTGTAGGTAATAGGGAAAAAAATGTTGGAAGTATTGCTAATAAATATGAAAAATATGATCCTAGAAATTGTACTTTCGATGAGTTTTGTGTCACTATAAAAACTCTAGTTAAAGAAGAAAAACTAGCAAGTCATGACATACTTTTAGGAACATTGGATGTTGAAAAAAGCTTCAAACGAATGAATCCTAGTTTTAAGTATTATATGACTTCAACTGATTCTGAGGGGAGAAGAAATTGGGTTGATGAGTTTGATGCATTAGCTAACAGAGAGTTAGCAAGGGGAAATATGCTGGGTTACAAAAGACATATGGAAAGAAAAGAACTTGCAGTTAAAGCATTAGAGCTAATTAATCAATCACCTGCTTAATTTGATAAAATAAAAATACAAATTACAAAAAATAAATATCATATTGTATTAATTATTTAGCACATAGAATTTATACAGTGGCAGCAGGAATAGAAGATAGAGTTGGTGCATCACTTAACATGTCCATTCCCACTTTGGGTGCAAGAAGTACCGTCAAGAAAAAAGTCTCTGTAAGCACTGTCACGGAGCACGGTCAGAGCACCACACCTTCTCATTGAGTGCAAGCACCTATCCCTTTGGGGTTCAGTTCGAAGGTGTCAGGAATGGCAAGAACGTTATCCGACATTAAATTTAACCTAATTCATGTTTGCTAATGTAGTAAAATATATTTGGAGGAAATATTATGGTGTTTAAAAATGCTAGAGAAGAATATGTGTCTTATAATAATTTGATTTCTAAAATATTTAATTTGCCTAAAAAACAAAAAACATTATTAATTGGGATAGATGGATGTGGTGGAGCTGGGAAAAGCACTTTTGCTAAAAAGTTAAGTGAAGCATATTCAGAAATAACTATAGTACATATGGATGATTTTTATTTACCATCACAGTTAAGAAAAAATAGTAACGTTAAGGATAAAGAGGTAGGTGCATATTTTGATTGGAGACGTTTAAAGAAACAAGTATTAGAACCTCTTTCAAATGATAATATGGCTAAATATCAAAAATATGATTGGGATAAGGACAGTCTTAAAGACTGTCATGAAATTAAAGTTGGAAGAATTGTAATAATTGAAGGAGTATATTCAATTAGAAAAGAGTTAGAAAAATATTATGATTTCAAAATTTGGATAGATACCCCTAGAGATTTAAGATTATCTAGAGGAATTGAAAGAGATGGAGAAGTAGCAAGAAAATTATGGGAAGAAGAATGGATGCCTGCTGAAGATAAATATGTTAAAGAACATGAACCATTAGATAGAGCTGATTTAATTATAGATGGTTTAGGTAAATAACATAATTTGTTTTTTAAGAATTATGTTTTGATAATTAGATTTGAAGAAGTTTAACCTCGGATAACAGAGGGTTTAAGACATCCTGTTATCAGGGTTATACCAGTGTGTAAGTATTATTTAAGGTCTTATTTCTTTTTTAGAAGACTCATTGTTATGACGACGGACGTCGTAAACCCTAGAAACGTTAGTGTGCTAAGCAAAGCTTGGCATTTCTTACAGGGTGTAAGTCCCTGTCAGGTAAGGTCTAGCCAACCACCTGTATCGAGTGTTGCGCCGATACTGGTGACAGCAAAGGTGAAGCATACACATAAGTAGAGAACCAAAATACCTAGTATTTTGTGTGAATCACTTAGTTGTTTCATCTAGAAAATCATATAGGTCATAAGGGAGACCGTAATCCCTGAAGAATATTGGGTCCCGTAAATCGTGGGTCTAGAAATAGACAAAATGCAGATGGCGACATGTTTACGTTATGGAAGCCAATACAGAGAAGTCGGTAAAGGTGAGACTTCTGAGGGTCTGTCGGGGTCCTAGAACGTGGCATGTATGAAGAGAAATGTCAGGAACTTGGGAGGATCTGTAGGTTCCAGCGAAAAACTGGTAGACCCATCTAACCGAAAAATAGGACGGTCGATGATACTACAGGGTTCGAATCAACTCATAGTACTTTGAGGTTGGGAGAGCCAACTACATGGGGAAGGGGTTGACAGAAATATGTACTTTGCAAAGGAAACATTAGCCGGACATGTAGGGCTGGATAAACTAATGCAAACCTCACTGCGAGGAATAAGGCAGAAGGCAAAACAAATAAGGAATTCAAGCTAAATCTAAGAGAAAATATCCAAGAAATCACAAGTAGTCTGAAGGATAAAGGAAGAAAATACTCATTTTGATTTTCTAGGTTTTGAGTTTCGGTGGGGAGTGTCCCGTAAGAGAAAAGATATTATCAAGAGATGTACTTCCAAGAAGAAACTAAGAGCTTCATTGTAGAATTTGATGTTAGAATTTAATTAGGATAAGTTAAAGTGAGTTTTTTCATGTCAGATGTTATAATATAAAAACAGAAGACAAAAAGGAGAAAAAACTTATGGGAAAAAAATTCAAGCAATATGATGCACAGTTTAAACAAGATGCA
>JAFIFG010000069.1 GCA_020832135.1 Clostridiaceae bacterium
CCCTTGCAAATATGGTGAATGGTGTAATTATATTAGCAAAGGTACTGGCTATTTTCATGTCTAAATTTATGGTAGTATATGAACCTATTGGTATTTATAAATTGTAAATGGATATTATATACATTTATTGAACACTAGTGAAAGTTTATGGAACTTTAAAAATGTAATACGAATGTAATTGTATTATTATAGAAGTAATATATAATAAAAGATAGAAGAAAAGGATATAATTTCAAGCTTATACATTAGGAGGAATAGGTTCATGAAAAGACTGAAGAAAACATTGACGGCATTAGGACTTGCAGCAGTACTGGTCACTACGACTGTATCTCATACTGTTGCTGCTAATGGTACTATATATGAAAAAGTAGATAAGCAAACTATTTCAAGTGGCGTAATACATGAACATCTTTTAAGGTTCACTAAGGATGGTTGGATCAATGCAAATGCTGTATATATTGATTTAGAAAATCAAAACATCAATGTTGATATATTAACTAGTGCAGGTGGTTTATCTACTAGAGAGACACTATCTTCTATGGTAAGAAGAGAAGAGGATGTTGTTGCGGCCATAAACGGAGATTTCTTTTTTCTCACTAACCCAGGATCTCCCACCGGTAGTATGATAAAGGATGGCAAAATGATTAGTAGTCCTGTAATAGGAGAAAATTTAGCTAATTTTTATATAAATAATGAAAATAATGCTTTTGCTTCCTACTGGGATTATGACATCTATATAACCACTGATAAAGGAAAAAAATTAACTCTAGGATCTATTAATAAATATAGATGGAATTATAGAGAAATCATGCTGATTGACAGAAACTGGGGAATACATTCACCGGGTGCTACTACAGAATTCCATGACATGGTAGAAATTGTTGTAATAGATAATGAAGTGGCAGAGGTAAGAAGTCGAAAACCTTCTGTAGAGATTCCTGAAGATGGGTATGTTCTTTTGGCCTCAGCTGCAAAGGCTTATGATTTATACAACAATTTAGAAGTAGGAGATAAAGTAACTGTCCATACCGATATATCTCCTAATGTAGAAAATATAAAGCTTGGCATGGGTGGGGGGACAGTACTAGTAAAAGACGGTAAGGTTGCACCTTTTACACAAAATGTATCTGGAAACCATCCTAGAACGGCTATTGGTATAACTAGAGATAGAAAACAATTAATTTTAGTTACTGTTGATGGAAGACACACGAACTTTAGAGGATTAGATGGCAGAACTCTAGCAAATCTTATGATAGAATTGGGTAGCTATGAAGCTATTAATATGGACGGTGGCGGGTCTACTGCCATGATGGCTAGAGATTTAGGAGAATTTGATGCTAAAATCATCAATTATCCTTCTGATGGAACAGAAAGAAGAATTACAAATGGTTTGGCGGTAATAGCTAACCCCTCCAATCAAGCAATGCTAGGGGGAATTAAAGCACAATTTGATTATGACAGAAGTTTTATAGGAGGCTCTAGAAGAATAAATGTAAAGGCCTTTGATAGAAATTATAATCCACTTTCGGTTGATTATTCTAAATTAGAGTTTTCTGTAAAGAAAGGAAACGGTAGATTTCAAGGAAACAACTTTATTCCAGCATCAGTAGGAAAACATATTATAGAGGTAGATTATTTAGGTGCAAAGACAGAAGTTGCTATTAACGTCTCAGCGGCACCAGCACTATTACAAGTTACACCAGGGCAAGTCGGTCTAAGTCAGGGTCAGAAAGTAACATTTAATGTAATGGCAGTAGATAAAGAAGGTTATCGTGTTCCTATAGATAGCAAAGATATTCTATGGAAGGATAAAGGCGGTCTAGGTAGTTTTGCAAATGGTGTATATACTGCTGGTAATAACAGTGGTTCTACTATATTAACAGCTACTTTAGATAATAAAACTACAGAGATACCTGTTTCTATAGGAAGTAATTCAGCCTCCTTAAAAGGATTAGATAGGTATAATACAAAATATACTCAATATCCTGAAGGACAAGTCCCAGGGAAAATTACCAAAGATGATAATGCTAAAGTAGGAACCCAATCCTTAAGGTTAGAATATGACTTCACAAAAACCGATGCAACTAGAGGTGCCTATATGGAATTTGAAAAAGGAAGCATTACCATGAAGGATAGGGTACTAAGCCTAGGTATATGGGTACATTCCTTTGAAAATGCTAGTCATTGGATTAGAGGACATGTTTTAGATGCTACTGGAAAGCGGCATAACATTGAATTTAAGCAAGGTATAGATTGGACAGGGTGGAAGTATTTGGAAGCAAGTGTTCCTCATAATATTCCATACCCTATTGAATTAGAAAAAATTTATATAGTAGAAGTAAATGCCAACAATAAAACCACCGGTAAGCTTTTATTTGATGGATTAGATATCATGTATGGCATGACTACCAAAGAAGCTGTTGGAGGAAACAGACTAAAAGACCATCTAAATCGCCCCTATACACAAAAGGGAACACAATTTTTTGTTCATAGCGGTATAGCATTTACTAAAGGTCAAACCCTAATGGATCGTATTGCAACCAATAGAATGAGGGATATGATCAATGAAAATTATCACAAAGCTATCTTTACAGATAGAGTAGCTAGTGGTATTTTATCAGAAGTAAAGAAACCCTATATGACGGCTATACCAGGACATTCAGTAGAGGAATATGAAGACAACCTAATTATTCATTTAGATAATAGATCAAAAGGATTAAGAGCAACAAATGCAAACCAGTGGAGTATGTTTTTAAATGCTATAGAATCAACAAATCGTAAAAATATTTTTGTTGTCCTACCTAAACCTTTAGATGGTGGAGAGGGCTTCAGTGATCCATTGGAAAAGAATCTATTTAAAGAGAAGTTGACAAAGACTTCCCAAAGAGGTAAAAATGTATTTGTATTATTTGGTGGGGAAAAGGAAATGACAATGAATGTAGTTGATGGTGTAAGATATATTTCTACAGGAAGTTATAATGCAACTACTTCCGTAAGACCACAAGATAACTTTAAGTATATCGAATTCAATATTTCAGGCGAGGAAGTAACTTATCAAATTAAATCACTGTTTGATTAAATAAGTATAATTCGTAAGGGGTTGATCATCTACACAGATGATCAACCCCTTATTTTGCTGTTTTTAGTTATATGCTTAAAATATGGATTTACCCCCATATTTTACATCAAGGAATTCAGAAATGACCATCGAATTTATATAAGTATAGATTATGTAAATCAAAACTAGTAAAATAGGAGGAAAATAGAATGAATCCAAAGATGAAAAAGTTTATCGTAGGAACTGCTATAGCATCTACCGTATTCACATCAGCATTAATACCAACCTTTGCAAATAATACATCTCATCGAGTGGTGTCGGGGGATACCTTATGGAAAATAGCCCAAAGGTATGAAGTATCCCTTGAAGACATTTATGGGGCAAATCCTCACTATAGATCTAATCCTTCCTTGATGGTGGGAGATACAGTAAATATACCATCACAGGGTCAAACCACTTATACAGTTCTGAGAAATGACACACCATGGATTATTAGTAATAAATTCGGTGTAAATGTAAATGATTTTTTAAGAGCCAATAATTTAAGGGAAGGACAACACATATACGTTGGTCAAAGAGTAGTTATTCCAGGAAAAACAAACACCTCAAGCACTTATGCAGTTCAAAGAAACGATACCCCATGGACTATCAGTAATAAATTTGGTATAAGTATGAGTAACTTCTTAAGTGCTAATGGACTGAAATCGGGAGATTATATTTATCCTGGGCAGAAGGTCACCATTCCTTCAGGAAATAAAATCAATACACCTAGTACATCTACTAACTCATCAACTCCGACAAAAATCTATAAAACCTATTCAGTGCAAAGAGGAGACAACCTATGGAATATCGCCATAAAACATGGTATCCCTTATCAAGAACTATTAAAAACCAATAGATTAAATGAAAGTTCCATAGTACAAATAGGTCAGAAATTAACTATCCCAGTTTATAATATCCCAGTTAAACCGACACCAGGGCCGCAATATGGAGAATTGCTGGATTGGTGGACAGAAGCACAATATGTATTACCTATAAACAAGGTTTTCACAGTACAAGATTTTTACACCGGTAAGAGATGGCAAATGAAAAGGACCATAGGTGCTAACCATGCGGATGTTGAGCCATTGACAGCTAAAGATGCAGCTATTATGAAGGAGGTATGGAGTGGTAACTGGAGTTGGAATACAAGACCTATCATTGTTGAAGTAGATGGAAGAAGACTAGCAGCTTCAGCAAATGGTATGCCACATGGTGTTCAATATATTAAAAATAATAATTTTAATGGTCATATATGTATTCATTTTTCAAGAAGTACCCTTCATAGAAATGGTCAAGAGAATGAAAGACATCAGCAGAATGTACTAATTGCTGCTGGAAAATCAAAATAATAATAAGCAAGTGCAGAAAACCAAAATTTTAAAGAAATTTTGGTTTTTTGCTATTTATCTATTTTAATTGGTATATATGTAACAAGTTATTAAATGAGGGGAGTGTTTATGATGATGAAGAACTTATATTTAAGGCATGAAGAATTAACAAGTCCTTGCAAAATTGATACATTGGAATTTGAAACAACTGCAGATTTAGAACCATTACAGGGAATCATTGGTCAAGAAAGAGCAGTAGAGGCATTAAAGTTTGGATTAACTATGAAGAAAAAGGGCTACAATATTTTTATAGCGGGGTTAAGTGGTACCGGGAGAAATAGCTATACCAATTCCCTTGCATGGGAATTGGCGGAGAAAATGGAAGTTCCTAAGGATTGGGTGTACGTATATAATTTTAAAAATCCAGACAATCCTAAGGCCCTCAGTATGAATCCAGGAGTAGCAGCAGAATTTAAAAAAGATTTAGAGTGTATGTTGGAACAACTACAAAAAGAAATACCTATTGTGTTTAATGGGACAGAGTATGAATCTAGTAAAAACAATCTTTTTAAGGAATTTCATCAAAAAAACCAACAAATCATTCAAGAATTAAATGAAGTAGCTAAGGAAGGTGGTTTTACATTTAAGGAAACAGAGCAAGGACTTCTAACAGTTCCATTAAAAGATGGACGACCTATGACACAGGAAGAATATGATGAGTTATCTGTAGAGGAAATGGATAAAATTAGAATGGCCTCTAATCAACTAAGTTACAAAACTTTAGATATTTTTAATAGGTTGAAGGATTTAGAAGAAGAATTAAGTAAAGCTATAAAACAATTAGATGAGAAAACAGGGTATAATAAAATAAATTACTATATTGTCAAGTTATTAAAGAAATATGGAGAAACAAAAAAAATAAAAGAATATATAAATGAATTAGAGGAAGATGTTATAGCGAACCTTGATATGTTTAAACAACGTCAAGAGAAAAAAGAGATAAAAAATTCTATGAACAAAATGATGAAGACAAATGAAAACTTTTTTAATAGATATAAAGTTAATTTATTCATAGATCATCAAGAATTACAGAGTGCCCCTATTATAAATGAAACAAATCCAACCTTTTCTAACCTATTAGGTATGATTGAGTATAAAAATGAAATGGGCATGCTAAAAACAGATTTTATGGAGATAAAACCAGGTTCTTTACACAAGGCTAATGGAGGATTTTTAATCCTACAGGTAAAAGAAATTCTAGCACAACCCTATGCTTGGGAAACCTTAAAGAGAACATTAAAAACTGGAGAAATCAACATAGAGAGTCTTAATAAACAAATGGGCCATGTTATAACTTCTAGCCTAAAACCTGAGGCTATACCTGTTGAGGTAAAAGTAATCTTAATAGGAGATAATTATACTTATCAACTACTTTATAATTTAGACGAAGATTTTAAGAAGATGTTTAAAATTATGGCAGATTTTGATATAGAAATGAAAAAGACAAATGACAATATTTTTAAAATGGCAAGATTTATAGCAACCCATTGTAAAGAAGAGGGATTAAAGGATTTTCATAAGACAGCTATAGCTCGCATGATTGAATATAGTTCTAGACTTGCTGACCATCAAGAAAAATTGAGCTCTAGGTTTAATCAAATTGTTGAAATACTATATGAAGCTGATGCATGGGCACAAATGGAGAGTACACCAATTGTTAAGAAAGAGCATATAGAAAAGGCAATTTATCAAAAGATTTATCGTAATAGCAAATATGAAGAAAAATTAAACGAAATGTTCCAAGAAGGTACTTTACTCATAGATGTGGCGGGAGAAAAAATAGGACAAATCAATGGATTGGCAGTAATGGGAACAGGGGAACATTCCTTTGGAAAGCCTAATCGCATTACTGTATCTACCCACAAAGGTAGAGCATCTATTATTAACATTGAAAGGGAAGTAAAAAAGAGTGGCAGTTTACATGATAAAGGTGTACTAATTTTAAGTGGTTATTTAGGATGCAAGTATGCACAACAGCAACCTATCTCCCTTGCTGTAAGTATTAGCTTTGAACAAAGCTATTCTGTTATTGATGGAGATAGTGCTTCAAGCACAGAGTTATATGCTATCCTTTCCAGTATTGCTGAGGTACCTATCAAACAAGGCATTGCGGTTACTGGATCGGTGAACCAAAAAGGTGAGATACAACCCATTGGTGGTGTAAATGAAAAAATCGAAGGTTTCTTTGATGTTTGTAAATTAAAGGGTTTTACAGGAGATCAAGGGGTAATCATTCCAAAACAAAATATAAAAAATCTTATGTTAAAGCAAGAAGTCATCCAAGCAGTGAAGGAAAATAAGTTCCACATCTATGCTATACAACATGTAGAGGAGGGAATTGAAATCCTAACCGGTATCGCTGCGGGGGAAAAGGATGAAAATGGAGAATACCCCGAAGGGAGTATTAATGATTTAATTATGAAAAAATTGAAAAATCTAAAGTCTGAAAGCTGTAGAGCAAAGTAGTAAAAAATCAGATGAAAGAGAAAAAAAGAGTAGGAGGTAGATAAAATAATTATCTACCTCCTACTCTTTTTTAGAAATGAAAGCAAAGTAATATTTTATAGAATTTTAGAGAATTTATTCTTTAAATTTACTAAGACCTTCTTTAAAAACATCCAGCATTTCCTCAGATTCATCCAATCTATAGATTCTTCCAGGATTACCTTCATGATCCCAATCAATACCGTTCCACCAGATGGCAACCTTAATATTTTTATATTCCCCAATAGCATCAAACATATCTGTAATCCATCCTATTTTATCTCCACCTATTGAACTTGAACCAAATTCAGTTATCATAAATGGATAATTAAATAGAGCGGTATATTCTTCATATAGCTTAGGGTAGATTTCGTGGAAATCTTCCCATTTTTCCCCTTGAAAATAAGTCCCTGGATTGTACGCTGTTAGTCCTATAATATCTACATATTTATCCCCAGGATAATAGGTAAGATAGTGGTTCTAGCTAAAGTCTGGGAAGGGGATGTCGTGAGGATTTCACACCCAAAGGGCATTATCATATCATTCGCTTGAAAAATATGATAAATATATCTCCAAACCGCCTTATATAACTCTGTATCATTTGAGGTAAAATAACTGGAATAGATGCACCAATCACCGTTCATTTCATTATTTAATCTAAATAATACAGGAGGACCAAATTCCTTCATATCCTTAGCATATTGATTTTTTACTATTTTAATATTGACCACCTTGTATTTAAACCAATTATGTTTTTAAACTGTCTTAAAGAGGTATTGGGAAAAATTCCATATCTATTCAATTCTAATAGAGAATCACCTTTTTTAACTAACCCACGTTCTACTGTAAAAGCCATTCTTATACCTAGTTCCTCCAGGATGGTTAATGTTTCTTCATTATAATGTCCGTAGGGATAGGCAAAATAAGGACTATGGGTTAGTTCCATATTTATTTTTAAATCTTGAATTATTTCTTCTGAAGATTTTGTAAGTAGATACCCGTTGCCATTTTCTAGCCTATGCATGTTATGGGTATGATTGTCATAGGTAAACACATCGAGAGTATCAACCATATCTTTATAAGAAAGATATTGTAATACATTGGGGTTAAATACTTCAGAGGTTTCATGAACTTCATGAGTAATCATAAAAATACTAGCTACAAATCCATATTCCTTTAATATTGGATAAGCATAGTGGATATTACTTAAGTAACCATCGTCAAAAGTAATAACAACAGTATTTTTAGGCACATCTAAATTCCCCAATAAAAATTGTTCTAGCTCATAAAGAGTAATTGTTGTGTAGTTATTTTCATAAAGAATGTTCATTTGCTCTTGAAAATTTTTGACATCTAGAATAGCACTATTAGATCTAAAAGGATTTTCATCTTTTGTAAGTAAATGATGATACATTAATACCGGAATGGCCTCAGCTTTTTCCTCTATTTCAAAGTTTCTAATAGAGGTATTATTGCCTTTTTCAATATACATTTTTTGATAATTGATTGATTCGTTAGCTCCATCTTCTTTATTCACCATCGTCAATGTTTCATCTTGATCTTGACTTAATGCCTCAATAAGAACTTTCTCATTTGCTGGAGATACTTTTTCATTTGGAGATTGAATTTCCCGTGCTTGGAGTATGGGCATAGTATTTTTGGCACACAATGTAACACCTATAATGAAAACTACTGCCACCATAATCGTGATATAAACAGCTATTTTTTTATTTTCCATAAAGTATATGTTTTGGTTTTATAGAAGTCCCAGAGATTTACATTGTTGATGTTATGCCACTTCAATAAAAACCAAGTGATTCACCACCTTTCTTTTTTGCAAAATCATGACGAATAATAGACAATATTAATTATATACAAAATTAGAAATTATTGCTATAGTAAGTTTAATCTGGGATTTTATAATAACATCTTAGTAAAAATAAAAAAATGGTTGTGTCTTTATTTACACAATTTCTTCACAATTATGAGGTACAATAATAATATTATATATTTTTAAATTGAGGTGAGAATATGGAGAAGGTAAAAAACATTTTAGTGGTAGAGGATGAAGAAAGTATAGCTAGTGTTATAATAGCTTATTTACAAAAAGAAGGCTACAAAGTGTTTCATGCCATGAAAGGAGAGAAAGTCTTTGCTATTATGGATACGGAAGCAATAAATTTTGTTATATTGGATTTGATGCTACCGGATTTACCTGGAGTAGAAATTTGTAAAAAAATTAGGATGAAGTCTCAAGTGCCTATATTAATGCTGACGGCAAAGGCGGAGGAAGAGGATAGAATTTATGGGTTGGATATAGGAGCAGACGACTATTTGACAAAGCCCTTTAGCCCAAAGGAGTTGGTGGCAAGGGTAAAGGCTATATTAAGAAGAAGTGATACAAAAACTATAAAGGCAGAGGTTATGGAATTTCATGAAAAAGATTTAATTATAGATATAGGAAAAAGAGAGGTCAAGAAAAAAGACAAGCTAGTGGATTTGACGGCTACCGAATTTAAACTATTATCTCTGTTAAGTAGCAATATGGGTAGATCCTTTACTAGAGACGAACTAATTATAAAAGTACTTGGACATGACTATGAAGGCTACGATAGAACCATAGATACTCATATTAAGAATTTAAGACATAAAATAGAAGATAAGGATACAAAGTATATTGTGACGGTGTATGGGCTAGGATACAAGTTTCAGGGGGAATAGAGATGTTAAATAAGCTTAGGACAAGGCTGATATTGTTTATATTGGGAGGAACCATACTTTCTATTATATTGGTAAGTATCATTACTAATATAACTTTATCTAGGAAATTTGATACCTATATGCATCATGAACAAGAAAATAGGATAGAAGAAGTTATTGAAGTCATTCAACAAGCCTATTCCACCAATGAAGGCTGGACAGGAATAACGTTAGAAAATCTACAGATTTCTCCTCTAGTTCACAACTTTGATATTGTTATCAAGGATGTAGAAGATAGAATTATCTTTGAAAGTCGTATGGAAAATAACATGTTAAGAATGCACAGAGACATGATGAGGCGGATGGGGAGTAGGAGAATGAGTGGTATGCATCATACCATGATGAATGAATCCTTACGACAGGGTGATTATACTGTAGACACCTATACCCTCCAACAGGATGGACAGCCTATAGGCATGGTAGAACTTGGCTATATAGGACCCTTTACAGTATCAGAGAGAGATGTAGCTTTTATGAGGGAAATAAACAATGCTATCATTTATGCAGCTGTCATAGCTATACTGATTTCAATAGGAATAGGTTATTATTTCTCAAATGTATTTTCAAAACCCATACTACGGATCACCAAAGCTGCAAATGACATTAGAAGGGGAGACTTAGGTACAACAGTTGAAATAAATAATAAAACCTTAGAGCTTCAAGAACTTTCTCAGTCTATTAACCATCTTTCAAGTTCGTTGAAACAGCAGGAAATATTGAGAAAGAGATTAACTTCTGACATATCCCATGAGTTAAGAACACCTTTAACCATACTTCAAAGTCATATAGAAGCTATAAGCGATGGAATATGGGAGCCAACACCGGATAAATTAGATATATGTAAAAACGAAGTTATTCGATTGATGAGATTAGTAGAACAACTGAAATATTTAAATAATATAGAAAAACACCAGATGACGCTGGATAGCAGTAGGTATAACCTAACCCAAGATCTACAACAAATTATAGAAGGGTTTCACTACCAGTTTCAAAATAAAGGCATTAAAGTAAATACCAATATAAAAGAAGCTGTTATTGTAGAAGGAGATAGGGACAAAATGAAGCAGGTAATCATCAATCTTATAACCAATGCCTTGAAATTTACAGAAAACAGGGGAACAGTTGATATACAGCTGACAAAAGAGAAAGAAAAAATAAAAATTATCGTAAAGGATACAGGAATTGGTATAGAGAAGAAGGATCTACCCTATATATTTGAACGGTTTTATAGAACTGATGAGTCTAGAAATAGAAAAACAGGTGGCTCTGGCATTGGTTTGACAATAACAAAAACTATAGTAGATGCCCATGGAGGTAGCATTACTGTAGAGAGTGAAAAAAATAAGGGAAGCTCTTTTTTTGTGGAGCTACCAATAGAAAGCAAATCAAGAAGAATGTCCTAGGAGAATTTCCTAGGACATTCTTTTTTAAAAAATAATTATTGACTAGACAAAAGTCATTGTGATAGAATAACTAAAAATAAATACATAAATTCATATCAAAATAGTAGGAATTAAGGAGGAGAAAATGAAAAAAGTATTTGTATTCAGTTTGTTAATGATGGTGGTATTATCGGTACTTCTTGCAGGATGCTCTACTGAGACGGCAGCAGCACCTGATGCAACTGAGGAAATAACTATTGCAGTTGCAGCACCTTTATCAGGTGATTATGCACAATATGGTAATGCTTTTAGAAGAGCAACGGAGTTAAAGGCAGAGGAAATTAATGCGGCAGGTGGTATTTTGGGTAAAGAATTAAAATTAACCTTTTTAGATGACAGAAATGATGCAAGAGAAGCCACAAATGTAGCACAAAGATTAGTAGGGGATAAAAAGGTGCTAGGTGTTATTGGGCACTTCTCCAGTACAGCTTCCCTAGCGGCATCATCAGTGTATGAAGAAGGTGGGTTAGTACAATTATCACCTACTACTTCTCACCCTGACTTTACAAAGCAAGGTCAATATATGTTTAGAAACATTAATACTCAAGCTGTAGAAGCACCAATAGCTGCTGATATGGTGGTGAATCTAATGGATAAAAAGAGAATCGCTGTTATATATATCAACAACGATTGGGGTATTACAGCTAGGGATCATTTTGTAGAAGCAGCAGAGGCACTAGGCGGAGAAATTGTGGCAGAAGAAACCTTTATAGGAGGCCAAACACAGGACTTCACCTCCACATTAACAAGTATTCATAGCAAAAATCCTGATATCATTTTCTTAGGAACCTTCTATGCAGAAACCGGGATGATTGCACAGCAAATGAAGCAATTAGGATATGATTATCCTTTAGCTGGACTAAGCTCTTTGTATAATGAAGAATTAATTAAGTTAGCAGGAGATGCAGTTGAAGGACTTTATATGACAAGTAATTTCTTCCCTGGTGATGAAAGACCAGCAGCCAAGGAATTTGTTGATAAATTTAGAGATGCTCATGGCCAAGTACCTAATCAATTTGCAGCTGTGGCCTATGAAAGTTTAGGAATGCTAGCTGGAGCTATAGAAACAGCAGGTGAAGACAGAGCTGCGATTAGAAATGAACTAGCAAAGATAGCTGATTACGAAGGTGTTACGGGAAGTATTACCTTTAGTAAAGATAGAGATGTTATAAAAGAAATGAGTATTATAAAAATACAAAATGGAGAATTTGTAATAGCACAATAAATTCGCAAGAATAGTGGGAGCGATGCATATGTTTTTCCAACAAATAATAAATGGGATTACACTAGGTAGCATCTATGCCTTAACGGCTGTAGGATATACTATGGTCTTTGGCATTCTAGAATTAGTGAATTTTTCCCACGGTTCAGTGTATATGTTTGGAGCTTTTTTATGCCTTACCCTTATGACAGCCTTAGGCCTAGGATTTTTTCCAGCTTTCATAATAAGTATAGTTATAACTGGAATGTTAGGCATTGTTATCGATAGATTAGCTCTGTTACCGCTTCGTAGAAAAAATGCACCAAAGGTAGCATCTTTAATAAGTACAATAGGAATTTCGATATTTCTACAAAATCTTGTTATGGTAATGTGGGGATCAGAAACAAAAAACTTTCCTTTGGCTTTAAATTTAGGACATATACAATTTAATAGCTTTAGAATATCCTATCTACAAATGATTATTTTACTTACTTCTTTAATTCTAATGATGGGATTAACCTTATTAGTAAAGAAGACGAAAATAGGTAAGGCAATGAGGGCTACAGCTCAAAATATGGAAGCTGCCAAACTGATGGGTATTAATGTAAATCTGATTATAACCTTTACTTTTTTCTTAGGAGCCGCATTAGCCACCGTAGCAGGTGTGATGGTGGGCATGTATTATCAGTCAGTTGATCCAATGATGGGATTTATGGCAGGATTAAAGGCCTTTGCAGCAGCTGTACTAGGTGGGATAGGTGTGCTTCCAGGGGCTATACTAGGAGGCTTAATTATTGGTGTTAGTGAGACGTTAGCAGCAGGATACATACATTCTGGATATAGGGATGCTATAGCCTTTGCTATACTAATAGCTGTGCTCCTTATTAAGCCCACTGGACTCTTGGGCCAAAAAGTCCAAAAGAAAGTGTAGGTGAAGATCTTGGAAACTACTGTAGAGCATGTCAATAAAAAGAAAAAAATTATTAAGAGAAGATCTATGATTTATGTTGGAGTATTAGCGGGTCTGTTGATCATACCCTTGCTTTCTCTAAATAATTTCACCATGAGAATGGTGATTATGGCAGGAACTTATATGATCCTGGCCATGAGTCTTAATTTAATAACAGGTTATACAGGGCAACTTTCTTTAGGGCATGCAGCTTTCTATGCTATAGGGGCATATACTTCTGCTATTTTAAGTATGAGATTTGGATGGAGTTTTCTAATAACAGCACCGGCTGCAGCATTGATGGCAGCCTTAGTAGCCTTATTACTAGGGATACCTACTTTGAAGCTACAGGGAGCTTATTTAGCTATCGTTACTTTGGGGTTTTCAGAAATTGTTAGAATAGTTGCTCTGAATTGGATGGGCTTAACTAGAGGACCAATGGGTATTCCTGGAATTGCACGACCTGAAGTGTTAGGCTATAGAATTGCCTCCAACACACAATATTATTATTTGATTTTAGCACTAGTCATTATAACCTATATGAGTTTATATAGAATTATTAACTCTAGACTAGGAAGAGCCTTTATTGCCATAAGGGAAGATGATCTAGCCGCTCAGTCAATGGGGGTGGATATTTTAAAATATAAAATATTATCCTTTACTATAGCTGCTTTTTTTGCAGGATTGGCCGGCAGTTTTTATGCCCACTATGTTACTTATATAGACCCTCAAAGCTTTACCTTCAATGAATCTATTCAGGTATTAAGTATGGTGGTGCTAGGAGGAATGGGTAGTATGCCTGGAGCTATTATAGGCTCTGTTATTTTAACATGGGCACCTGAAATGTTAAGGTTTTTAGAAGATTATAGAATGATTATGTATGGTGCCATCTTAATAGTTATGATGCCCATAAGACCCCAAGGAATTTTAGGTGGCATAAGATTTAAGCTTGATAAAGAGGAGGAAAACCAACATGAAGCTGTTGGAAGTGAATAATCTAACAATGGCCTTTGGTGGTCTTAAGGCGGTTAATAATATATCTTTTCATATGGAAGAAGGAGAGATTATAAGTTTAATTGGTCCGAATGGAGCAGGAAAGACTACTTTTTTCAATATGTTGACTGGTATTTATATACCTACAGAAGGAAGTATTGTTTTTAATGGGAAAAATATAACCGGAACTGCACCTGAAAAAATCATTAAAGAAGGTATAGCTAGAACCTTTCAAAACATTAGACTTTTTCCTCATATGACGGTTTTAGAAAATGTACTGGTAGGCATGCATAGCCGTAGCCACAATGGACTATTTCATTCATTGTTTAGAACGAAAAAATTTTACCAAGAAGAAAAAAGAAATGCTTATAAGGCAAAGGAGCTACTAGCTACCGTCAACCTTGCTGATAAATGTAATGAATATGCTAAAAACCTTGCCTATGGGCAACAAAGAAGATTGGAAATTGTAAGGGCATTAGCAGCACAGCCTAAGCTTTTATTATTAGATGAACCTGCTGCCGGTATGAATCCTCAAGAAACGGAAGCTTTAATGAAGTATATTAGAGGATTAAAAGATAAAGGTGCTACAATTTTATTAATAGAGCATGATATGAAATTAGTAATGAAGATTTCAGATCGAATCTATGTTTTAGATCATGGTGTAAAAATAGCTGAGGGATTATCTAAAGATATTCAAAATAATCAAGACGTCATAGAAGCCTATTTAGGAAAGGGGGCTTAAAAGATGCTACAGGTGTGTAATATTTCTACCTATTATGGCAATATACAGGCTTTGAAGGAAATAGATCTTGAAATCAAAGAAGGTGAGATTGTTACCCTAATAGGAAGTAATGGTGCAGGAAAAACCACTCTTTTAAAGACTATATCAGGACTTATTAAGCCCAAGACAGGCTCTGTGAAGTTTAATGGTAGACAAATAACTTCTTTAGATGCTCCAGAAATTGTTAAATTAGGAATTAGCCTATCTCCGGAAGGAAGACAGGTTTTCCCTAAAATGACGGTGGGGGAGAATTTAGAATTGGGGGCTTTTATTAGAAAAGATAATAAGGAGATAAAAGAATCCTTTCAAAGGATATATGAATTATTTCCTAGACTTCATGAAAGAAAAAACCAAGTTGCTGGTACATTAAGTGGGGGAGAGCAACAAATGCTGGCAATAGGTAGGGCCTTGATGAGTAAGCCTAAGCTATTACTTCTAGATGAACCATCCCTTGGTCTGGCCCCCATGCTGGTGGAAACTATTTTTGAATTAATAAAGGAAATCAATCAACAAGGCATCACTATTTTATTGATCGAGCAAAATGCACGAATGGCCTTAATGGTAGCGAATAGAGGATATGTTATGGAAACAGGAAAAATTGTTTTGCAGGATGATGCTATCAACCTATTGGAAAGTGATGGTGTAAGAAAAGCATACTTAGGAGAATAGAATATAGGAGGATGAATAGAATGAGTGAAAAAACATATACGCAGCAACAACTAACAGAGGCATTTAGAGCATCTATTGAAGATAGAGCAAAATGGTTTTATCTATTACTAAAATATGCAAAGGAAGAAAATGCAGATACCGATAAAATTGCAGAAAAAGCCATTTTAGAATTTGGAAAAATGAAGGGCTTGGCTATAGGAAAAGCTGATAATGCTAAGGAATTTGTAGAGGCTTTAAGTACAGGTCATGCAAGAGAAGCTTTTGAAATGAATACTATTAAAGCAGAAGAAGAGGAAAGTGTTATTCAATTTAGCTATTGTGCTCTAGTAGAAGCATGGAAAAAGCTAGGTTGCTCTGATGAAGAGATAGCTCACCTATGCAAGCTTGCTAGATACGGGGACCATGGTATGGTAGGAGTATTTGATGGTTTAGAATTAGATTTCAACCAACTATTAAGTGAGGGAGACTCCTGCTGTGAGTTGGTGGTTAGGAAGAAGACGTAAATAAAACTATGAATGATTGAAACTCCAGTACTTCTTTACTGGAGTTTCACTTTTGGCATAAAAGTTGCATTAATAATACCCGTGATTTATTTTAAGGAGAGAGGAAGATGACATATGAAAATATTATTCAACATTGGTGATTTCCCTGTACATTTATTTGGTGCAATGATAGCACTGGGTATTTTAGCTGGTTTTTATATTATGCTACAGGAAGCTAAGCGAAAAGGACTTAACAAGGATAAGCTTATGGACTTAGCTATATATACGGTTGTTGTGGGAGTGATAGGGGCAAGAATTAATTATATACTGGCATTTAATCCTTCTTATTATCTACAGAATCCTATTGATATTCTTAAGATTCATGAAGGCGGATTATCTATACAGGGTTCCCTAATAGCAGGAACAATATTTGCTCTTTGGTATATGAAGAAGAAGGATATTCCCATATGGAGAACGGCTGATGCCTTTGCACCAGCCATTATTTTAGGACAGGCTATAGGTAGAATAGGTTGTGATGTATTTGGTGTTCCTATGAATAAAAGTTACTTTTGGGGTGTAGAGGTGGCTGGAAACCTATTACATCCAGCACAGCTTTATGAAGCAGTATTGAATTATATTTTGTTTTTAGTACTGTGGCAGAAGAGAAAGCATATTAAGTATGATGGACAAATATTTATGATGTACATTATTGGATTTTCTATTAACCGTTTCATTGTAGAATTTTTTAGAAGTAATCCTATGGTTACAGGAAATTTATCTATTGCTCATATATATAGTATAATTATTATACTAGTAGCACTATTGTTCATACCATGGTTAAAGAAAAGTCATGAAAAGCTACAATCTACTGTAGCAAATGACACAACTTCTTGGAACATGGATTGGAGGAATACTGGTGTAGTTATAGCAGCTACAATAGTATCGATTATGCTTTATTACTTCTTTCATAATGTATTATAATTGAGGTTGGATAGAAAAATTATAGATATATAAACTAGAGTAGAGATGTCATATATGCTATACTATAAAGAGATAAATTCTCATAAAGAATTACAAAAGATAAGGAGGTTTATTATGAGGAAAATTATCTTGCCGTTGTTTTTAATCATGGTGATTATAGGACTGGGAAGTTATAGTGGTTTTGCAGAAGGGATAGATGCTGAATATACTGACCCTATCATTGAAAGGGCTAAGGTATTAGAGATAACAGATGTAGAGGATGAGGAGATACAAAATGATTTTTTTATAGAAGATATGATGGTGACGGTAGAGATTCTTACAGGAGACTACAAAGGCCAGCAGTTTGAAATTATCCATAGTCTAACAGGGAGCTTGGCTTATGATATTATTGTAGAACCAGGAGATAAAGTATTGGTGACGGTAGAGGATATGGGCGAGGGTTCTGTAGAGGTTTATATTTCAGAATATGCAAGAGATACCTATATCTATATTATATTTGCTATATTTGTTATTCTGTTAATTTTATTAGGTGGGTTTAAAGGTTTAAAAACTATATTGACTTTAATATTAACAATTTTTATGGTGTTAAAGGTGTTACTACCAGGATTGTTAGCAGGATATAATCCCATTCTTCTAACGATAGGAGTATCCTTTGCGGTAACACTAATTACAATTTTAACAGTAGGAGGAATCAACACCAAAAGTTATGCTGCTATTATAGGTGTACTAGGTGGTGTGTTTGTCTCTGGATTGATTGCTTATATTGTTGGGTCAAAAGTGAGTCTTACGGGAATGTCTAGTAATGAGGCTATGATGTTAATGTATATTCCTCAAGGGGTAAACTTTGATTTCAGAGGATTATTGTTCGCAGGTATTATTATGGGGGCATTAGGGGCCGTCATGGATGTAGGTATGTCTATTGCCTCCAGTATGGAGGAAATTACAACTGCAAATCCAAGTATCTCTACAAAGTCATTAATTAAATCAGGTTTAAATGTTGGAAAAGATATTATGGGAACAATGGCTAATACACTTATATTAGCCTACACAGGAAGCACCATACCGTTATTATTATTATTCACAGCATACGACGATCCATTGTTAAGAATCATTAATTTAGATTTAATTGCTACAGAGATTATAAGAGCTCTTGCGGGAAGTATCGGGCTTATTCTATGTATTCCTTTGACTGCAGTGATGGCAGGGATATTAAGGGAAAAAGGTATGAAAAAGGATGAAAAGGAAAAAATAATTTAGATAACAAAGAGTGTAGGGTAAAACCTACACTCTTTTTATTTAATAGGAAAGTTCTACTTTTCTATTAAATAAAAAAGGGGTTGTAGGGGATGAAATCCCCTGCCCGTTTTCAGGAAGGTGCTCAGACAGCTTTGCTGTCGTCGAAGGAAACCTAGGGTTGCCTGCTTAGTTGTTTCATCCAGCAAAAGCGTCGTAGATGCTCTTTTTAAAGC
>JAFIFG010000020.1 GCA_020832135.1 Clostridiaceae bacterium
ATGGGAGAGGAGTTTTATTATGGAACTTGGTATTGTAGAGTTTAGTTGGACATTTATTTTTTCACTTTTAAATATTGCAGTATTGGTTGGGGTTGTTTATTTAATATTCAAATTGGTAGTTAAGTTACCTAAATGGATTAAAAAGAGGGAAGAAAAGATTGATAAAATAGAGAAAACTTTAGATGAAATCAATAAAAAGTTAGATTAGTAAATACCTGTAATGGATAAAACAGGTGTAATATAAGCTAATTTAGGGGGGAAGATATGTCTTTAATTATTGCATCACTAATAGCAGGCTTTATAGGCATGAATTTAGGAGCTGCCTTAGGAGGAGAAGTGTTCGCATTTTTATTCGGGTTCTTAGGAGTTTTAAGTCCTGCTTTACTTGTGTTGCAACAAATAAATAGAAGGCTAGAAAATTTAGAGAAAAAAGAAAGGTAGCTTTCAATGTCTTTTTATCTTGACATATAAATTATATGAAATAGTCACTTAATTTACTAGAAGGACTTATGATGCCTTGTAAAATTACTGTGAAGGACATTTATAAAGATTTTAGAATATAAAAGTATATCATAAATTAGTTTCCATGATTTTCAAGGGGGCGAGATTGTTATCAATAAGGTTGAAAAATTTATAAAAGCATTAAAACCCACTTTTTATGAAATGTTGACAGACAAAGTAACTTGGATTCGATTTATAGTAGCATCGATAGTTTCGTATTATTTACATTTATGGTTTATTATTAATCCTTCAAGTCTTGATCCGGTCGGTGATGCTAGGAGGGTAACTGTAGTTCTAATTAGTTTTCTTTATATATGTACGATAATTGAAAGAGCTATTAAGAAAATAAAGTAATACTCTAAACATAGTAGAGGTAGTGGCACATCACCTTTTTGCGGTCACAGAAGTATTGTGTGAAGAAGAAAAACAAGGGGCGATTTAATTGGAGAGTAATGAAGAAAATGTTTTAAAGCAAATCCAAGACGATATTCTTAATAAAGGACCTATATTCTTTATTGTCGCTGCAATAATAGCTTTATCTTTTATAATAACTGTTAAAGAAATTCAATTAATTTTAGAAATTACAAGATTCTTATTATGTTCTATCTGTGCGATTATTATGGTTTTAATAGGTACTAGGTATAAGGAAACTAGGACTAAAAAAGAAAATAAAACGATTTTAAGTTATACCATATTTTTTCTTGTATTAAATGTAGTTATTGCATATAACGTAATAAATCATATGAATTAAAGTAAAAGGTACAAGGGGGAATAATCTGTGAAGAATAATGAAGAAAAGTTTATAAAAATGTGGGAAGAAGAAAAACAAAAAGGAAAGTTGAAGTATATCCTAACACTAAGCATAAGAAATACAGTAATGATAGTAGTTGGAGCGATATTAGTTAGATACTTGATTAGCACATTTATTGTAGAAGCTTCATATGCATTTAAAGCAGATGACTTATATAGATTAATTATTCTTTTTATTGCCATTCTTATTGCTTCAATCATTGGTTCAAATTATAGGTGGAAAAACAATGAAAATAAATACGATACAATCAGATACAGTAAAGACTAAACTATATATGCCATATTTTTATTTTTAGTCGTCACAGATGTAAAAGACGATTCATCAACGTGGAGATATTTTAACTAAATGAATGTTATTATTTCGAAAGAAAGCGTGGTATGCCAGTGCAGTTCAGTGATGAGGCCAATGGGAAAACATTATATAACTTCAATAATGGAGGCTTTTATGGATTTATTTGGGTTAATAATAATCGTTATTGTATTAATATATATGGGTAAAGGGTCACAGAATAAAGTGGACGTGGACAGAAGATGGATGAATGCTATATTTATTCAGTGTATGGTTGTATTTTTTGGTGGGATTTTTGTGCTAATGTTTATTATATATAAACTTGTAACAACACAGTAAAAAAATAAAGTATTCTTTAAATTCAATTGAGACTTTAGGGGGGGAATAAGGGAATGTTTAAAATGCTATTACTCAAGGATTTTTATGCATATATAAATGCACAAAGTGAAGCAGAACGTAAAAAAGCAAAACGAAACATATTAACTACATTAGGAGTATGGGCTGTATTACTATTATTACTTTCAAGTCCAATTATATTTATTATTGTTATAGGTAAAATACAAGGTATTTGAGAATATACTCTATTTTTTAGTTATTAAAAATCTGAAAAGTAATATACTCTACAATAAATTAATGAGGCACTTTTATAGTCATATTATCTTATTTAGCCGACATAGATGTAATAATTGTAACAGGTAAAAACATAAGAGAAAATTATCAACAATAAATAATAGTATAGGAAGTCAGAGGAGGATAATATTATATATTATAAAGAGTAATAGGAGGGATTTTTATGGGTAAATATGGTATCATAATCTTTCTATTTATTTGGGGCCTATTAGAATTTCTATTTACACCAATAACAGGAGTTAAATTTTCTCTAAAGAAGAGGCTAATATTTTTTTTAAGTGCTAGTTTTGTTATAGCTACATTAGTTTATATTACATAAATAAGTTGCTACAAAAGATAGTAGATGCAAGAGAGGAAAACCACCTCCCTTGCTTTTTTTGTTCCTTTTTTGAATAAAAAAACTGCTAATTTTTTGCTAATCTAATTTTGAAAAAGTATGAAAAATATGATTAAGCAACAAACTAAAATTTAGTAATTGCAATGCTTATAACAACTATGATATACTATGAAATTGTGATAGTCAGTTCGAAACCATCCTGACTATAAACAAAACTAGGGAGGTACAAAAATTGAAAAAGACAAGTTTTATAACACAAGCTGCTATGATTGCGGCTCTTTATGTTGTGTTGGTGGAGGTGTTTAAACCCATCAGCTACGGCATGGTACAAGTTAGGGTAGCAGAGGCATTGACGGTATTGCCTTACTTTACTTTTGCTGCTATTCCGGGACTAACATTAGGAGTAATCATTTCTAATATTATAGGGCCCTATGGCATGATGGATATTGTATTCGGTAGTAGTGCAACTTTGATTGCCGCATATCTTTCCTACAAGATGCCTAAAAAAGTATTGGTGCCTATACCACCTATAGTGGTAAATGCAATAATCATAGGGGCAATGCTTTACTATATCTTCTTGGGAACACCTGATGCAATGCCATTATTGCCTATTATGGGTTGGGTAGGTATTGGACAGGTTATTGTCTGCTACGGTTTAGGCTATCCTTTGATTAAGGTGTTGGAAAAGCATAAAGATAAACTGTTCCAATAGGTTAAGCTCATAATGTAAAGGGCAGCCAATCAAATTTTTCTTTTGATTAGCTGCTCTTTTAAATTAATCCGCCGATAAACCTATGTCTTCTCCATTACTAAGGGTTGAGCTTGGCTCTTGATCTTTTAAAGTATGTTTAAATAGGATAAAGATCCCTGCCATAATCACATAGCCTAGGGCAAATTTGTAATCATGGAGTACTGCCAGCTTAGGTGCATGCATAAAGCCAGTTGCTGAGAGGGCAGCCGCAACTAATGCAGTATAAGATGCTTTTGTATAGTCATTATCAATCATGTATACGGTAAGGGCTCCCCAGATGAGTCCTGTAAACATAGCCCCCTGACCTAACGGAACAATACCGGAGGAAATGCCCTCTACCACTTCTCCAGCAGCATTATTAAATCTAGTCATGATATAGTTAGCTAAGTAAGGGAACATCGCTATTACAACGGCAGGATAATGCCTATGAGGCACAGAGGCAAATGCCTGTGCCACCATAGAAATACCTACGAAGACTAGAATAGGTGCAATAACAGGCACTGGAATAATGCGGGAAAGCGCCGCTACGATTCCAAATAAAGATGCCAATATAAAGACACCACCATTAAGTACGGAATAACCTCTTCCTGCATTCATCCATTTAGAGCCTACGGAGGCAATATATACCGTTGTAGGGAAAACACCGCCGAAAAGACTACCTAACATAATCCCACAGCCATCCACCAACATACACTCACTGGCGTTGTAATCATCTCCAGCAGAGGCCATAGCTTCAACGTTATTCATGGTTTCGATAAAGTTATAAATAGATATAGGTAATAAAATTGCAATTAAACCTACCATGGGACCAAATAAATAACCAAAGCCTTGTACAAATCCAAGGGTAGGTAGGAATGGATAAAATCCAACAGTACTCATGCCATCCGCAATCTGACTTAACTCAGCTTCACGCAATACATAGGCCAAAACGGTACCGATGATAATTGCGAAAAGAGAAGCTGGCAACCTAAAGGGCATTACTTTTTTTGCAATTAATCCTGCCATAATTATGGCAAGAACCGTAAGTCCAATTAGGGGCATTTCATAGGTATTAAAGAAAAGTTCTCCACCAATAAAGGTAAAGGCTACTCCAGCTAAAGCCCCAAGCATCGAGGCCCTTGGCAACGTTTTCCTTACCCAGTTACCAATTAAACTTCCTAATACCTCTACCAAACCTCCAAAGAAACAGGCTGCCATACCTATACGCCAAGCCATCTCTGGATCACCGGTCATGCTTAGGGTAGGAGCCATTACACCAAATAGGTAAACAAACATCACCGGTGTACTTATACCATAGGAAAGGGCAGTAACATCGCTACGTCCTTCTTTTTCTGCTAATCTCTTAGCCATGTAGGCATAATAAATATTACCGAACAAAACAGATATAGCAGCGCCAGGAATAATTCTTCCATAAACAATGCTAGTAGGGTAACCCATGCCAATTAAGGCTACTGCAATTAAAACAAAGTTTGCTAAATTGTTTTGAAATAATGCGAAAAAGCCGTCGATGTCCTCTCTCTTAAACCATGGATAATGAACATTTTGTGTTTTCATCTTCTTCCTCCTTTATTTATAGCATTTCATAAGAATAATAAAAGATTGATAAAAAGTATATTTAAATTTTATCAATCTTTTGTATTTATCAACTTCGATTTACCAGGAATCTATTCCTTTGTAGGTATTCTATAGGAATAAAAATTTTCATTAAGGAAAAATAAGGAATATTTGTATATAATATCTAAACATTTTGTATTTTCAGTATTTTCAAAATAAAAAACGGAAGAGCATAGAATAATCTTGCTGAAGGAATAAAATACTAGGTTTTGGGAAGGGTGCTTTCAATGATTTACAAATTCTATTCTTCCGCCGGCTTCTTTAACAGCAGTTGTTACAAGTAGAAAAAATATTTTTCTCATCTGAGCCTAAAATAGGTAATCTTACAATCAGGCATATACTACTAGGAGAAGTGCTTTCTATTAGGTTCAATAAATTTATCACCGCTCCTGCTGGAATGTTAATACGAAGTATAGTTCCAGGTAATTGAGGGCATTCTGTAGGACTTAGTTTATGCTGATGGAGAATTAAGGTGATGGGTTTATAGAAATTTTCAACAATTGAAGTTGCTATAGGTACCCAAAATTGTTAAACTAGAACAAAGGTAAATTAACGAAAGTATATATTTGAAAATACTGCTAGGAGGTTTTAAGATGATTAATACAGTGGCAATAAGTGAGGATATTCATTTTGTAGGTGTAAACGATAGGGAAACACATTTGTTTGAAAATTTGTGGCCCTTAGATAAGGGGGTTTCCTACAATGCTTATCTTATTAAGGATGAAAAGATTGCTGTTATCGATACTGTAAAAAGTACGAAAATGGATGCCTTTGTGGAAAAGATAGAAAGTATCATTGGGAATCGCCCGGTGGACTACTTAATTATCAATCATATGGAGCCGGACCATTCCGGTGCTATAAAGGCGGTAAAGGAAAAATATCCTGATGTAACTATAGTAGGGAATAAAAAGACGTTTGAATTCTTGGAAAGTTTTTATGGAAAGATGAAGAACTATTATATCATTGAGGATGAGGATGTTTTAGATCTAGGGAAACACCAACTTAAATTTTATTTAACACCTATGGTGCATTGGCCTGAAACCATGATGACCTATGAAATGACAGAAAAAGTATTGTTTTCTGCTGATGCCTTTGGTGGATTCGGCACATTGGATGGTGGTGTTTTTGATGATGAGGTAAATTTAGAGTTCTACACCGATGAGATTAGAAGGTACTACTCTAATATCGTAGGAAAATATGGAGCTATGGTTCAAAAAGCTTTAAAGAAACTAACTACTGCCGACATTGATATTAATGTTATTGCACCTACCCATGGACCAGTATGGAGAAGTAACCCCTCATGTATCATTGACTATTATGATCGTTGGTCTAAATCTGAAACAGAAGAAGGGGTTGTTATTGTATATGGATCGATGTACGGTAATACCCAAAAGATGGCGGACTTTATCGCTAGGAAATTAGCTGAAAAGGGCATTAAAAATATTCGTATTTATGATGCTTCAAAAACCCATGTTTCTTATATTATAAGTGATATATGGAGATTTAAAGGAGTTATTTTAGGAAGCTGTGCCTATAATACTGGGTTATTCCCTGCTATGGAAACTGTGATTCATAAAATTGAAAACTCTCAGCTTAAAAACAGATACCTCGGCATTTTTGGGACTGCGTCATGGAGTGGCGGTGGTGTATCTAATTTAGATAAATTTGCTGAAAGAATGAAGTGGCAGCAGGTTGGTGAATCTATAGAAGCAAAATCCTCTCCGAAGGAAGAAGAATTTAAGGGATGTGTAGCAATTGCACAGGAAATGGCTCAAAGATTGATAGAAGAAAGAGAAGATTAAAGTGGGTTTAGATACAAAGGATAGGAGAAAACTCACTCTTATTTTCATTTTGCTGCTTTCTTTAATTGTTGTAGGAACAGTAGGTTATATGTATCTGTTGCAGGTGCATATAATTGATGCCCTATACATGACGGTAATAACCATATCTACTGTTGGTTATACAGAAGTTGGAGAAATGACAGCACAAGCAAAGTTATTTTCTATCATTATTATCTTCTTAGGATTAGGTACAGCAGGTTATGCTTTTACCAGTGGGGTTGCTTTGTTTTTAGAGGGAACCTTTAAAGAAGTATGGAGGAGAAAAAGAATGGATACTAGAATAGCACAGCTTGAAAATCATTACATATTATGTGGTGCAGGGGAAACTGGCCAGAGTGTTATTGAACAATTTCAAAAAAGCAAGGTGCCCTTTGTTGTCATTGAAAAAAATGAAGAAGAGGTTGCTGAATTAGTCAAGGAAGGGATCTTGATTATACATGGGGATGCCACCCATGAAGATATTTTAGAGAAATCTAGAATAAAGCATGCAAAGGGTTTTATCACCAGTTTGCCCAGTGATGCTGCCAACGTTTTTACAGTATTAACAGCACGAGAAATGAACGAAAATCTCTATATCGTATCTAGAGCCATAGAAAAGAACTCTCGAGGAAAATTAAGAAAGGCAGGGGCCAATAATACCATATCTCCCAATGAGATTGGAGGAAGAAGAATGGCAGCTTTATTAATTCGTCCCTCGGTTATTTCCTTCTTGGATATTATTACCCATGCAGGGGATGTTGTACTGGATCTAGAGGATGTAGTTATTTGTAGCAAATCCTCCATAGCAGGCAAATCCTTAAAAGAAGCTAAGCTTCCTGAAAGAACTGGTCTTATTATATTGGCTATTAAAAAATATGGAGAGAAAAATATTATGCTAAACCCTAGCTTTGATGAAATGCTAGAGATAGGCGACACTATGATTGTATTAGGTAGGGAGAATCAAGTGGACCAACTGAGGAAGATTGCTTGTGATAGTGGTGAGAGGGATCCATTAGCCACCCTATAAAATTAAGGCATAGGGCATACTTTAGAATTTTTCACTAAATTGAGGAAGGAAATTTTCATCTAATGACGAAGTAAAAGTTAGAGAAGAATTCATAGCATCAAAAACAGTTGGGAGGCAGTATCATGATACAAAGGAAAAAAGCTTTTGCTTTTATATTGGTTTTAACTTTACTTGTAAGTATGCACCTGGGTCAAACCTTTGCAGCGGCATCAACTCATGAAGAGATTGAAGCAATCATTGAAGAGGTGGCAAAGGAGAAGGAGATTCCCTCTGTGATTCTAAAGGCAATAGCTTGGAAGGAAAGTAATTATAGGCAATTTGATAGCAATGGCAATCCCTTAGTATCTGGGGGAAACACTGGAATTATGCAGATTAACAGAGTGCATAGACATTTAGATCAAGAAAGATTAAGACATGATATACGTTATAACATTGAGGCTGGAGCAGATATATTATTAGGGAGGTGGAATGCTACTAGTATTTATCCTACTGTAGGGGATAGAGATCCAAATGTGCTGGAACATTGGTATTTCGCTCTTTGGGGATATAATGGATGGGTAGCAAGAAACAACCCCAATGTATCCGGAAATAGAGCTTACCAAGAAGAATTATTTCAGTTAATTAGGGATAGATATAATCAACCTGTAACCTCTATAGATGCATCATACCTTCCCAACAGTGGATTGCCGAAGGGGAGTCTACACATACCTACACCGGAACTTCATCACTTTGGAGATTTAAACGATGATCATAAGGCTATTTTTGTAGACCTGATTGACCATCCAAAGCGGGAATATGTGGAGGAATTATATGCTATGGAAATTATCAATGGTGTAGGTGGAGACGAGTTTAATCCTGATGGTTACATTACAAAGGAACAAGTCGCAAAGATCTTAGTGGAGGTTCTAGAACTAGAGATCATAGATGATGAAGTTGTTGTAGCAGATTGGCAAGAGGTGTCCTCTTGGGCGGTGGATTATGTAGCAACTGCTTATCATCAAGGTATTCTCTCTCCAGATGAAGAAGGGAACCTTCATCCTGATGAATTTATAAAAAGAGAAGATGCTATAGAAATGTTGTTTCAAGGATATGGAGTACCTATATTATTAGAGGAAAATGAACTCTTACGACCCCAAGAATATATTACTAGAGGAGAATTAAGTAAGCTCATCTACAATATTATAGAAGGTCTTTAAGCATACAAAAAGACTCGAAGATTTAAATCGAGTCTTTTTGTATATATAGATTTCTCTCAAATCTTATTACATATGAAAGTAGCATAAAAGGACTTACTTAACATAGGAACTTTGTCGGTATTCTCAACAGGAAATTATTAAAGGATTATTGAAATAACTAGAAATCCAGTAAATTCAATCCATTGACAAAATAGGCATTCCTCCCTAGAATAAGGTAGGAATGCTTTTTGTGTTTTTTGGAAGGAGGATTTACATGAGAAAAAAGGTTGTGGCTATGATGTTGATCTTCTTTTGTTTATGGACTCTTTTCGTTTTATATCCTAATCCTTATCGTTTAGTCGTTAGTATATATCGTACTTTCAATCCTCCAGTAGATGTAGCAGCAGTAGCACTCATAGATGAAGTGCCAGAAGACCCAAGAGAAATAGAAGACTTTGTTCTAGATACTGTTCCCTATGAATACAATTGGCAAACCTATGGTGTACCCTTTTATTTTCCTACACCTCAAGAAGTAATAGCAAAGGATGGGGGAGATTGTAAAAGCCGATTTATTTTACTGGCATCCCTATTTGAAGCAAAGGGTATCCCCTACCAACAAAGTTTTTCTTTAAGTCACTTTTGGATTGACTATGAAGGTAAGGAATCGATTGCTATAGAGCAAGAGGAAAACGCTCTTTTAAGAAGAACAGAAGAAGGATTTAAAGTACAATTACCTCAAGAAGAGCTAAGAGAGAGTGCTGAGGCACTGTGGGAAGGATTCTGGATTTATATGCCTCTCCATAGAAAAATATTATTCTTATTAGGTTTTCCCATGACGGTAATGATTGGATTTTTCATGAACCGTAAACCTGCGGTTTATGGCAAAACTACAAAAGCTACTATATAGAAGAATTAAAGGGACGGGCTTGTTACTTTCTTAAATTAGGAGGCTACAGCCCTGTCCCTTTATGTTTGGCTTTTGGTGTAATATTCCTTTTGATGTGGTAAAATAAGAACAATGTCTATTTTAAAATTATGGGAAAAGGATGTGTGGTAGTATGAAAATTAACGTAATACAAGAGAATTTGCAAAATATCGTTGCAGATGGATTAATCATAGGAATTCATCAAGGTGTGAAAAGCCTACCATCAATTTTAGAAATGTTAGATGAAGTAATGAAGGGAACCATAAAAGAAATTATTAGAAGTCAAGAATTCAAGGGAAAAGAAGGGGAGCTTTTAACTATACGAAGTTATGGGAATCTTTCAGCAAATAAGATTTTTTTATTGGGCCTAGGTAAGGAAGAAGAATTCCAAGAGGACACCCTACGAAGAGTGGCGGGTGAAGGCTTAAGGGAGGCTCTAAAGCAACATTGTGAGAGGGTAGCTGTAGCAGTGATAGGTACAAAAAATATTTCTGTAAAAAACCAAGGTCAATGTATAAGTGAAGGTGCTATGCTAGGTCTTTATAAATTTGATCGTTATAAGACTGAGAATCAACAGGTAACAAGAGAGATGCAGGAAATTTTCATATGGCATGAGGGTCAAGGAGCTAGAGAGGCTATTGTTGAAGGTATCGCAGTAGGAAAATCTCTGGCTAAAGCCACCATTACTGCTAGAGATATGGTAAATGAGCCTAGTAATGTGTTGACTCCTTATGAAATGGAAATAAGAGCCCGTAGGATAGCAGAGGAACATGGAATGGAAATAAATATACTAGAAAAAGAAGATATGGAAAAATTAGGGATGGATTGTTTCCTAAGTGTTGCAAAGGGAAGTGATATTCCTCCTAAATTGATTGTGATGAAGTACAGAGGTGATGATCAGCAGGAAGAAGTAATAGGACTGGTTGGTAAAGGATTAACCTTTGATTCTGGGGGGATATCCTTAAAGCCTGGGGCAGGAATGGATCTTATGAAGGGGGATATGGGTGGAGCAGCAACCGTATTAGGAGCTATGGAGGCCATTGGTGCATTAAAACCTAAGACCAATGTCATTGCTGTAGTTGGTGCTTGTGAAAATATGCCTTCCGGCAAAGCCTATAAACCTGGTGATATATTGAAGTCCATGAAGGGTAAAACCGTAGAGATTTTAAATACGGATGCAGAGGGAAGGTTGGTATTGATTGACTGCATTAGTTATGCTATAAAGCTGGGGGCTACTAAATTAGTAGATGTCGCTACCTTAACGGGGGCATGCCTTGTTGCATTAGGTACCACTACTACAGCATTAATCACTAACAATGATGATTGGTTGGAGGAACTTAAAAAAGCTTCAGCAAAGGCTGGTGAAAGAGTTTGGCAGCTACCGGCTTTTCCAGAATATAAAGAGCTGATTAAGAGTGAGATTGCAGATTTGAAAAATGTTGGAGGTAGGTATGCAGGTACAATTACAGCTGGTCTTTTCCTTGGAGAGTTTGTAGAGGATAAACCTTGGATACATATGGATATAGCGGGTACTTCTGCAAATGAAAAAACAAGAGGTTACTTACCAAGGGGTGCCACTGGTGTGGGTGTGCGAGCACTTTACCATTTAGTAGAACAGCAATAAATAAAGGAAAAAACTCCCCCAAGGAAACTTAGTTTAATTAAAATTAGATTTGTAGATTGAAACAGAAGGGAGATGGAGGGACTTTTGAAAAAATACATGATTTTTGCCATTGCTGTAGCAGTATTTGGTGAAATTTATTTTTATCCCTTTGATAGTACCCTGCGATTCTCGGCAGCTATTATTACACTGAATTTAATTATGCTTATAGATAAGGAAGTTAGTCCTTTTTATACTTGTGTTTTTTCTGGTATCGCTGTATTTCTGCAGAGAAGTCTACTGGCACTGGCTTTTCATGCTATGTCTCTACAGGAGGTTTTCTTTTTACATGGCCCTTCTATTATTTACTATATGATTTATGGCATATTCATTTCCCTTTTCGATCTACAAAAAAGAGAGAATCAGTATATAAAAGTTATGCTGTTTTTAGCCTTTAGTGATATAATAAGCAATATTATTGAAACTATTATCAGACAAAAAGAAATGCTGCCACCTGTTGTTGGTATGATTATCTTAGTAGGCATTGTCCGCAGTGTCTTTGCTTACTTGATTTATCTTTTTTATAAGAGACAGGAATTTATGCTGGTGTCCCGTGAACATCAAAAAAAATATGCTCAATTGAATTTATTGGTGTCTAATATTCAAGCGGAGCTATTTTATCTAAAAAAATCCACCCGTGACATTGAAAATGTTATGAAAAAAAGCTACACCCTTTATCAGGAATACAAAGAGGATGAGCTCCTAAAACAAAAGACCTTAAATATCGCTTTAGAAATACATGAGATAAAAAAGGATTATTATAAGGTATTGAATGGTTTCGAGAACTTTTTAGAGAGTTTTGAGGAAAATGGAGTCATGATGCTTTCCAATATGTTTACTATTATAGGGGAAAATACATCTAGGTATTTAAGAGAGAATAAGTTAGATATAAATTTTACTCTTGATTATGAGGAGGACTTTCAGGTTTACAAATACTATCATTTGTTTACTATTTTAAATAACTTAATCATCAATGCTATAGATGCCTGTGAAGGAAGTGGTAGTATTGAAGTCTCTCAAAAAAGTGACGATGAATCAATACGATTCACAGTTGTAGATCATGGAGAGGGGATAGACGAGGAAATCCTACCGTATATTTTTAATCCAGGCTTTACAACTAAGTACGATGAAAGATCAGGAGAGCCTTCTACCGGCATAGGGTTATCCCATGTGAAAAGCATGGTGGATGAGTTGAAGGGAGAAGTGCATGTAAGCTCCCAAAGAGAAAATGGGACAACTTTTGAAGTTGTAATACCAAAAAATAATGGCTAGGTGATGCTTATGAAAAATACTTTTTTAATTATTGATGACGATATAAATATACGAAAAATGCTGGGGCATTTAATTATAAAAAATAATCTAGGCAGGGTAGTAGAGGAACTAGAAGATGGTGGGAATGCTGTAGAGGAGATTCTATTTTATGAACCTGATATTGTTTTAATTGATTTTCTTCTTCCTGAAAAGGATGGTATTGAAATTATACGATCTAGCAAATCTCAAGGGTACAAAGGAAAGTTCATTATGATTTCTCAAGTGGACAATGAAGATATGATTGGGGAAGCCTATGAGAACGGAATTATATTTTTTATTAATAAGCCCATCAATAAAATTGAGGCTATAAATGTTATAAAGGGTGTATGTAATAATATCAAACTAGAGAGGTCTGTGTCATTAATTCGAGATACTGTATTTGATATGGAAGAGGTACATCGAAGCAGTAGTAGTGATGACTGGAGGCAAGAAGTTCAAGATATATGCACAGATATCGGGATTATAGGAGAGTCTGGGTATAAGGATTTGAGTAAATTAATTGAAGAAATTATTTTCTTAAAGAGAAAAAAGAATACAGTCAACTATCAACTGCAGGATATTTATCATCAAATGGCTGAGAAGGAAAAACTTCACTATAATACCCATGTTCATGCAAGAACCATTGAACAAAGAATTAGAAGGGTTACTTTTAAAGCCTTAGAAAATATCGCCGCCCTAGGAAAAGATGATCACTATAATAGTCAATTTGCTGAATACAGTGGAGTTTTGTTTGACTTTAAACAAGTAAAACAGCAGATTCAACACATAAAGAACCCCAAATCAGAAAGGGGTAAGATTAATGTTAAAAAATTTGTGGAGGGAATACTATTAAAACTGAATTTTTAAAATATTGAAGTGTTACTTGCATGACAATTAAAAGAATGAATGTTTAAAAACATTTGTTGTTTTATGTTACATTTTGTTGTATTTTGTAGCATGCCCTTTATAATAATGAAAACGTTTTAATTTTTAAATTATAGGGGGTATGAAGATGGTATTGCAATTAGATATGATTCAATCAATTGCCTTGGCGGTGGTGGTTTTGCTTTTAGGACAAGGTATCCGAAACAGGGTGAAGGTCCTAGAAAAATTTTGTATTCCGGCACCAGTTATAGGAGGACTTTTATTTGCAATTTTAGCTTTATTACTAAGACAAATGGATATTCTACAGTTTCAGCTTGATGTAACACTACAAAATGTATTAATGACGGCTTTCTTTACAACTGTAGGCTTTACTGCTAGTATTCAATTACTTAAAAAGGGCGGTATGCAGGTATTAGTATTTTTAGTCTTAGCTATTACTTTAGTATCTTTACAAAATGTAATTGCTGTTGCACTAGCAAGGGTTTTCAATTTAGACGTTTTGATAGGGCTGTCCACAGGATCTGTACCAATGACAGGTGGACATGGAACTTCTGCAGCATTTGCTGAGTTATTTGAGGATAAGGGTGCTGTTGGAGCATCTACTGTGGCTATGGCCTCTGCAACCTTTGGGTTGATTTGTGGTAGTATGCTAGGAGGACCTATTGCCAAACGATTAATAGAAAAAAACAATCTTTCACAGGAAACAGCAAACATGGAGGCTATTGATACACCTGCTGAAGAGATGGCTACCAGTGGAGAGATGCTAGAACCTAAAAACTTTTCATCAGCTGCCTTTCAAATTATTATAGCTATGGGGGCAGGTACTCTTATTTCAATGCTTATACAAAGAACTGGAATGACCTTCCCATCCTATATTGGTGCTATGTTTGCAGCGGCTATCATGAGGAATATAGCAGACCTTACGGGAGCTTTTAAAGTAACTAGCACAGAAATAGATATACTTGGAAATATTTCTTTATCAATCTTCCTATCTATGGCATTAATAGGATTAAGGCTATGGGAGTTAGCCGATTTAGCTGTTCCTATGCTAGGTATGTTGTTGGCACAAGCTTTACTGATGGGGGTATTTGCTTACTTCGTAACATTTAATGTTATGGGAAGAAACTATGATGCAGCTGTGTTAGCGGGAGGACACTGTGGCTTTGGTATGGGGGCTACACCCAATGCCATTGCAAATATGCAGGCCATCTCCGGTAAATATGGACCAGCTCCAGCGGCATTCTTTATTATTCCTTTAGTAGGAAGCTTATTCATTGACTTTGCCAATTCTGGAATTATTGTTGCATTTATCAATATGTTTTAATCAAATCATACAACAGAGACGAAGAAGCAGGGATTTTGAACTGCTTCTTTTTTGAATAAAAAGGAAGTTTTTAAAAGTTTTTTACCATTTATAATTATACTATGATAGAATGAATTGACTTACATATGTAAAGACTAGATAATACAAGAGGTAAAATGAGATTTTAAAAATAAGTGAGGTTAAGAAGAATATGGAAAATGGATTTATGAATTTTGGTATTAGTGAAGAGTTGGCAAGACCCTTAAGCAAACATGGTATTACAGACCCTACTGGAGTACAAATACAAGCTATCCCTCCTCTTTTGGCCGGCAAGGATGTTATGGCTCAAGCTCAAACAGGAACTGGAAAAACTTTGGCTTTCATGCTACCCATCATGGAGAGGATTAACACCGATGAAGGGAAGGTACAAGCTCTAGTTATTACACCTACTAGAGAATTGGCTATTCAAATTACTGCAGAAGCCAAAAAATTAGCTGGAGCTAAGGGGGTTAATATATTAGCTGCCTATGGTGGACAGGATGTAGATGCACAGATTAGAAAGTTAAAGGGCGATGTTCATTTGGTTATAGGTACACCAGGGAGATTACTAGATCACTTAAGACGTGGTACTGTTAGTTTCAAGAGTTTATCTATGTTGGTACTGGATGAAGCTGATCAAATGCTACACATGGGGTTTGTGAAGGATGTAGAGGCCATTCTACAGCATATTCCTAAGGAAAGACAAAACATGTTTTTCTCTGCAACCATGCCACCGGCAATACGTGCATTAGCCAGTAAATATATGGTGAAGCCTACAGAAATTCAGGTGAAAAGTAAGCAGATAACCCTAGATGAGATCAAACAATTGGTGATCGATACCACCGATAGAGGGAAGCAGGATGCCCTATGTAATTTCTTAGAAGAACACAACCCTTTTATGGCTATTATTTTCTGTAGAACTAAACGTCGTGCTATTGGATTAAACAAAGGTTTATCAGAACTTGGATACAACTGCGACGAACTTCATGGAGATATGACTCAGGCCAAAAGAGAAAGAGTAATGAAGGCCTTTAGAAATACAAAAATACAGTACTTAATAGCAACGGATGTAGCCGCTCGGGGCTTAGATATAGAGGGGATTACCCATGTATTTAATTATGATATTCCTCAGGATGTAGAAAGCTATATCCATAGAATTGGTCGTACCGGTAGAGCTGGAGAACATGGTATGGCCGTTACCTTCGTGACACCTAGGGATGAAGATCAGTTAAGAGAAATTCAACGGGGAATAAAGATGACTCTAAAAAGAGAAGGTAAAGTAGCAAAGGAGCAAGCAATAGACCCAGGAGAAAGAAAAAGGCAAGGTCATAAGACACCCACTGATAGAAAAACAAAAAGTAGATATGGCGACAAAAGAGATAATAGGGACACACGAGATAAGAGAGATAAACGAGATAATAAGGATAAAGATTCAAAATCCTATAAAGGTGGTAGAGGGGCAGCTCAAGGACCAAAAGGTAGAAAACCTTCTGCCAAGAAAAGTTTTGGAAAAAAACCTAGGTAAGTAGATCTATTAAAAAAAGGGATGAAGTTGTTGTTTCCATAGTAGGAAGCAATACTTCATCCTTTTCTTTTATTGCAACTGATTTAAATAATAGCTTAATTTGCCGGAAACGGCAGAAGTACTATTTAAGTATCCTAGGTGATGACTATCCCTAGAATTACTTTTCATATGAAAACGAACGGAAATAGAATCTGGTTGATAACTATGATGGTAAGAGGGTTTAGTAAGGTCCATTAATTCTTTAATTACATCTTTATCCCTTATTTCCACCGTCCTATAGTCATGGGATCCTTTCATATTATCTAAAATAACATAGCCAACATCCTCTGGTAATAGGGTGATTTCCTCATAATAATCACTTTCCCTTATCCATTGGAAAACAGAGGTATAGCTTTCTCTTATGCCGTAGTCTATACGTTTTTCCTCAGCATCCATAATAGTTACCATATAAGATGAGTCCGTTGCTAATGTTTCAAAGGTAGCATTGTGTATATCCTCTTGAAGTAGTGTTATAAATTCCTGTAGCTCATCAGAATCTGAAAGTACAACAGATTTTTTTGGAGATCTATAGTCGTTGATTTCAATCCACTTAATATCTTCGTTGCTTTGGTGAATAACAGGGAATCTCTCTTGTTTATACTCCAAGGATTCATAAATAGGAGTTAGGGAAGCAGCATATGCTTCATCATTTATAAGGTATTGTCGTATTAAGTGTTTTCCATTTTTAAGGGTATAGATAATGTGCTGATATCTATATATGCCATCCATAGGAGTAGAGCCTTGTATCAAATCCTTATGAAGTACAATCATATTTTCTATATTTTCTTGGGTTTCAAAAAAGTAACCACTTCTATGCATCCTGTTGTATTCATGGGGCATTTCTCCCCTGCGTACCCATTCCCACTCATGTAAAGGACCTAAATATACTGATTCTACTTCGTGGGATTCTGGCACACGACCTACATAACCTGTAACATCCATTCGTATACCTATAAGCACCATCAATATGATAAGGGTGTAGGCTATATAACCTTTATAAGCTCCCCACACTTTGAAGGATTTTTCCATAAGCATTTCAGCAATCCAATAACCTAAAAAGGAGCTAAAGATATAACCAAAAACAATAGTAGAAAAACTTCCTCCGCCAATACCTGTAAAGTAAGCTCCACCTAATAGCATAGAACAAATTGTTACACCATATTTAAAAACAGGACGTATTTTTCTAAAGGCAATAACATCGCCGGCCACTTCTATCTTTCTAATTTTATACACATAATAAGCTGTTACAAAAAATATTATGCTGGCAATTATATAACCTAATATATTCAATGTGGTTGAGTAGTCTACACCTCCCCTAGCATTTAACAGTGTAAATATAGGAAGATGATCCAGCAATGAGTTATAAAAACTACTTGTGTTATAGCCATGTAGCAATTGACTTAGATTATGTGTTGTAAGAACATATAAGCCTGCCGGTAAAAAATGTAGAATATAAGTAAATACCATCTGGGCAATGGAATTTCCAGTAAACATTCCCACAAAAACCGCTATACTAAAGAACAAAAGATGAAACAGTAGAGTATGGCCTCCCCATGCTACTATATGGGAGAAGGAGTAATAATCACTTAAGTTAGTGGTAATTTGCAATAGCATAAGTATTATAGTAATAAAAATAATAGGAAGGACAAATAACAATAGTCCTGCAGCATTATGACTAGCATATAGGGTTTTTCTAGTATAAGGTAAACTGTGGATCATAGATGCAGTATTGCTTTTTTGTATATACCGAAAAATCAAAGTAGCCAATACTACCGGCACTATAATTATAAGTAGAAACTGAAATCCATTTTGATGGGAATTCAAGTTTAATGAATTTGAAATTTGATTTCTTGACCATTCATTGGTGACATTGTTTTTTAACATCATATGCCTTAAGGGCAAGATAAAAAATAACAATAATGTGTATAGTGCACCAACCCACCAAAAGCGTTTTATAGCACTTAGAATTAAACCTTTGTTAAATAAGGATGTTTTGAATGTCATAACCCATTCCCCCCAACTCATAAATAAAAATTTCCTCCAGTGTCAGTGGTAGTAGATCAAGTATAACAGGATTCATCTTTTCTACCTTGGAAAGTAACTCTTCTTTGTTTCCCTTCGCGATCAACAATAAAACACTGCCACTTTCAGAACGGTGTAACACCTCTAATTCATCTAAGAATCCTTCTGGTACTTCATCTTGGAAGGCGATTTGTAGCTTATGTATATCTGACTTCATATTATCTAGTTCTCGCTCCACTACAACTTTTCCATGATGAAGTATACCTACATGGTCACATACATCTTCTAATTCTCGTAAGTTATGGGAGGAAACCAGTATAGTTGTTTCTCGCTCCGCCACATCCTGTAGCATAAGGTTCCATACCTTTTTACGCATAACAGGATCCAATCCATCTACAGGCTCATCTAGAATCATCACTTGAGGCATAATACAAATACCAAGCCAAAAAGCCACTTGTTTTTGCATACCCTTAGATAATTTAGTAATTCTTTTTTGTGGATCTATAGGAAATACTTCCTTTAAGGTCTCATATCTTTCTTGATTCCATGTGGGATAGAGACTAGCATAGAATTTAGCAGTTTCATTGATGCTATATTGTGAAAAAAAGTACAAATCATCAGGTATGTAGACAATCGTGGATTTTATTGAGGGATTTTCATATACCGCCTCACCACCTATTGTAACCACACCACCATCTTGACGATAGATCCCTACTAGATGTTTGATGAGAGTCGTTTTTCCAGCACCATTAGGGCCCAATAAACCATATACTGATGCTTTTTTCACATGAATATTCAAATCATCTAATGCTTTAAACTTTCCGAAAGACTTACTTAAATTTGTCACTTCAATCATCGAACCTCATCCCCCTTGTTTTCATAGATGTCATCAATAAAAGCACTCAATTTTTTTCTAGACACCCTCATATATATAAGTTCTGCAATGATTTTTTGTAACTCCTTCATTAACTCCTCTTCTCTAGCAGGATTAATAGCATGCTCTAAAGGCATTACAAAATTTCCCTTCCCCCGGACAGAATAAATAAGGCCCTCCGCCTCTAGGTCTTTATAGGCCTTTTGTATCGTGTTGGGGTTAATGGTAAGGTATTGGGCTAATTCCCGTACAGAGGGAATTTTTTCATCCGCCTTCAATACCCCTTTAATAATTAAAAGCTTAAGTTTTTCTTTGATTTGTTCATACAAAGGTCTACGATCTTTCAAATCTAATTGAATCATATATACCTCCTAACTGTATTAATACATATAATACACTTAATACAGTTTTATAATACACTGAATACCAGATTGTGTCAATAAGAAAAAGTAAAAAATAAAAAGCTAGCCAAGAAGGTACTTCCTGGCTAGCTCCATGCTGTTTGCTGTTATTATTACACTAGTTTTGTAGTCCAAGATTCACAATTCCATATATCGGTTGCGATATCACGATAGAATTCTGGTTCATGGGAAATAAGAAGAATACTTCCTTTATATTCCCTCAGAGCTCGTTTCAATTCTTTTTTTGCATCTACATCTAGATGGTTGGTGGGCTCATCTAAAATAAGAAGATTGGTTTCTCTGTTGATTAGCTTACATAAACGAACCTTTGCCTGTTCACCACCACTGAGTACAACAACCTTACTTTCAATATGCTTGGTGGTTAAGCCACATTTTGCTAGGGCAGCCCGAACTTCATATTGGGTGTAAGAAGGGAAGTCCTGCCATACTTCATCAATACAGGTATTATAATTGGCATCCTTCATTTCTTGTTCAAAATAACCAATATGCAGATAATCACCTAATTCCACAGATCCAGAGATGGAAGGAATTTCCCCAAGGATACTACGTAGCAATGTAGTCTTTCCTAAACCATTGGCCCCCATGAGGGCGATTTTCTCTCCACGTTCCATGCGTAGATTCAGAGGCTTTGTAAGGGCTTCCTCATAACCAATGACCAAATCCTTTGTTTCAAAAACCAACTTCCCTGAAGTTCTAGCTGACTTGAAATGAAACTCTGCTTTAGGCTTTTCTTTAGCCAGTTCAATCATATCCATTTTGTCCAGCTTTTTTTGCCTAGACATAGCCATATTTCTAGTGGCAACACGGGCCTTGTTTCTAGCAACAAAGTCCTTAAGCTCTGCAACTTCTTGTTGTTGCTTTCTGTAGGCTGCCTCCACCTGCTGTTTTTTAGCCTCATGGATCTCAAGGAAATTATTATAGTCCCCAACATAGCGACCTAGCTCTTGGTTTTCCATATGATAGATTAAATTAATAACACTATTTAGGAAGGGGATATCGTGGGAAATTAGAATAAATGCATTTTCATATTCCTGTAAATAACGTTTTAACCACTCTATATGCTGTTCATCTAAATAGTTGGTGGGCTCATCTAGAAGAAGAATATCAGGTTTTTCTAATAATAATTTAGCCAGTAAAACCTTCGTTCTTTGCCCTCCACTAAGGTCATTAACGTCTTTGTCTAGCCCCACTTCCTCTAGGCCTAGTCCTCGAGCGATTTCCTCAATTTTTGCATCAATAATATAAAAATCATTGTTGGTCAAGGTATCTTGAATAGTACCCATATCCTCCAGAAACACCTCTAACTCCTCTGGAGAAGCATCCCCCATCTTTTCGCATATGTTGTTCATTTCCGTCTCCAGATCAAAAAGATATTGAAAGGCTCCCTTTAGGACATCCCTAATAGTCATGCCCTTTGATAACATCGTGTGCTGATCTAAATAACCCACACGGACATTTTTAGACCACTCTACTGTACCTTCATCTGGTTCCAATGCCCCAGTAACAATATTCATAAAGGTGGACTTTCCTTCACCATTTGCTCCAACGAGACCAATATGCTCTCCCTTTAGAAGTCTAAAGGAAACATCATTAAAAATTGCACGGTCACCAAAACCGTGGGTTAGATTCTTAACAGTTAAAATACTCATATTTAACCCCTTTCTCAGATAACATTACTCTATATATTATAATATGGGAAGTGAAAAGGGACAAGGAAAAGGTTACTACCTCTATTGCAGAAAAATTTTTAGAGATTATGGAGACGAACAAAGCTTTGAAAATTGCATCCTTTTAAGGATAAAACATATCATCAAAAAGAAATTCTAGATGAAAAAAGGATTTCTTTTTTGGGGGTAGAATAAATAATTGAATAAAATAATATTTTGCAAGAAACCTATGAATTTGACAATATATTACTTTGCTGTAAAATATAAGAATATAAAGTATGTAAAAATAGAAAAAAGTGGAATGGAATGTGCCAACCAAGGAGGATTTTATGTATAAAGTACTAGTCGTAGATGATAATAGTAACAATGTATTTACATTAAAAATGGTTATAGAAGATTCTATTGATGCCCATGTTATTGAGGTTCAATCAGGGGATAAGGCACTACAACAATTAATTGGAAACAATATAGATTTAATCATTTTAGATATCCAAATGGGTGAAATGGATGGATTTGAGTTTGCATCCACTATAAAAAAAAGAAAAGAGACACAGGATATACCCATTATATTCTTGACACCAGCCTATACTAGTGATGAATTTAAAAAGAGAGGCTTTGAAATAGGTACTGTGGATTACCTAATAAAGCCAATAGATGAATATCAGTTAATCAATAGAGTTTGTGTATATCTTAAGATGATGGAAAAAGAAAAAGAACTTCAAAAATCCAAGGAATTAGTGGAAGAAGCTAATGAAGTAGAAAGTAGTTTTTTAGCCAATATGTCCCATGAGCTTAGAACACCCTTGAATATTTTGTTAAGTACTACAGAAGTAATTAACCTATACCTCCAGGAAAATGACTTAGATATTAATAAAATAAAGGGGAAAACCTTGATCTTTAAACAAAATTGTTATCGGTTACTAAGATTGGTGAATAATTTGATAGATATTACTAGATTAGATACAGGGAATTTAGATATGGAGTTTGTAAAGTGCAATATTGTCCAGGTGGTGGAGGAAATCACCTTATCAGTGGTGGAATATGCAGACGATCACGGTATAAGTATTATCTTTGATACGGATATTGAGGAAAAATTCATTGTATGTGATTTAGATGCTATAGAAAGAATGATTTTAAATCTTTTATCTAATGCCATAAAGTTTTCAGACTCTGGAGGGATTATTTGTATTGAGGTAAAGGATATGGAAAATGGTATTAAGATAGCTATAAAGGATGAGGGGATAGGTATTCCAAGAGATAAACTAGATATTGTATTTGATAGATTTAAACAAACAGCAGATCTAATGACTAGGGCTTATGAAGGTAGCGGTATAGGTTTGAGTTTGGTGCAATTACTGGTGGAGATGCATGGAGGAAGTATTCATGTAGAAAGTGAATATAAAAAAGGAAGTGAATTTACTATATATTTACCCTTAAATATAGACTTGGAAGAACATAAGACAAGCTGTAGAGAAAAGGAAGGTTATACCAATGAACAAAGAATTATGAGGAAGGTAAACATAGAATTTTCTGATATTTATTTCCGTTAACATTTTAAGTGGACAGGTCATGATTGAAAACTCAGGCCTAGATAATACTATGCTGCATAAGCATAGTATCTATAGAAAAATATAAATTTGAATGACTATTAAAAATAAAATCAAAAATAAAGATGAGGGTGTATGCATACTGTATACACCCTTAATTTATAAATATTTATTTATTTAGTTTTTAGTTTTTTTAACAATTATACAAGCATTGATAGTAGAGGATTTTTTATATTTCAGAATATTTGAAAACGTTTTTTTATAAATTTATCATATGATAACATTCTTGACAAGTTAGGGATATTCATATAATATAAACAAAAGTGTTCCACTTGTCAAAAAAGTTGATATCTTTAAAAAAGTCAGAATGTTATACACTTTACCTAAAGGGGGAATCGATTTGAAAAAGAAAGTATTACTTAGTTTAATGCTGGTGGTGGCATTAGTATTGACGGCTTGTGGCGGAGGAGGCACTCCTGCAGACACAGTAGCAGATGAGGAAATGGGAGAACTTATTCCATCTATAACGATATTAAGTTCCTTGCCAGAAGCTAATATGGTAAATTATGAAATGGCTAACGAAGTTGTTTATGAGTTGCAACAACTTGGGGTTGACATTCAAGCGCAACCTATTGATTTTGCGGTATTGATAGACCGTATTTATGGTGATGAGAGTGATTATGATGCATTTACCATCGGATGGTCAGGTAGGGTAGAAAGATTGGATCCAGATATGTTTATCCATTCTATTAACCACTCGAACAATGCTGAGCCTGGTGGCAACAATACAGAAAAGTATAGAAATCCTGAATTTGATGCCATTGCAGATGCACAAAGACGAGAAATGGATATTGACAAAAGACGTGAACTAGTATGGGAAGCACAGAGAATATTGGCAGAAGATGTACCAAGAATCACTTTATATTCCCGTGCTAATGTACAGGTTTATAACAAAGAGAAATTTGAAAATGTTATAAACATTCCAGGTGAAGGTCTTTTCAACGAATGGACTCCTATGGTTATTAAACCTTTAACAGATCAAAAGATTTTAAATGTTGCAAGTAATATTAATTTAGATACGCTAAATCCAATGGAAGCAAGAAGTGTATATGAGTGGAGAAATCTACGTCTGATCTATGATAAACTTGTACGTTTAAGTCCTGAAATTGAGCCTGTTCCTGCTGCGGCAACAGGGTGGGATATAGTAGATGACACTACTATAGATGTTTACTTAAGAGAAGGTATGAATTTCCACGATGGAAAACCAGTAACAGTAGAGGATGTTAAATACAGCTATGATGCTTTCATTGACAACAATGTAGAATACTTTATGTCCTTCTTAGAGCCAATTGACTCAGTGGAGATTATAGATGACGGCACTGTTAGATTTAATCTTAAAGAGCCTTATGCTCCATTTATTACTAACACATTGACACAAATTCCTGTTCTTCCAAAGCATATTTGGGAAACAGTAGGGAATGCTAGGGATTTTGCCAATAGTAATCCAGTAGGAAGTGGACCATTTGTATTTGAAAACTTCAGACCTGGTGAAGAATTAGTGGCATCAACAAACAAAGATTTCTATGAAGAAATTCATATTGATGGATATATCTTTAATATCTTTGGTTCGCCAGAGGGTGTACTAACAGCGATAGAGCTTGAAGATATCGATATGGTTTCCTATGATTTAGTACCGGCTCATATTGAGCAAATCAGCAACAATGAAGGCGGAAGATATGATCATATGGAATTGACAGAAGTAAATGATATTGGATTCTTCTATATAGGAATGAATGCTGATAGAGCTCCATTTAATAATAAGGCATTTAGAATAGCTACAGCCCACTTAGTGGATTATGACCTAGCAGTGGATGTACATCTAAATGGTTATGGTGGCCGTGGTGGTGGTGGATTAGTAATTAACTCCGCTAACGAATTCTGGCATAATCCAGATGTACCTATATATGATGAATACAACCCAGAAAAAGCAAGAGAAATCCTAAAAGATGCAGGATTTACTTGGGACAGCAATGGCAGATTACGTATGCCTAAGGAGTAGACTTTATAATTAGTATACTTTTGAAATAGTTTGAAATTGCTAGCCAAACATAAAAGTCGATATTTCCTCGGCTTTTATGTTTGGTATTTTTAACAGAAAGGATGGTGGTTAGGTGTTAAAGTATATAGCAAAACGAGTGGCGATTATGCTGGCAATGCTAATGTTGGTTTCTACTATGATCTTCTTCCTGTTTAGGGCAATGCCTGGAGATGCAACAGCCTTTATTGTAGATCCATCTATGCCTCCTGAAGCTCGAGAACTGATGGCAGAGAGATATGGATTAAATGATAGTAAGTGGGTGCAGTACACTATTTTTATGAAGGACTTAGTCAGATTAGATTTTGGCAACTCATTTTTTTATGGAAGACCAGTTACTGATTTGATTAAGGAGAGAATGCCTGCAACCCTTATACTAATGTTTTCAGCTATGATCATTGCATATCTCATAGGTGTATTTGGAGGAGCATGGATGGCTTGGAAAAGAGGGAGTAAGCTGGAGTCAGCTGGTGTAACCTTTTCTTTAATTTTCCGTTCGGCACCTACATTTTGGGTGGGCTTAATGATGATTTTAGTTTTTTCTGCAAGGCTTCGGTGGTTCCCAGCTCAAGGGATGCGAACTTCGGGCTATAGTGGAGATACCTTTGCAGAAATATTTTTAACTTTGGATTTTCTGAAACATTTGATTTTACCTTCCATAGTAGCAGGACTATATTTTATTGCTACACCATTGCTTATTATGAGGAATAGTATGTTGGAGGTTTTATCAGAGGATTATATAGAAATGGCCAATGCCAAGGGACTTAAGGAGAAAACAGTTTTATACAAACATGCTGCAAGAAATGCATTATTACCGGTGGTAACAGCAGGTGCCTTGTTTATAGGTTCTGCTATAGGTGGGCAAGTACTTATAGAGGTGGTTTTTAGTTGGCCAGGTTTAGGTAGGGAGATTGTACAGGCGGTTACACGACATGATTATCCTTTAGCACAGGGAGCCTTTATTATGATTTCAGCTCTTATGATGTTTATGAACCTAGTGGCGGATATTTTATATGCGGTACTTGATCCTAGAATATCCTATAAATAATAGAAAACTGAAAAGAGAGGTGAAGAAGTGTGGGTAAAACTGTCGATGTGGCATCTGAAAAGAAGCCCCCAGTAAAAAGGAAGGATAGTCAAGGAATTATAGCACTATTTCTTAAAAATGTAAGGAAAGACAAAATAGCTCTTTTTGGTGCAGTTTTATTAATATTTTTTATCATGGTAGGAATCTTTGCTGATTTTATTGCTCCTTATGAAATAAGGGATCGTCATTATAATGAAGAAGGTAAAATTAGAAGATTAGAACCTCCTTCTGCTGAACATTGGTTTGGTACGACGGATGTAGGTAGAGATGTATTTAGTCAAGTGGTACTAGGGACACGGACGGCCTTAATGGTGGGGTTATTAGCAGCCTTATTGGTAACCTTTGTGGGGTCAACGGTTGGAATTATATCGGGCTATTTTGGTGGAACGGTAGATGCGGTTCTAATGCGGATTGTTGACTTTTTCTATGCTATACCATTTATCCCATTTGTCATCGTTTTGTCAGCAGTTCTGAATCCCAGTATGTGGAACATTATTTTGGCAGTATCGATGCTTTCCTGGAGAACGGTGGCGAGACTTGTAAGATCACAGGTTTTGTCCATTGCCAAAAGACCTTTTATCAAGGCGGCCAAAGTAGCGGGGGCAGGGCATACTAGAATTATGCTAAAGTATATTTTACCTAATGTAATTCCTCTTATCCTGTTGGAGATGGCTTTTATGGTAAACTTTGCGATTATGGCAGAAGCAAGTATTGCCTTTTTAGGATTTGGAGATCCCAATGCGGCAAGTTGGGGACAAATACTTCATATTAACTTTGTAACTGGAAACTCAAGAAATGCTTGGTGGTGGATGGGTCCCCCGGGGATAGCTATTGTGTTATTGCTACTATCGATTTTCTTTTTGGCAAGAGCACTGGAAGAAGTTGTTGATCCTAGACTACGGAGGAGATAAAGATGAACCTATTAGAAGTAAGAAATTTAGATATTGATTATGTAACACAAGAGGGAACCTTAAAGGCTATAAGTGATGTCTCCTTCGACTTAAAGCAAGGAGAAAGTATCGGTTTGGTAGGAGAAAGTGGTTGTGGTAAAACTACTTTGGCCAAGTCTATTATGAGATTATTACCTAAAAATGGTGTCATTAGTAAAGGAGAAATGCTCTTTAAAGGTGAAGATATTGTTAAAAAAAGCAAAGAAGAAGTAAGGAAATTACGGTTAAAGGAAATCGCTATGATTTCTCAAAGTGCCATGAATGCCCTAAATCCTGTTTATACTGTAGGGGATCAGCTTATTGAAGGGATTCGTGCCCATAGCAATGCAACAAAAGAAGAAGCTGCTAAAAGAGCTGAGGAAGTATTTAAAATTATAGGTCTAGAAGCCAAGCGCTTAAAGAGCTACCCTCATCAGATGAGTGGAGGAATGAAGCAAAGGGCAATTATAGCCATGGCACTAACGTTAAATCCTAGTTTGATTATAGCGGATGAGCCTACGACTGCTTTGGATGTGGTGGTTCAAGATAAGATTTTGAATCAAATTATCGAAATTCAAAAACAAATTAATAGTTCTATGGTATTTATCACCCATGATATTTCTGTTGTATCGGAAATATGTGAAACGATTATTGTAATGTATGGTGGTAAAATAATGGAAAAAGCCAATACGAAGGTGTTTTTTAAAGCTCCCTATCATCCTTATTCCCTTGGGCTTCAAAATGCTTTCCCCAGTATAAAGGAAATTGGAGAGGAACTAATATCTATACCAGGCTCACCTCCTAACTTAATGAAGGAGCAAAATGGTTGTAGATTTCAAGAACGCTGTCCTTTTAGAACTGAGCTTTGCCAGAAGGAATTACCCGAGTTAAAAGAGGTTGGTGAAGAGCATCTAATAGCTTGTCATTACCCTGAAAAAGTCAACGAATTTAGAGAAGATGCTAAGAAAAGGGAGACTTGGGAAGGGGTTCGAAACCGACTAATTGAGGAAAGTGTGGGTGAGGCTTAATGAGTAATGAACCTTTAATCAAAGTAGAAAATTTAAAGAAATACTATACAGTCAATAAGGGCATCAAGGATATTTTCAGTAAAGAAAAAACCTATGTTAAAGCTATTGATGATATTTCTTTTGTTATAAATAAAGGGGAAATTCTAGGCTTAGCTGGAGAAAGTGGCTCTGGCAAGACCACTACTGGAGAAATTTTAGTACGTCTTCAGGATACCACCGAGGGTGAAATCACCTTTGATGGTCATGATTTTATGACCAAGTCAAAGGAGGAAGAAAAGCGTTTTCGTAAGGAAGTACAAATGATTTTCCAAGATCCCTATGAAACCTTAAATCCAAGATTTACTATACTAGAGACTATAGCAGAGCCCCTTAAAATACATGGTATGAAGGATAAGGATAAAATCTATGACAGGGTAATTGAGGTGCTGGAAATTGCAGAATTAAAGCCTGCAGAGCAATATGTATTTAGATACCCTCATGAATTAAGTGGTGGTCAAAGACAAAGAGTTGCCATTGCTAGAGGTATTGTAATGGATCCTAAGTTTCTAGTGGCGGATGAGCCTGTATCTATGCTGGATGTATCCATCAGAGCGGATATACTCAATCTTTTGAAAAGATTGAGGAACGAAATGGGATTGACGATGCTTTATGTATCCCATGATCTGTCTACTATTAAGTATTTGTGTGATCGTATTGCCATTATGTACTTAGGGAAAATAGTAGAGATTGGAGATGCTAATGAAGTAATAGATCATCCACAGCATCCCTATACAAAGGTACTATTATCAGCAGTGCCTGTAGCAAATCCTGATCACAAAAGAGAAAGAATAGAAATAGATGACGAGGTGCCGGATCAAATTAATCTTCCTGAGGGCTGTAGATTTAGTCCCCGTTGTCCTTTTGTCACAGAAGCATGTAAAAAATGTGATCATACATTAGTGGAAAGAAGAGATAAACAATGGAGTGCTTGTATCTATAGCGATGAAGAATTGATATTAAAGCCTTCAACAAATCAGTAAAGTACCAGGGGGACAAGGAATTAACTTGTTCTCCTTAAAGTTTTTGCAGGAAGTATAGTAGCAATATAGAAATAATTAAAGTGAGAAAATTTTAAAAGTAAACAATTACATTAAGGACCAAAGGGGATAGGATAATGATCTTCATAAAAAATGGAACTATATTTACAGGAAAGAACTTTAAAAAGGCAAGCATATTCATAAAAGATGGTAAAATTACAGATGTTGGTGTTAATATTATTGCACCGGGCGAATGTAAAGTAGTGGAGGCTGAGGGTAAGATGGTGATGCCTGGGTTTATTGATGCCCACTGTCATTTAGGTATGATAGAGGATTCTATAGGATTTGAGGGAGATGATGTCAATGAAATGACGGATCCTATTACACCTCAGCTAAGGGCTATCGATGCTATAAATCCAATGGATAAAACCTTCCGGGAAGCCTATGGAGAAGGTGGAGTTACCTGTGTTGCTTCAGGGCCAGGAAGTGCCAATGTAATTGGTGGACAATATGTGGTGATTAAAACCTATGGTAAAAGAATTGACGATATGGTTATGAAGGACCCAGTTGCTATGAAATGTGCCTTTGGAGAGAACCCTAAGAGGGTCTATAGGGACAAAAAACAATCCCCCTCCACTAGAATGGCAACAGCGGCAAAATTAAGAGAAACCTTAAGCAAGGCAAGGGAATATTATGAAAAGTTAGAGGCGGCAAAGGAGGATGTTTCTAAAAAACCTGCCTTCGATATGAAGTTAGAAGCCTTAATACCTGTAATCAAAGGTGAAATTCCCCTAAAGGCCCATGCCCATAGAGCTGATGATATTTTTACAGCTATAAGAATTGCTAAGGAATTTAATGTAAAGATGACTCTAGACCATTGTACGGAGGGTCATTTAATAGCTAATTACATTAAAGAAGAAGGGTACAACACCATAGTAGGACCTACCTTGGGTCATAGAACAAAGTTTGAATTAAGGGATAAGGATTTCAAAACTCCTGGAGTTTTAAGTAGAGCAGGGGTGAAGGTTGCTATCACCACTGATAGTCCAGTAATACCCCTACAGCATTTACCAATGTGCGGAGCACTGGCAGTGAAAGCAGGGATGGATGAAGTAGAGGCCTTAAAAGCTCTAACTATTTATCCAGCAGAGATTTTAGGCATTCAGGACCGTGTAGGAAGTATAGAAATAGGGAAGGATGCAGATATCGTTATATGGGATAAACATCCATTTGATCTACAAGCTTCAGTAGAGTGTGTTGTTATGAATGGAGAAGTGGTAAAGTAAGAACACAAAGAATAAATCAAAATATAGCGACGGCCTCTAGACCGCCGCTATATTTTTTATTAAAGTAATAGAAGACCTAATGCTATGATGGCTCCCGAATAGAGAAGATCTACTAAACAGAAACCCATAATATCTCTTGCTCCTAAACCAGCAATACCTAGAGCTGGTAAAGCCCAGAATGGTTGGATCATATTGGTCCATGCATCTCCCCATGCTATGGCAGTTGCTGTTTTAGCTACATCTACTCCTAATTCTACACTGGCGGGAATCATAATAGGACCCTGTACTGCCCATTGCCCTCCACCAGAAGGAACGAAAAAGTTGACGATACCAGCACTAAGGAAGGTGAATAATGGGAAGGTAGTTTCATTAGATATGCTTACGAACCAATTTGATATATTACCTGCTAAAGACAGACCTTCAGCATTCACCCCCACCATCATTCCCATGATGCCAGCATAAAAAGGGAATTGAATTAAGATGCCAGCACAGCCTTTAACTGCATTGACCGTTGCATCTACAAATTTTCTAGGTGTTCCATGAAGGATAATTCCAAAGAATAAGAAGATAAAATTAACAATATTTAAGTCTAAATTGAAGCCTTTAGTAGCAAAATGGTAAATAATTACTACTACACCCATAGCTCCTATGAGCATAGAAATAATCTTGCTATTTTCAAGTTTGTCTGCGAATGTTTTCACTTCGTAAGTAGCGGCTACTTCATCTTCTAGTTTAGCAGGGTCTATTATCACTGTCTCTTCTATACTCTTGGGTAACATGGCCTTATTTACCAATGGTAAAGTTAAAATCAAAACAACAGATATAATAATATTGGTTGGTGAAAAAATAGTTAGAGCTGTAGGAATGGCACTTCCAGTTACTTGTTCAGCAAAGTTATTAGGGTGACCTACACTGGCGACGGTCAATTGAACAGATGCTGATAATCCAGCATGCCACACCAAAAATCCTGAGTAAGCACTGGCGATAAGAAGTCTATAATCTACAGTTTTAACCTGTTTTGCAATCTCTCTAGCTAATAGTGCCCCTATAACTAGACCGAATCCCCAGTTGATCCAGCAGGCAATGGCAGAGGTGAAACTGACCAGCATGATTGCTTGTGCTGGAGTTTTTGCTATGCTGGCAACCTTTCTTAAGCCCTTTTTTATAATTGGTGCATTTGCTAAAGTATGGCCTGTTACAAGTACTAAAGCCATTTGCATAGAAAAGGCAAGTAGGTTCCAAAAACCATTATTCCAATGGTTTAGCATACTAAGAGGGGATTGACTAGTTGCCCCCATACCTAAAATAAATACAATAAATGTTAACATTACAGCGAAAATAAAAGGATCTGGCAGGTACTTTTGAACTAAACTGACTGATACATTTGTTAGTTTTTTAAACATTTATAATTCCTCCTTAAGTTTAAATTTTGAGTACATGAAAGCACTCTAATATATAAATATGATGATCTACTATTTTATATAGCAATTTTTATGCCAAAGACGAGGTTTTCATAAAGGAAAAACCAAATTGATAAAAAAATAACAAATAATATTCATTTTGAAGGAGTTTGATTGTATGTTATAAAATAATTATTTTAAAGATGCTGTGAAGAAATTCAAAAAAAGATAGGAAGTGATGCTACAACGCATCGTTAAACTTATAACATGTAGTGTTTTCAAAGAACTAACCTAGATGCAAAATAAGATGTATGATGTAATTACACATCTTATTTATTTGAACTTTCTGTCAATATCTAATCTTAAAAAGCTATTGTAGACTTCTTAGTTATAAATAAAAGGTATTAGCAAAAATATTGAATATTTTTAAGTTGGTTGCTATACTAAAATAGAAGTACAAACTATTTTTAAAAAGGGGAGATTATGTATGTCAAAGGGACCTAGAGAATTATTAAATGATTTTATGAAGGGCTTAGAGGATGTTCAACAGACCAACAAAAATCATATAGCTGCTTTTATGAGACTATTGGGGGCATCCTATAAGCCAGAAGCAGTAGATGTAAAAACTAAAGAATTAATTAGTGTAGGAATTGCTGCTTATAGCAGGTGTGAATACTGTATTGTATATCATGTATATAAGGCTCTAGAGGCTGGGGCTACGAGAGAAGAGATTATGGAGGCATCTATGGTAGCCGTAGCATTTGGCGGTGGACCATCTATGGCATATTCTGTAACTTTACTAAAGGATTCCATTGATGAATTTGAAAAGGACTTTGCTGTAGAAGCGGAAGCTTAAAAGAATATACATAAATAAGGGCAAAGGTTGATAAAACCTTTGCCTTTTAGTTTTTATAATAGCATCTAAAAGAGGATTGATTTCCTATACTATACCTTAGTACATGGTATATAATATAAGGAAGTAAATCAGTTAGGGGGAAGAATATGTTGAAGGAAAAAGCTATAAAGTATTATGATAAAAAATATGATTTAAACTGTGCAGAGGCTATTGTTTATGCTGCAAATGAAGTATATGAGCTAAATTTATCTAGAGATGCCCTTAAGGCAATGGCAGGCTTTGGGGGAGGCATGGCGGTTGAAGATACCTGTGGTGCTGTTACTGGAGCTGTGGCGGTATTGGGTATTATCTTTGTAGAGGAAAAGGCCCATGAAAGTGATAAAATTAAGGAATTAGTAAAGAAGCTATTCAATAGATTTGAAGAAAAGATGGGAACCTGTAATTGTAAACTATTAAAAGAAAAATATCGAGAAGAAGAACCCATAAAATGTAAAAACGTTGTGGCTATGGCGGCAGAGGTTTTAGAAGGGATTATAGAGGAGTTGAAATAACTCCTCTTTAAAAAATTAATTTTACATTAATTTTCATTGCAAAAGTTTCGAAAATAGTTTAAAATATTCCTCATAGCTCTAAAACCACATGTAGAAAATTCGCAATATTCTATATAATGACAAGGGGGACATAATTATGAAAAATATGACATATCAAGGCGTAGATAGAGCACCACATCGCTCGTTGTTCTATGCTATGGGGTACTTACCAGAGGATTTAGAAAAACCACTAATAGGGATTGTCAATGCCCATAATGAAATTATACCGGGGCATTTCCATTTAGATAAAGTGGTGCAGGCGGTAAAACTAGGGGTTAGTGCCGCCGGTGGTACACCTATGGAGTTTCCATCCATAGGCATATGTGATGGTATAGCCATGAACCATGAAGGAATGAAGTATCCATTATCCAGTAGAGAATTAATTGCTGACTCCATAGAAGCAGTAACCAGAGGGCATCAATTTGATGCTTTGGTTCTAGTGGGGAACTGCGACAAAATCGTGCCGGGCATGATGATGGCGGCAGCTAGATTAAATATCCCTGCAGTTTATGTAAGTGGTGGACCAATGCTTACGGGAAACAATAAAGGAAAAACTATTGATTTAATCAGGGGAGCCTTTGAAGCTGTAGGAAGTTATGCAGAGGGAAAAATTACAAAAGAAGAAATGGATGATCTTGAGATGAATTCCTGCCCTACATGTGGAAGCTGTGCCGGGATGTTTACCGCCAATACTATGAACTGTTTAGCAGAAGCATTAGGTATAGGTCTTCCTGGCAATGGTACTATACCGGCTCCCTATGGACAAAGACTTCAGTTGGCAAGAAGAGCTGGTCACAAGGTAATGGAATTATTAAAGGAAAATATAAGACCAAGAGATATTATGACACTGGAGGCCTTTAAAAATGCTATTGCCCTTGATATGGCCATTGGTGGATCTTCCAATACAGTACTGCACCTTATGGCTATAGCCCATGAAGCGAAGGTAGGATTAAGCCTTGAGGAATTTGATAAAATAAGTAAAGAAGTTCCCAATGTGGCGAAATTAAGTCCTGCAGGATTTCACAGTATAACAGATCTACATAATGCAGGCGGAATCTCTGCTGTACTAAAGCAATTGATTGAAGCTGGATTTGTAAATCCTAAAGAATTGACGGCAACAGGTAAGACATTAGGAGAAAATGTAAGGAATGCAGAGGTTTGGGATCAAGGTGTTATAAGGCCTATGGAGGAAGCCTATAGTAAGGAGGGGGGCATTGCCATACTTCATGGTAACCTTGCTCCTGATTATGCAGTAGTAAAGCAATCAGGAGTAGAACCACAAATGATGAAACACAGAGGTCCAGCCCGTGTATTTGATTCTGAAGAAGATGCTTATAAGGCTATTATGGATAAAACAATTCAAGCAGGAGATGTAGTGGTAATTCGTTATGAAGGTCCTAAAGGTGGCCCAGGAATGAGAGAAATGCTAAGTCCTACTGCGGCTATTGTAGGTAGGGGATTAGAAAAATCTGTAGCCCTTATTACCGATGGACGTTTTTCAGGAGGCACCAGAGGGCCTTGTATAGGTCATGTATCTCCAGAGGCATCGGAGGGTGGTCCTATAGCTATTATAGAAGAGGGAGATGTCATAGAAATAGATATTCCCAATAGAGTATTAAAGGTAGATCTTTCTCAAGAAGAGATAGGAAATCGCCTTAAAAATTGGAAACAACCACCATCAAAGGCTGAGGAGGGTACTTACCTATATCGCTATAGTAAGCTTGTAACCTCTGCCAATACAGGTGCGGTATTTAAATATTAATTCACGAAATAAGGTTGAGGACCATCCTCAACCTTATTTCATTATATCTACGTCATTGATATAAAGTTCATGGAAAAATAAAAATCTTCGAAGCTGAATAGGTACCATTTCTTTTTTAAAGGGGATATCTGGGTTGAAATAAATTTTTATATTCTCCGTATCATATAGTTTAAATTTATCAGGATACTTAGGTTTACCCGTCGAAACCGACGGTAGTGTTGGTGCAATTCAACAGTTTTTTAAATCTACTAAGTCTATAGTCAAAGTATCTATGGACTTTTTTTGTAGGTATTTTTTTGTTTTTTCTGTTAATAGGAATTTCAAAATATCTCCACTCCTTTCATTTTAAATCATTACTCTTTAAGAAATTATAGCATATAAAAGATGATTTAAATAGTTTGATTTATGGTGAAAAAACTTAATAGTATATGCAAAATATACAACATTATACTGAAATTAGAAAATTTATAAAAAAAGTATTTGCAAAATTACAAACTATGTAATATAATTGGCTAATATTAAAAAGACAATTGTCCTTGTGATGAAAACAAAACCAGATTATGACATATATCTAAGAGACAGTACATAAACATATACAAGGTTAACAAGCCTCACACTATCAAGTGTCGGGTTGCTTTAAAAAATAAATTAAACAAAGAATTAAGGGGGAGTTTATGTGAAAAAGTATTTATCTATTTTTATGGTAATGCTTCTAGTGTTATCCATAGGGCTTGTTGGCTGTAGCAGTCAAGCACCGGCTGATACACCTGCAGAAGAGAATGGTGAAGAAGCAACTGAACCATCAGCAGATGATGATGTAATTAGAATTGGTGTGTTCCAACCGATCACAGGTGCTAATGCTGCCGGTGGTGAACTGGAGGTAGAAGGTGTTAGATTAGCAAATGAATTATATCCAGAGGTATTAGGGAAAAAAGTTGAGCTTGTTATTGTTGATAACAGATCTGATGTTCAAGAAGCAGCCAGCGCTGCTAATAGACTGATAGAAAGAGATAAGGTTTCTGCTATTATAGGAAGTTGGGGTAGTGGTTTTTCTATGGCGGCAGGAGATGCTGTTAGGGATAACCAAATACCAGCAGTAGCTGCATCTGCTACAAATCCATTGGTAACCCAAGGAAATGACTATTATTTTAGAGTATGCTTTATTGATCCTTTCCAAGGTGTAGTTATGGCTAATTATGCATATAACAATCTTGGTGCTAGGAAAGCTGCTATTGTTCGAGAAATTTCCAATGACTATGCAGTTGGATTAGCAAGATTCTTTGAGGATGCTTTTATAGAGTTAACTGGCGATCCTGATTCAGTGGTGGCAATCGCTGATTATCAAACAGGAGACCAAGACTTTACTTCACAATTGTTAAATGTAAATGCTCAAAACCCAGATGTTATCTTTGCACCAGGGAATTTTACTGAATCTGCATTGGTTATTCGTCAAGCTAAAGAGCAGGGCATTGATATTCCATTTATCGGTGGAGATACTTGGGAAACACCTGAATTTATCGAAATTGGTCAAGAACATGTTGAAGGAATTGTATTCTCAACCTTCTTTACATCAGAAACACCTATTACTTCTGAATCTGAAACATTCTTAGCAGAATATAGAAAAAGATATAATAGAGAGCCTGCTGCTGTTACAGCCTTAGGGTATGATGCTTATATCTTAATCCTTGATGCTATTGAAAGAGCCGGTGTAGTAGATTCTGTGAAGATTAGAGATGAGATTGCAAAGACTCAAGGATTTGAAGGTGCTGCGGGTATTATTTCCTTAGATGAAAATGGAGATGCCGTAAAGAGTGCTGTTATCAAAACAGTAACAGATGGTAAATTTATCTACATGGATACTATTGAACCATTTTAGGCTATAACATATAAAGTTGCGCTTCCTTTCCAGTAGGTGGGGGAGCGCAATTACGTAAATTTCGATTAGGTGGTGGACTTATGAGTTTCGAATTATTCTTACAATATTTAACAAATGGTATATCCTTAGGAAGCTTATATGCACTGATTGCCATAGGGTACACCATGGTTTACGGCATACTTAAATTAATCAACTTTGCCCATGGAGAAATATTTATGATGTCTCTATACTTTGGCTTCTATGGAGTTTCAGTCTTTAGTATGCCTTGGTACATCTCCTTTATCGTTGCCATCGGCATGACAGCATTATTGGGGATGATGGTAGAAAGGGCGGCATATAAACCACTTAGAGAATCCCCGAGAATAACTATTATGGTATCAGCTATCGGGGTATCTTTTTTCCTGCAAAACCTGGCTATTGTTTTGTTTGGGGGTAGACCTAAGGCATTTCCGAATGTAAGGTTGTTAACGGAAGTTATGCAGATCGGTAGTGTGTCCTTTCAAAGGTTAACCATGATTATCCCAATTGTAACAGTTGTTTTATTATTTGCCTTACTTTATTTAGTAAACAACACGAAGACAGGTATGGCCATGAGGGCAGTATCTAAGGACCATGAGACAGCTAGACTTATGGGGGTAGATGTCAATAGAACCATCACTATCACCTTTGGTATAGGCTCTATTTTGGCGGCTATAGGAGGAATTATGTGGGGAGCAAAATTCCCACAAATTGCACCTTTTATGGGGGTAATGCCAGGGCTTAAATGCTTTATCGCGGCGGTGGTAGGAGGTATTGGTAATATCACAGGAGCGATTATAGGTGGTTTTATTTTAGGAATTGGTGAAATCATGCTAATTGCCTTTTTACCAAATTTAACCGGATACCGTGATGCCTTTGCATTTATTTTATTGATTGCTATTTTACTATTTAGACCTACAGGTATTATGGGAGAAAAAATATCGGAGAAGGTGTAGACTATGAAAATAAGAAATACTATATTAACCTTAGTATCTATTGCTTTATTAGCGGCATTTATATGGTATGCCGATAGCAATTTCGATTCCTATAAGATTAGAATATTAAATTTATGTGCCATCTATACAATTTTGGCATTGAGTATGAATTTAATTAATGGATTTACTGGGCTATTATCCTTAGGACATGCAGGTTTTATGGCGGTGGGGGCATATACCACTGCACTATTAACTATGTCGGAAACTGCAAAACAACAAAATTTCTTCCTTAAGCCTATAGTGGCACCGTTAGCTACAATTACACTTCCCTTTCTTCCAGCTTTACTTATAGGAGGAGTATTATCTGCTTTTGTAGCTTTTTTAATCGGTGCTCCAACCTTAAGACTAAGGGGAGATTATTTAGCTATTGCAACATTAGGTTTTTCTGAAATCATAAGAATTGTATTTACGAATACACAAAATATAACCAATGGACCTTTGGGGTTGAAATCTATTCCTAACAATACAAATCTCTGGTGGACCTTTGGGTTAGCTCTGGTTACATTAATTTTAATAAAGTCATTAATTGATAGCAGCTACGGTAAAGCCCTAAAGGCTATAAGGGAGGATGAGGTTGCGGCCGAAAGTATGGGCATTAACCTTTTTCAGCATAAGCTTATAGCTTTTATTATAGGTGCTTTTTTCGCCGCCATAGGGGGCGGACTGTTGGGAAGTCTAATCGGTGCAATTAATCCAATTATGTTTAGATTTATATTGACTTTTAATGTACTGCTGATTGTTGTTATGGGGGGCATGGGTAGTATAACAGGCTCTGTTATTTCTGCTTTTGCTGTAACGGCGGGGTTAGAGTATTTAAGAGTATTGGATGAAAGTATCAACTTAGGATTTGTTACAATCAAGGGTATTCCAGGACTTAGAATGGTTGTATTTGCAGGATTGCTTATGGTTGTAGTTATATTCTTTAAAAATGGATTAATGGGGACTAAGGAATTTAGTTGGGATAAACTCATTAACTTCTTTACTAGTAAAAAGAGATTTAAAAAGAAGGAGGTGGGACAATAATGGCAATATTAAAAACTGATGCTATAACCATGAAATTTGGTGGATTAACCGCTGTAAATGAGTTTAACTTAAATGTTGAACAAGGTGAAATTGTTGCTGTTATTGGTCCTAACGGTGCCGGGAAAACCACTGCCTTTAATATGATTACGGGGGTATATCGACCTACAGAAGGACATATCTATTTTGATGATAAAAAAATCACTGGCTTAAAACCCCATACCATAACGAAATATGGAATGGCTAGAACATTTCAAAACATTAGGTTGTTTAAGGAATTAAGTGTGTTGGAGAATGTAGTCATAGCAAATCATCTTCATTTAAAGACAAACTTAATTCAAGCTATTCTAGGAAATACCTATCCCGACATTTTAGATGTCCTATGGATGCCTAAATATAAGAGGGAAGAAAAGAAGATCTTGGAGAAATCCCATATGCTATTGGAAAAGGTAGGATTAATTGACTTGAAGGACGAAAAGGCCAACAGTCTTCCCTATGGTCTTCAAAGGAAGCTGGAAATAGCTAGAGCCTTAGCCACCAATCCAAGATTATTATTATTGGATGAACCTGCAGCAGGGATGAATCCAAAGGAAACCAACGATTTAACAAACTTTATAAGGCAAATAAGAGATGATTTTAATCTAACAATCCTTTTAATAGAACACCATATGCAGGTAGTTATGGATATATCCGATAGAATTTACGTCCTAGACTATGGGATTAATATAGCTGAAGGCAATCCCTATGAAATACAAAATAATGACAGAGTAATTCAAGCTTATTTGGGGGTGGCTGAAGATGCTTAAAATAGAAGATTTAAAGGTTGCTTACGGAGGTATTCAAGCTTTAAAAGGCATAAATCTTGAGGTGGAGGAAGGTAAAATTGTCGCCTTAATTGGAGCCAATGGTGCCGGTAAAAGCACCACACTTCGCTCTATAGTGGGTTTGGTAAAGCCATACAGTGGTAGCATTACCTACCATGGGGAAGACTTATCTAAAATTAAGACAAAGGATATGGTGAGGAAAGGTATTACCTTAGTGCCGGAGGGTAGGCGAGTTTTTGGGAATCTAACAGTACTGGAAAATCTAAAAATAGGTGCTTTTTATAGAAAAGATGAAAAGGAAATAAAAAAGGACTTAGAGTGGATTTACACCTTGTTTCCTAGGCTGAAAGAGAGGACATGGCAGCAGGCCGGCACTCTATCAGGAGGAGAACAGCAGATGCTAGCCGTAGGTAGGGCCTTAATGTCAAGACCTAAGCTACTGATGATGGATGAACCATCCCTTGGTTTGGCCCCTTTAATTGTAAAAGAGATTTTTAATATCATACAACAAATTCATAAAGAAGGTGTTACTATACTTCTCATTGAACAAAATGCCAATGTTTCATTGAAGGTTGCCCATCAGGCCTATGTTATGGAAACGGGGAAAATTACATTACAGGGCACTGGGAAAGAACTTTTGACAAATGAAGATGTAAAGAAGGCATATCTAGGAGAAAGTGTCCATGGATAGGAAAAATCCTTTAGGCTCAATTAAGAGTTTAAAGGATTTTTTTAGTTTTACCAATATATTGACTTATTAAGTTATCATAGGCTTGTTTTACCTTTAAAACAATAGGATTATTGGAGGAGCCGTATAGCATATCGTCTACAGAGGCTATAGGTAATACATTAGGGGATGTACCCGTCATAAACAGAGCATCTGCATTTTTTAAGAAATCTAGGGATATAGGCATTTCTTCAACTTCTATATCCATATTTTTAGATAGATCAATGACACGATTTCTGGTAACACCCTTTAATATTTTATCTGAGGGGGCAGTATATAGGACGTTTTCCTTGATGAAAAAGATATTAGAGCGACTACCTTCTGTAACTTGATTAGAGTGGTCTAGCAGTAAGGCCTCGTAGGCACCTGCTTTTTTAATAGCCTTATTTACTTCCTGTCTAAAGCTCTTTGCCACTACTTTGGCATTGGGGTTGTCTCTTTCCCCTTTGTATAGAATAGTAGATACACCTTTATTATATTGAGTTTCTGTAGGATAATTGCTATCTATAAAAAATATAAATATGTTAGGAGTAGTTGTATGCAAATTATTTATGATTAATTTTATATTGTAGTTGTAGCATTTATTAAGGGTTATTAATTGGTAAATTTGCTGTTTGATTTGTTCTATATCAATCGTATAACTATAATGAAGCAGTTTAATAGAGTTATTTAATCGATGTAGATGCTCCTCTAGAAAGAGGGCTACTCCGGATATAACCCTTACTACTTCATAAACAGAAGTTGTTTTTGTAATTTCATGGGGGTCAAACTTTTCTGCGGGAAAAATAGTTCCATTCATCAAAAAATAGTCTTTATGGATTTCTTTATAGGATGCTTTCATTTTAGACCACCTCTATTATATAAAAATATTTTATCTTGAATTAAGTCTAATTTTATCATTGAAATGCAAAAGTGGAAAGGGGTACAATTCATATAGGATCAGCTCTTTTCTTTTTTGTTAAACATTTCTACATAAATAACCGATATAGATTATAGAAGAAAATGAATCGAGGGGGATATGAAGATGAAGTTAGAGAGTATACAAGGGTCTCAAGGAACTCAAGTACATGCAATCCAAAGAAATGAACAAGGACAGTTAAAGAGCCAAGTAAGAGGAGAAAATCTGCAGCAACAGATGGAGAGAGAGCAGCTTAAAAAAGAACCAAAATTTTCACAAGAAGAACTTGTAAAGGCTGTAGATAAAGCCAATGAAAGTTTCAAGTCATTTGAGAGAAGGTTTGAGATCTCTATACATGAAGATACCAACAGTATTATGGTGAAGGTTATTGATTCTTCCACAGATGAATTAATTAGAGAGGTGCCTTCCGAGAAGGTGTTGGATATGGTAGCCTATATGATGGAGGTAGCGGGACTTTTTGTAGACACGAGGATCTAATAGACTAAAGTTGTAGAATTTGAGGGATACATTGAGATAAGTTGAGGGAGGAAAGTGAATATGAGAATTGGTGGTATGGCATCAGGCATGGATACAGAGCAAATGGTACGAGATTTAATGCGTGCTGAAAGAATGCGTTTAGATAGATTCTTTCAACAGGAACAGAGAATACAGTGGAGACAGCAGGCTTTTGCCAGTGTTAATAGAAGTATGGCTAAGTTTATACTAGATACACGACAGAGTTTTGGCATAACAGATGTTAGCGATAACGGGTACTTCAGGCCCTCAGCCGTAAACGGCTTTGATTGGGTGAAAAGGGCTAACTCTAGTGATGAATCCGTAGTGAAGACTACGGCTACTGCTAATGCTATGGCAGGGGCCCATAGGGTAGAAGTGGAGCAGCTAGCAGAGGTGGCGAGTGTTACTAGTGAGGATTTAAAGGATATGTTAGACGAAAGTGGTAATTTTAAAGAAGAGCATTTTGAAAGTAGCTTTAAGATTGAAACGGCTTCTGGTCAAAAGACTATTACTATTGGGAATGACAAAGAAGGTGGAGAAGTAAGAAGTATAAGAGACTTAGTAACAGCAATAAATAGTGCAACAAATGAAAGTGGAGAAAGTTTAGGATTAAGAGCTGCTTATGATAGTGATTTAGGGCAATTGATGATTACTAGTAGAAATACTGGAGGAGACCAGTTAATAAAGTTGGAGGGAGATATTTTAGCCGATAAGTTTTCCACCAGTAATGGAGTTCTTGGTGAAAAAATCGAAACTGATGTAGATGGGAATATTTCAGCTTCTGGGGCTTTTAAAATTAAAGTGGGAGAAGATGAAATAGTAGTAGCAGTAGTAGAAGATGAGCCTACTACTTTAGATGAAATTATTGAAAAAATCAATAACGATCCTAATAATAGGGATAGTGATGGTAATCTTAAAGTAAAAGCATCTGAAGATAATGGAAGATTAAAAATACAACTAGATGGAGCAACAAGTTTTGAAATTTTAGAAGAAAATGGCGGTGATTTTGCGAAGGAAGTTTTGAAATTACCTACAGATAGCGAGGGTAAAATAGTCAATAACACAACCTTCGGACAAGACGCAAAAATAAAATTCAATGGAAGTGCAGTAGAAAAATCCAACAACAACTTTTCGGTCTTTGGTATTAATTTAGAACTCCAATCCGCTAAGCCAGGAGAAGAGATCCATATCAATGTAGACTCTGATGTGAATGGAATCTATGATAAAGTAGAGGAATTTGTAAATCAATATAATGCATTGCTAGATGAAGTCAATGGTCAGTTGGGGCAAAAATATTATAGAGACTTCCCACCCTTGACGGATGAACAAAAAGAGAGCATGAGTGACAAGGATATTGAAAAATGGGAGGAAAAGGCCCAAAGTGGTCATTTAAGAAATGATCCTACATTAACCAGGACTTTACAAAATACAAGAACCAGTCTTTATCAAACGGTAGATGGGGTCAGTGGAGATTTTGATCATTTAACCCAAATAGGTATTACTACAGGTAATTATCAAAGTGGTGGAAAGCTTGTTATCAATGAACAAAAACTAAGAGATGCTATTGCTCAGGATGCTGAAGGGGTAATGGATTTACTCTTTAAAATTCCCCCAGCCGATTCAGAAGGGGAAATAAGAGAAAAGCAAACAGGTCTTGTGCAGCGGGTATATGGTAATCTCATGAAGGGAATGGAGGAAACTGTACGGTTGGCAGGGCCGGGGGAGGACAGTGATGTTTTAGTCACCGTAAAAGGAAGTATGCTGAGGGAGTTCAGAACCACACATTCTTCTCGAAGTGTTCTAGATAGAGATCTGCTAAATCTAAATACAAGAATAGCTAGAGAAGAAGATCTTATGGCTAGACGTGAGGATCGATACTGGCAACAGTTTACTGCTATGGAGAAGGCTTTGTCAAAGATGTACCAGCAAAGTGATTGGTTAATGGCTCAAATGGGACAACAATTTTAGTAGGAGGTAATACAAATGGCGATGCAAAATCCATACAATCAATATAAAGAAAATAACATTAAGACTGCTTCTCCTGAAAATTTAACATTAATGTTATATAATGGTGCTTTAAAATTTATTAATCAGGGGAAATTATTTATAGATGAAAAGAATGTTTCTAAATCCAATGATGCCATTCAAAAGGCCCAGGCAATTATTCAAGAGTTAAACATAACCTTAGATATGCAATATGAAATATCTAAGAATTTAAGGTCTCTGTATACCTATATACTGGATAAATTAGTTGAGGCTAATATCAGTAAGGATAAAGCTATATTAGATGAAGCAGGGGTTATGGTAACGGAGCTCAGAGACACCTGGAAGGAAGCTATGAAATTAGCCAAAATGAGAAAATAGGTGATGAAATGAAGGCAGAGGAGACAGTGGACTACCTGTTTCGCATAAGTCAAGGGAAATTGAAACTTGTAAAGGATCTTTTAGTATTAACGAAACAACAGGGTGAAGTTCTAGAAGCGGAGGAAGTTAAAAGGCTAGAGGCGTTACTTAGTAAAAAACAAGAGCTAATGGATAAAATTGACTTGTTAGATAGGGAGTTTGTTGAAAAATATGGGCTCTTAAAAGAGGCATTAGGCATTGAAGACTTTAAAGACCTCCAACATCAAAAGGTTCATGGGTTAAAGGATTTGCAACAACGAATTCAAGAAATTGTTACCATAATGAAGGAAATTCAAGATATAAATAATATAAACACTTCAAAAATGAAAGAAAGTATAAGTCAAACCAAAGATAAGTTTAAATCGATGAAAACAGGAAAAAAGGCTGTAGCGAGCTATACTAGACAATACAAGAGATCACCCTCCATTTATATAGATAAGAAAAAATAAATACAATAAAATGGAAATGAATGATTTTAAATATTATCTTGTGGATAAAGATAATATCATGTATAATGGAATATGGCATATACAATGTTTAATGTACAATTGAAGGTCTGTGGTTGAAAGTCCATGCCAGTCGCAGGCAAAGGGACCCACGTAAGGTAGTACAAAAAGTTACTAGTGAGCATGGTGCGGCTTAGATGTAAGACCTGCCGACACAAGATGTCGAGAGGGATAGTAGTGGAGGCAACCCCTTGGCGAAATTTCCAGCAGGCGAGTGTGGGGGCAAAGACCAGGTCAGCTTCTTGTGTGTTAACTGAATGTATATTGTTAAAAAGCTTTTGACATTTTGTCAAGGCTTTTTTTAATGTAGATAAATGACATCTAAGTAAAAGAAAGAGCTATTTTGTAAATAATGTAAGAATATTAATGATATAATTTTTGGAAAATTTGTATAAATACAAAGTAAAATGAAGTAAAGATTCTAAACTCCACAGCCTGTAGTTAAATATACACATAGATATTCACAGTGTAGATTCCTTGGAATTAAACTTATCAACAATACTATCAACATTATCCACAATAATTTAACATACTTATACACAACAATAAATCTCTTTGTAGAAGAAAAGAGATTACTGTATAATATAAAAAATAATAATCTTTATACAAGGTATGAATATACAGACTATTTTAATAAGTAAATTCATATAATAAAGTTAACAATCATTTAGAGTATAAATTATAGGATGAATTTATTTTGAGGGAGATAAATTTACTCACTTTATATTTATATTTTTAATATTGTTACTATATGCCTAATAGAACAAAAAAATAAAAAAATCTTATTAAAATACATTTAAGTTTGTTTGACAAGCTTTATAAGAGGGTAACAATAGAAACAACAAACAAAAGCAAATGAAAACTTAAGTTTTGTTTAAGGTTTTAAGTTGATTGACATCAGCTTAGATAATTATAGAGGGAAAGGAGCTGGAGATATGAAGGTTATCATAACAGGAAAGAACATAGAAGTAACCGAAGCTTTAAAGGGGACAGTGGAATCCAAAATCTCTAAGCTAGACAAATATTTTAATGAAGGAGCTGAAGCTAGAGCTACCTTGGCGGTAGAAAAAGAAAGGCAGATCATTGAAGTAACCATCCCAATCAATGGATCTATATTAAGAGCAGAAGAAGCTACCGCAGACATGTATAAATCTATAGATAAAGTTGTAGATAAATTATTGGGGCAATTGAGAAAACATAAAACAAAAATGGAGAAAAATAAGTTAAAAAATTATGAAACCATTAGGTTTGAAAATATACCTTTGTATGAATATACTGATGAAGATAGATTTGAACCTAAAATTGTAAAAACAAAGAAATTTGCATTAAAGCCAATGAACCAGGAGGAAGCCGTTTTGCAAATGGAGTTAATTGGTCATAACTTCTTTGTATTTGGCAATGCTGATACCGATGAAGTGAATGTTGTTTATAAAAGAAAAGATGGAAACTATGGTTTGATTGAACCAGAGTTTGACTAATATATACCCTTAAGGCGGCAGATGGTTTATCTGCCGCCTTAATCTTTTTTGAATAAAAATTTGACAGAAGATTTTTGAAAATAATAATAAAAATTTGCAGGAAAAAATAATTCTGTATAGAAAATGTTAGAGTAAGAATAAGTCCGCAAGTGGTCAGGGAAGATAGGAAGGGTAGTGATAGATTGATTGCTGAAGCTATTGTTTTAGGAATATTGGTGGGTAAAATTAGAGGTGGAAAATTCAAACGATTAGGATCCTTTGCTTTGAGGTTTTCATGGGGGATTTTATTAGCGGTTTGTTTGCGATTGATTACTCATATTATGATTTTTTTAGGACATCCTACCTTTATAGAACATAGGATGGTGTTATTTGTAATTACTTACTGCTTATTGTTTATAGCTTTATTTTTTAATATGAATTATAAATGCATGTGGTTGATCATGATAGGGTCTACCATGAATTTTGCTGCAATTATGTTCAATGGAGGAAGTATGCCTATTGATGTAGCACTTTTAGAAAAAATGGAATTTACAAATATGCTAAACTCTATAAAGGTAGGGGCACTCCCAAATTATATACCATTGAATAGTGCTGGTACTATTACTGCCTACTTGGGTAAGCGGTTTACACTTTCCAATTTCTATCCACTTAATCATATTTTTAGTATAGGAGATATACTAGTAGCCCTAGGGATATGTTTTTTAATACAAAATATGATGAGACCTTCTATATATAGAAGAACATCAGATGTTATTAAATTTGATCATAAGGGAAAGGCCCTAAGGTAAGAAACCAATAAAATCTCCATTAGGTTGGGGATTTTTGATTTTTTGCTGTTATTGTTTTAAAAAGACATAAATGATACAATAATAGGATAAACAAAGGATTTAAGGTTTACCAAACTAACAAATAGAGGTGAGATGCTTGAAACAATTATTTGAAAAGGTTTTTGGAACCTATAGCGAAAGAGAGCTTAAAAAATTAGATAAAACCATAAATAAGATAGAAGCACTAGAAGAGGCTTATGCTAAGTTTTCGGATACTGAATTAAAAGAAAAAACAGGTTTGTTTAAGGAAAGATTAGAAAAAGGTGAGACACTGGATGATATCCTTCCAGAGGCTTTTGCTACTGTAAGAGAAGCTGCTTGGAGGGTTTTAGGAATGAAACATTACAGAGTGCAACTATATGGTGGCATGGTACTGCATCAAGGTAGAATTGCTGAGATGAAGACAGGTGAGGGTAAGACTTTAATGGCTACATTACCTGTTTACTTAAATGCACTTTCAGGCAAAGGTGTCCATGTAGTTACTGTAAATGATTATCTAGCCAAAAGAGACCAGGAGTGGATGGGTAAATTATATAGCTTCCTTGGGCTAACGGTTGGGGTTATCGTTCATGGATTAAGTCCCCAAGAAAGAAGAGCTCAATATAATGCTGATATCACTTATGGTACTAACAATGAGTTTGGTTTTGATTACTTGAGAGACAACATGGTGATCTACGGTGATGATAGGGTTCAAAGAGAGCTTAATTATACCATCGTGGATGAGGTAGATAGTATTTTAATTGACGAAGCTAGAACACCTCTTATTATTTCGGGACAAGGGGAAAAATCTACAAAAATGTATTTTGTAGTAGATCAATTTGTTAAAACTTTGAAAAAGGAAACTCATTTTACCATAGATGAAAAAGCCAATACCGTTACTTTAACGGAGGAAGGTGTGGAGAAGTCCGAAAAGGCCTTTGGTATCGACAATCTTTCTGATCTAAATAATATGGAACTATCCCATCACATTAACCAAGCATTGAAGGCCCATAACCTTATGAAAAAGGATCATGCTTATGTGGTGAAGGATGGAGAGGTTGTCATTGTAGATGACTTTACTGGACGTTTAATGTTTGGTAGAAGGTATAGTGATGGTTTACATCAAGCAATAGAAGCTAAAGAGGGACTACAAATACAACGAGAATCAAAAACACTTGCTACTATAACCTTCCAAAACTACTTTAGAATGTATAACAAATTATCCGGTATGACAGGAACAGCCAAGACGGAGGAAGAGGAATTCATCTCTATTTATAAAATGGATGTTGTTGAAATACCAACCAATAAACCAGTAATCCGTGAAGATCATCCGGATGCCGTATATAAAACAGTACAAGGTAAATTTTTAGCTCTAGCACAGGAAATAGAAGAAAAACATAAAAAAGGTCAACCGGTATTGGTGGGTACCATATCTATTGAAAAATCTGAAGAAATATCTAAGCTATTGAAGAAAAGAGGCGTACCACACGAAGTGTTAAATGCCAAGCAACATGAAAGGGAGGCAGAAATTGTAGCACAGGCTGGTAGAAAATCTGTCGTTACTATCGCCACCAATATGGCAGGACGTGGAACCGATATACTTCTAGGTGGAAATCCAGAATTTTTAGCAAAACAGGAAATGAAGAAAAAGGGATACAGTGATGAAATCTTAGCTGAAATTACAGGATTTTCTGAAGAAGATGAAGAAGTGGTGGCTGCTAGAGGAGTCTATGAAGAGTTAATAAAGAAATATAAACCCCACACAGATAAAGAGCATGAAGAGGTAATAGCAGCGGGAGGACTTCATATTATAGGTACAGAACGACATGAATCCCGTAGAATAGATAATCAGTTAAGGGGTCGTGCAGGACGTCAAGGGGATCCAGGCTCCAGTAGATTCTTTATTTCACTAGAAGATGATTTAATGCGTCTTTTTGGTGGAGATAGAATGCAGGGCTTAGTGGATAAAATGGGTCTAGAAGAAGATGAAGCTATAGAACATAGTATGCTTTCAAGATCTATTGAAAATGCCCAAAAGAAGGTGGAGGGCAGAAATTTTGGTATTCGTAAGCATGTACTTCAGTATGATGATGTTATGAATAAGCAAAGAGAGGTTATCTATGGAGAACGTAAGAAGGTCCTAGATGGAGAAAATATGCGTAATCATATATTTAATCTATTAGACAATGTTATAGAGGATGCCATAGCCATCTATACTGCCAATAGCCAGTATGCAGAGGAATGGGATTTAAAGGCATTAGAAGAAAACCTAGGTGCCATCTTCCTACCTAAGGATTCTTTGACATTTGAAGACATAGAGTCGGTAACAAAGGAATCTTTAAAGCAGCATATGATGGATATAGCAGAAGATATGTATAACCAAAAAGAAGAAGAACTAGGTCAAGAAAGAATGAGAGAAATAGAAAGAGTTATTCTTCTACAGGTAATTGACAAAAAATGGATGGACCATATAGATGCAATGGATCAATTGAGACAGGGTATAGGACTTAGAGCTATAGGTCAGGTGGATCCTGTAAGAGCATATCAGACAGAGGGCTTTGACATGTTCCAAGAAATGATTAATAGTATCCAAGAGGAAACCGTAAGGTACCTGTTTAATATTGAAAAGGAAGTAAAAATCCAAAGAAAGCAAGTAGCAAAGCCTACTGAAGCAAGTCATGGAGATGCTGCAGATACAAAGGGTAAAACCGTAGTAAAGAAAGAAGAAACGGGAAGAAATGAACCATGCCCATGCGGTAGTGGTAAAAAGTATAAAAAGTGTTGTGGACAATAACGAGGTGATAAAATGTTAAATTTAGATCAACATAAACAACATCTTCTAAAGCTAAAGGAAGAAATAGAAGAACTGAGGGTTTCCCTTTGACATAGAAGGGTTGACATTAAGTGCAGAGGAATTAGAATCAAAAATGTCAGAGGTGGACTTTTGGGATGATCCTTCCGTTGCTCAAGAAATTTTAAAGAAAAGCAAAGGTCTTAAGGACAAAATAGAAGGATACAAAAGCATTATAGATAAACATGAAGATCTAGAAACTATTATTGCCTTCATAGAAGAGGGGGATCAATCCTTTCAAAATGAGTTACTGGGGGGAATCACTCGGCTTGAAGAAGATATAGACAAGACAAGAATAGAAACCCTGCTGAAGGGTGAATATGACAAAGGTAGCAGCATCCTATCTATTCATGCAGGTACTGGAGGCTTGGATGCACAGGATTGGGCTAAGATGCTGCTTAGAATGTATACTAGGTGGGCAGAGGCAAAGGGATATAAAGTGAAAACACTAGATTTACAGCAGGATCCTGAAGCTGGGATTAAAAGTGTAACACTATTAATAGAGGGACTCAATGCCTACGGCTACATGAAGTCAGAAAAGGGAGTTCATAGATTAGTTCGGATCTCACCTTTTGATTCTTCAGGGAAACGCCATACCTCTTTTGCTTCCGTGGATGTAATGCCAGAGTTGGATGAAGATGTAGAGGTAGATATACAATCTTCTGACCTAAGAATTGATACCTTCAGAGCCAGTGGTGCTGGAGGGCAGCATGTTAACAAAACTGATTCAGCTATAAGGATCACCCATCTGCCTACAGGTGTAGTGGTGCAATGTCAGAATCAAAGAAGTCAACATGCAAATCGTGAAGCCGCCATGAAGATGTTAAAGGCAAAGCTATTACACATAAAAGAAATAGAACAAAAAGAAAAGATCGAAGATATCCAAGGGGAATACAGTCAAATCGCATGGGGTAGTCAAATTCGCTCCTATGTATTTAACCCCTACAATCTCGTAAAGGATCATCGTACGGGTGTAGAGATAGGGAATATTCAAGCGGTTATGGATGGAGATCTAGATAGTTTTATCAATGGATATTTACAAAAAAGCTTAGAGGAGTAGCATTCCTCTAAGCTTTTTTAGTTTTTGAACCTGTGATTGACAGAGTGCAGATGTTATAATATGAAAATAAGGAATAATTAGAAAATTAAAGAGGGAAGTGTTGTATAGGATGAACTTTGATTATTTGAATTATCCATATCCATCACAAAGGATGACTATGTTCGGTAATAAGGGGATGGTGGCTACATCTCAACCCCTAGCTGCACAAGCAGGTCTGAAAATATTGCAAAGTGGAGGTAATGCTATTGATGCAGCTATAGTGACAGCGGCATGCTTAACTGTTGTTGAACCAACTTCCAATGGCATAGGTGGAGATGCCTTTGCGCTTGTATGGGTGAATAATAAGCTTCATGGATTGAATGCAAGTGGTCCTGCACCTCAAAAACTTACAATAGAAGAGCTTAAGAAAAGGGGCTACACAGAAATGCCAAAGTTAGGCATGGTTCCTGTAACCGTTCCCGGGGCACCTGCTGCTTGGGCAGAGCTATGGGAAAAGTTTGGAAGATTGCCCTTTGAAAAATTACTGGAGCCAGCTATTCAATATGCAGAGGAAGGATATCCCGTATCACCTATATTGGGAAAGTATTGGGAGGTTGCTTATAATAAATATAAGGAAGGTCTTAGTGATGAAGAATTTGAAGCATGGTGTAGGGTTTTTGCTCCAAGTGGTAAAGCACCTAAGATTGGAGAGGTATGGAGGTCTGAGGGACATGGGGATACCTTAAGAAAAATTGCTACCACAAAGGCTAAGGATTTTTATGCTGGTGAATTAGCTGAGATAATGGACAAATTTTTTAGAGAAAAAGAAGGATACTTAAGGAAAAGTGACTTAGAAAACTATAGACCTGAATGGGTGAAGCCAATTAAGATAAATTATCGTGGTTATGATGTATGGGAGATCCCTCCTAATGGACAGGGCATCATTACTTTAATGGCACTTAATATATTAAAAGGTTTTGAGCTAAGTGAGAAAGAGGAAGTTGAGACTTATCATAAACAAATGGAGGCCCTGAAGCTTGCATTTGTAGATGGACAACACTATATTACAGAAAAATCGAAAATGAAGGTCAAGGTAGAAGATTTATTATCTGATGGATATGGTGAAGAAAGAAGAAAACTGATTGGGAACATAGCCATAGACCCTACCCCAGGGAAGCCACAATCTAGTGGAACGGTGTACCTTGCGGCAGCGGATGACGAGGGTAATATGATTTCATTTATTCAAAGTAATTATATGGGATTTGGTTCAGGAATTGTGGTTCCAGGCACGGGTGTAGCTCTTCAGAACAGGGGTCATGACTTCTCGTTAGACCCTAACCATGCCAATGCCCTAGAGCCTGGGAAGAAAACCTATCATACGATTATTCCAGGATTTTTAACAAAGGATGATAAACCAGTGGGCCCCTTTGGAGTTATGGGGGGATTTATGCAACCACAGGGTCATCTACAGGTGCTGGTAAATACTGTAGATTTCCACCTAAATCCTCAAGCAGCTCTAGATGCCCCTAGGTGGCAATGGATTGGAAATAAAACCATTGAGGTGGAAAGAGGAATTCCAGAGCATATCTCACGGGCTTTAGCTAGAAAAGGACATGATATAAAAGTTGCACTAGATAGTGGAGGCTTTGGTAGAGGTCAGATTATATGGAGAGATAATGAAACAGGTGTATTGATAGGGGGAACGGAAGGAAGGACCGATGGAACAATTGCTTTATGGTAGTAATGGAAAATAATGGTGAAAATTATGTAGAAATTTCTCGTAAATTTAAAGGAAATCTTATAGTTGTACAGAAATAACCTATAGCTGAATAAATATTTAACAAGTAAAACAAAGGGTGTGAACTTTAGGTTTGGGGGGATACAAGTGAAAAAAGAGAATCATCTTGTAACTATCATTGACATTATAGAAGAAAAATGTGTAAATTGTCAGAAATGCATTGCTGTTTGTCCTGTGAAATATTGTAATGATGGATCTACAGATCATGTTGTCATTAATTCTGATTTATGTATTGGGTGCGGTGAATGTATTCTTGCATGTGAAAAAGCAGGACATTATGCAAGAGTGAGGGTAGATGACTTAAAGGAATTTTTAGTTGCAGTAAAAAATAAGAAAAAAGTAGCTGCTATCATTGCACCGGCAGCTGCTGTGAGCTTTCCGAAAGAAGTTAAAAAACTAATCACTGCCTTAAGACAAATGGGGGTAGAGGCTGTTTTTGATGTGAGCTTAGGTGCTGAAATTACTACATATCAATATGTGAAGGCCTATAATCAGATGGAGAACGGACCTATTATAGCACAGCCATGTCCTGCCATTGTATCCTATATAGAAGTCTATCGACCCCATTTGCTAAAACATTTAGCTCCAACCCATTCTCCTGCCCTAGATACAGCAATATGGGTAAAGTCATTAGAAGCATATGAGGATGCAGAGATAGCTTTTATAGGGCCATGTTTTGCGAAAGGAAGAGAGTTTCATGATCAAAACACTGGTGGAGCTATCACCTATAATGTTACCTTCTATAGCTTGAAAAACTATTTTCAAGAAAATAATATTAGGTTAAATCAATTAACGGAAACAGAGTTTGATGGTATAGAGGCAGAAAGAGCAGTACTTTATAGTCAGCCTGGAGGATTAACAGAGAGCTTTAAGAGATTTAATATAAATTTGAAAGCCTCTGATATCACTAGGGTAGAGGGTGTAGATACCGTATACCATGAGTATTTTGATGAATTGGAAGAGGACATCAAAACCAAGGATACTTCTGTTTTGGTAGATATATTAAATTGTCAGCATGGATGTAATAAAGGACCTGCTGCTACATGTCAATTATCCCATTATCAAATTGACAAACTTATGGAGGAAAGAAAAGAAGAACAACAAAGAAAGCATCAAAAGGCAAAGGGGTTACTAAAAAATCAAAGTCAACCAAAGGCATTAAAAAGTCTATATGAAGAAATCGATAAAAAACAGTTAGATTTTACTAGAAAGTATGAGGATAAAAGTTATTTAAATACTGTTAAAACTCCTACTAGCCAAGAGTTAGATGAAATTTATAAATCTATGTATAAATTTACTAAAGAGGATCGAGGCATAAACTGCGAAAGCTGTGGTTATGGAGAATGTGAAAAAATGGCGATTGCACTCTATAATGGATTAAACCAATTAAATAACTGTAATTATTATACGATGGCGGAATTAGAGGAAGAGCATAAGGAAATTGAAGCACAGAATGAGGAAATCGCAACTTCGCTAGAAAAGGCAAATCAACAACATGCACTAATTGAGAAGAACCACACAAAGAATCTTGAACTCAGTAAAGTAATACAGGAGAATATGGAAAATATTCAAAAGTCTAATGGAAGCTTAACGGAAGAATTAGTTACTATTACAGAACGGTCTCAAAATATGATGAATGAAGTTTTAACACTGAAGGATTTTACAAATCATATTTCTACAATATCAGATAAATCCCAAAGTATTATTCAAGAAATTGCTAAAATTGCAAAGCAAACAAATCTGTTAGCTTTAAATGCAGCTATAGAAGCAGCAGGGGCTGGTGAAGCAGGAAAAGGGTTTGCTGTTTTAGCAGAAGAGATAAGAAAGCTTGCCACCGAGTCTAATAATGGTACCAAGGAAATAGAAAAATTTATGAATGAAATAACTGGAAATGTTAAAATTATTAATGATAATACCGCAAATGTAAATGAAATATCTGAAGAAATATTTAATATTATATCAGAGGCCACCGCCAATAGCCAAGAAATCTCGGCACGAGCTTCTCAATTAACAGAAGAGGTCAGTAAATTAAACGAAGCTAATATATAAAAAACTCCCTTAGGATAAGGATTGATTTTCTAATTCTCATTCGGTTGTGAAAACCAACTCAATTTTTTCAAAAAATCTTTTAGTTTCTAAAGGCATTTGCATTCTTTGAAATACATTGGCTCCATAAGAGTAAGTGCTTACTCTACTAGGTCGTCCTCCGTATTGTTTTGCTATGCTAACAACTTTTTCAAGGGTTTGAATTTGCTCATCTGAAATGCCTTTGGAATCTAGTATATCGTCTCTTAGATCAAGTAAAAATTCAGTAAGTTCAGATACGTTTTTGTTAAAATTAGGATTAAGTCTCCTTGTTTCATATAAAGTATCGTTGATATTATAAATACTAAATCCTGTGTCTATTACCTTTTCTTTTATACTTTCTATTGATTCATCACTATCAGAACTTGACTTAACAATGATTTCTTCTAAACTTATTATTTCTTTAACTAAAAAATCCATTAATACTGGATAGTTATACCTTATAAATGTATCTTTTGAACTCTTATCCATACTCGGGTTCCCTATAAAGACAAAATTGAAAAATAAAGAAATGTATAATATATATATTATACGTTTTTGGAATTTCGTATCTTCTAACATTAGTAATACATCCTTTCATATCATTGTAAAAACTAAGTGTTATTGGCACACAGGGTATAAGTAATTTTTAAAAAATCTCCACTTCAATTTTACCATAAATTGTATAATTATTAAATTAAAAATTATATTCTTATATTCTAAAATTTTTTCTTATAAAGAGTTTCATAGCATAAGCAAAGTCCTTAGACTAGTCTAAGGACTTTGCACTTAACAGAATTCATATTGTTTTGAGTTAGATACTTATTTTTCAAACTCTGTAGAAATGATTTGTTGTAAGCATTCTTCCATACAATACTCATTTCCTTGTTGTCTCTTTTCAAAGATTTCTCTAAGTTCTCTATTCCCCATAGATTCTCCCCTTATTATACAGCTCTTTTATACATAATTAACTGTTTTTTAAGCTTGTTTAAAGCAGCTTTTTTGTCTTGTTAACCCCTTGTTTTGTTATACCTAATTTTTTAGCAACTTCTGTATCCCTTTCTCCTAACAGGATACAAAAGTATAGAACTTATTAAGGTTTATTCTATCTTCATTAAAATCTGCATCTTTAGTATTTAAAGAAAGACTTTCCTTTTCTACAATTTTGGTCGCTTTTTTCTTGAGTTGTAGCGATGTAAGAACTATAGTTTTTTTGATGTAACTATAAAGGTAAATCTTAAACATATAGTCACAAAACACATCTTCCAACTCTGTTTTACTAGATGACTTGGGATGGATCTTTTTTCTTGTGGCTTTGTTAATGATAAGTGTTGATATTTTAGAAAATGAAAAAGGAATGGCTATATTTGTAGGTATATGACCATTCCTAATATATAAATATAAATTAGCTAGTTAAATAGTTCATACTCATACACTAAAGGGTTCCCGTATTCATACCATTTCCCTTTATAAATAAATTCCATATTGTTTATATTATTATCTTTTAAAATTTTTATCATAGTTTCATTTTCTAAAATTGTATCTAGTGTCTTTGCATTAATTTCTTCTAAATTAGCTTCATATTCTTCTCCAGTGTAAACATATATCTTTGTTTCTATTTTTAAAACATTTTCTTCAATCCCTAATCTAGTGATATCAAATTCAATGTTTTTGTCTAATGATACTAAATTCGGTTTTAAAATCTCATATATATTTTCATCCAATATATCTAGATTGCCTTCTTGCTCAAATACTAAATTGTTAATTTGTTCATTCATTTCTTTAAAACCAATACCATTATAGATATTATCAGATGGTAAGCCTGTTGAAAAGGTTATATTTATTTTGTTTAATCTCTTTGATTCAATATTTTCTCTTGATAATGTCTCTAATAATTTATTAAAAAACAAATCCACTACTTCTTTTCTTTTGTTTTCTTCTAATTCTTCTTTAAAGTTTAGATGAGTTTCTGCAAATACATTATTCAATGCTTTTTCATGGCTGTCTTTTTTCAACAATAGTTCATCCTCATTTAACACTATTTTTTCTAATGCCAGCTCTTCAAATTCTTCCAGAGCAATGTTAATGCTCTTTATGATATATTTTTCAACATCATCTATTGATAGCGATTTAATTAACTCTAATTCCTCAAGAGAGATTTCTGTAGTGGTATAACTGTTATCTAGTTCAGAATTAGTCATTTCATTACCACCGCAACCTACAATAGTAATAAGTATAGCCGCCATCATAACAAACAAGAACCATTGTTTTTTATAATAGAATTTTGCTTTAAACACTATATACACCCCTTTTAATATATTTAGCCTCCAAGAATTTTCTTGTTATGGCTATAATGTCTACAACCCATTTTCTTTGTTTTTTAGTTGAACAGTCTTATGTATAATCATATCATTCTACACTAGCCCATTGAAACCCTTTCAATCTTTAATAAAGCTTAAGGAATGCTAAATTTAGCGGTCCTAATAGAATGGTATGTGTCATATACTTTGTGTAGACACCCAGTTATAAGCATTTCTTTAATGCAATTGATAGTGTTCTCATATCCTACTGAATCAAGGAATTTAAACCAAGTTAGGTAATTATTCAAATACTTGCTTGCTACACCATTAAATCTATCTAACCACTTCTTAAAACGGGCATGATAATTATTTACATTTTGAATATGGTAAAGCCCCTTGATGACATGACCACTTTCATCAGGCTTAATACGATAATGTTGAATATCTTTTTCCTCGCAATATTTTTTATAAGCACGCCATTTATCAGTACAAAGCACATTAGCAGAAGATAAATAACTGCCTACTACTGATTCTACCTTAGATTTTACAATTCTACCCATGCAACTAGTTTTAGCAATGGTATTCCTATTTCTATCTCTAGCTACTAAAATACACATTTGTTCTTTGCTAATGCCTCTATATTTAGATTTACCTCCTCGTTTACGAGGCTTCCTGTCAGCAATCTTCTTTTTACCCTTTTCAGAGAAAAGTAAGTATGTTTCATCCATCTCAACAATACCATTAAAGGCTTCAATGATATCTTGTTTCAATGCATTAAGGATTTTATGCCTCCAATAGAAAAGAGTTACATACGATACCCCGACAATTTTTTGAGACTTTCTTAATGACTTTCCTTCTATCATGCATTCGATAAACCTAATCCACTTTCCAGGATGCTTTGTTTTATAGAGTGGGGTACGGGTAAAGTCGCTAAAGGTTTTATTGCAACTCTTACACTTGTACCGTTGACGATTGTTGTATTTGCCGAAACGAACAACTTCTTTTCCATCACAACGAGGGCATACTAGCCCCTTGCTAAACTTAGTTTCTCTAAGTTCTTCAATAATTTTTCTATGATAAGGGTCAATAGGCTCTATAGATTCTTTAAGGGCATAATATAGTTCCTCTTTGTAATCTGCATTCATACTATCAATAAACTTTAGTAACTTTTCAAAGGTATCTGGTTTCATACCCTCAACTCCTTAAATTATTCTCTCATATATATATCATACCCTTATTTGCAGAGTTATATAAAAATCAACAATAAAATTTAACAGAGCCTTTCTTTTAAAAAACTCTCTACCAGTTGATTTATAAGATATCCCTCCTTAAATTAAGTTTATTTTAATTAAAAAGAATACATAGATTTTATTCCTTTAATAGATAAGATAATTTTTTTGAAACTTGAGTCAACTATTTTTCTCAAAAAAATACAAATATTAAAATTTCATTAAAATTTTAACCCAAAACAAGAATATATGTTCTTGTTTTAGGTTACTGTAGTTTTGCACTTTTAAAATAACTACCGAAAACTGACGTAATAATTTACAAAATAAAAGAGGAATATATAGACACAATAATACTCGGTTAGGAGTGATAATTGTGTACATTTATATTCCTCTAGAAGTACTTCAGTTACTATTATTTCCAAAGGAACTGTTATCAATACCTAATTATAAATATTTTGTTACCTTGATTTGGTGTTTATTGATAACTGAGGGTAGAAAGACCACTAGAAATATCCATCGATATTGTTTCTTCTATAAGAAGAACCTTGCCAGTTGGGAACGCTTTTTATCTAAGAATCAATGGGACTTAATGGCTGTAATGGAGCAGTTGTTCTTGAAGCTCTTAAAACTATTTGAAGATCAGTTCTTAGTGCATGGCAAGCTTCTAGTAGCCTTTGATACTACCCTTGTAGCGAAGGACTCCCAGAAGATTCCTGGCATACAAAAGTGGAACAACCACAGTGGCAATGCAAGTCAAGGCAAATATATTACAGGTCATCACTGGGGTATATTAGGTTTAGTTGGTTCTTTCTTTACCAATAGATTTATTTGTTTTCCACTGATTTTCAGGCTAATATCAGGTAGGTCTAACCCCTATCAGTATTTAGGTGATACTGATGGTATAGTACGTTCAACAAACTTTTGGGATAATGCACATGCTACACTATTTCAATTTGCAGATTGGAAACCAAAGTATTCCATTAGGGTAGTAGTGGATGCCTATTTTAGTAATAAATCCTTTATACAACCCCTTTTAGATAGAAAAAATCCTATTCATGTGGTGACAAAATTAAAAACGAATGCAGTTGGTTTTTTAGATCCTGAAAAACCAGAAAAAAAGAAGTGTGGTCGTCCAAGAAAAAAGGGGCAGAAGATTAAAATCATTAATCTTTTTAAAGCTGAATCTATAGAATCCATTCCTGTACGCTTATATGGTGAAACTAGAAATATTGATGTTGTAGTAAAGGATTTATGGATACTTGACCTTAACTGTAAAGTGCGAGTAGTCATCACTAAAATTGGCAGCAAAGCAACCGCCATTATTAGTACAGATATAACACTGACTCCATCAGAAATCATTGAAATCTATGGTGCTCGATTTTCCATAGAAGTGGCTATTAAAGATATGAAGCAACACCTAGGTTTGGGCGATTATCAACATCACTCTTTGTTGCCTACTCTAAGATTTGTCCATCTCGTAGCTGTAGCCTACAGTGTAGGAAAGATAACATTATTAAAATATTCAAGTAGTAGCTGGTTAGATATCCAAGACTACCAAGGGGATACCCCATGGACATCTGAACTTAGTTTTAATAGACTACGTATTTGCTTAAAAAGATATTCCTTGGAAAAACTTGTTTTCTCCAAAACCGCATTAGATCAAGAAATAGAGAAAAATACATCTGTTAAAGATGCCATACTTACTATTGCTTCGTAATGGGCTTATGGCTAATTTAATGAAGGTATTATTTGTGCAAAACTACAGTAGGTTAAAAAAAATGCCTTGTTAGCAATCTTAATATTAAATATCTGTGTCCAATGTAGAAAGTCAACCATATTTTAAAATATTATATTTTTACTATAAATAATTGTTAGGTAAATATCAATTTCAAGATTTTTATTAAGGTTTACGTTATAGCTTAAGATTGTATCTTTTATTAGTAAATACATGTGTTTCTAAAAATAATAATTACTGGCAATGGAGGGGTTGTAATGGAAAATGAAGTATTAAAATTAGCTGCATCACAAGGTGTATGGGCAGCGTTATCTGTAGCTCTTATCTTTTATATTTTAAAGACACAGGAAAAAAGAGATAAAAAGCAAGAAGAGAGAGAAAGAAAGTATCAAGAAATAATTTCTAGTCTTACTGATAAGTTAAGTGTTGTTGAAGATATAAAGGTCGATATGAAGGAAGTTAAAGAGTATGTTTTTAATAACAAAAGTTAAATTAGCATTATAAGCGATCTGAAAATTATATAAAACAAAAAATCTAAAAGTGGTTGATTATTTTTAAAAATATCTCTTTTATAGAGTATAAGACAAAACAAGTTGGCCAATGGAAATGTCTTAGCAAAATAAAGATTGTGCTTCAAACAATTTTGAGAGAGGAGAGGTTGATATGCTTTATGTCGCAACAAGGTTTTTGAAATTTGGATCAGTCAATAGAGGAGGGTCATCATTTGCAACTGTTAATTTACAAGATACTAATAGTTATTTAAATGTTAGAGATGAACCTTCAATGAATGGTAATATTATTGACAGATTAAGCCATGGACAACAAGTAACAGTACGTGTAAATCGTAGCATTCCAACAGATTGGTCAGAGATATCTTACTAATAACCAAGTGCATAATTTAGAATATTCAAATTTTTACAAATAAGAAATGACCCCCTAGATGGAAATAAATTATCCTTATCTAGGGGTTTTTATGAAAACTGCAGGAGATATCCATTCTTTTCTGGAGTATCTATTTAGAGATTCCACCTTATTCAGACCATAAAAAGCTGAAAATTTCTAGTTGTTTTTGAGTCGCCATAGTTATTTCACTTATCTGCTGGCTTTGCATATTTAAAATCTATACTTCCTTGATATCTAGGTATAAATACCGTATCTTTTTTTTCTATTTCTACTTCTACGTGTTCTTTTAATAAATCTACATAGATTTGTTCATTTTCTAATGCAGCAACTAATATTTCTGGATTACCTATAGCCTTGATAATAAAAGGACTACTATACTCATTGTTATTTATTTTAATCATCATTTCTTGTGCTTCTATTGTACTTGTTGTTATCAATCGTTCATCATTTACAGAAATAACTTCTGCTCCAGCAGCAATTAATAGGTTTACGACATTTATCAAATCAATATCATGAATAATATTATTTGGATGGTATTCGTCTGATTCATTGTCTGTAAGTGTTATACTAATCCCTTCACCTTCAACATCTATAACGCCTGTAAGCATTTGAATATTTTCTATATTATATTCTGATAAAACTGATTTTTCAGGGTTTGCAAATCCTATTGTTAGAGAAAGTATTGCCCCTGTCAAAAGTAAGATTATTAAAATTGTAACCCTAAGTGAATTTCTTTTTAATACTGACAACATATTAACATCTCCTTATTGTGAATTTTCCATATTATGTAATTCTATCATGGGTAATCAGTGATTGCAAGCATAGGAAATTTATTAATGTTGTTTAGAATAACAGTTTATTCTTTGTAAGGAATACAATTTACTTGCCTATAAAACTTTTTTCTTTATGCATTTACAAAATGTCATTCGTTTATTAGTTTTGATAGATGTAAAAGCAGCCTTATCTGTAGCTCTTATCTTTTATACTTTGAAAACACAAGAGAAAAGAGATAAGAAACAAGAAGAGAGAAAGAAAGTATCAAGAAATTATAGCTAACTTAACAGACAAACTAAATTTAGTGCAAAATATAAAAAAAGATGTTAAAGAAATAAAGAACTATATTTTAAAAAAAGATGCTTAAATTAAGTACTATATTTCAATGGGAACTAGAAAAACTTTTAAAAGTTTTAAAATACAGGTTTGCATTTTGACATCTGTAGTACTTTTATTAAATATAAGATATGAAGTCGCGACTATATTTTATTTTAATATTTAATTAGGAGGGTGAAAGAACAGCTATAAAAACATTATATAAGTTTGTAAAAATACCTTGAATTTATACAATGTTTATACTATGATGAGTTCAAGAGGTGATATAAGTGAAATATTATTCAATAGGAGAGTTTGCAAAACTAATAGGTAAAAATCCTCAAACATTAAGAGAGTGGGATAAGAAAGATGTATTCAAACCACACCATGTTGCACCGACAGGATATAGATATTATTCACAAGAGCAACTCAATCATTTTTTAGGCTTAATGCCAGACAAACAGGTAGACAAGAAGGTGATTGGCTACTGTAGGGTTAGTTCCCATAAACAAAAAGATGAT
>JAFIFG010000021.1 GCA_020832135.1 Clostridiaceae bacterium
AAAAAAATAATATCATTAGGATTAATCGTTGTACTGTTCTTATGCTCAACCGGGAGTGTATTTGCGGATCAAGAAGAGGTCACAACAGAAACTAAGACTTTATTAGAAACAGATGAATTAACAATTCACCAAACAACAGAAGCATTTGAGTATTTAACCTCATTTAGAAGTTATTTAGACTATTATGGTGATGGAGAGATCCTTGTTAGAGCACAGACAATGACTAGTGAAGATGTAGATAGTATTAGCACCAAAGCTTATTTGCAGCGATACGATGAAGATAGAGGTGTTTGGATTAATGTTGGCAACGTATTTGATAGCCAGGAAAATACCGATTATTCAAGAGCAAATAAAACTTATACTGTAGATGTAGGGTATAATTATAGAGTGTTCTCAATTCACTCAGTAGAGAATGGAAGTACTACTGAATCTGCTACCTCAGCTACAAAAGGAACATATATTTACTAAGAAATACTAAAAGCAATGGAAATTTACTCCATTGCTTTTAGTATCTCTATTATTTCATCCGCATTAATACTGCCGTTTATATCTAAAGTTATATTAACACCAAAATAGTAGCCGAACACACTTGTATAGTTATCTGTAATTTTCACAACAGTATAGTCTATCCCACCTATTGTTAATTCCTCAACGGTACTATCGGCTGTAACATTTATATTGGCACTATGTTCTATCCCTTGGACATACTGTGTAACACGTATCTTGGTCTCACCATAAAGATAATTCAACTCTATAATTTCCCTATTATTACCATGTATCTCAATTAAAAGTGTATCTAGCTCTAAAGGCAACTCCCTAAAATTAAACCGAATAATTTCTCGTGCATCCTCTATCGTCCCTTCAATACGTTCTATGCTTAGTGGTGAGTCTTTTACTACATTATCACCTGCCTCAACTAGTGTGGATTCTCTATTTAATACCAATATATTATCTAGTGTTGTGATTATTTGTTCCAATGGCCCTCGTTTCCCTGCGATACTTTCTTCTACAGAAAATATATTTAACATAGCTATGGTAAGAATTGAACCTATTATTAAGGCAGCTATTTTCTTAAATAATCTCTTAGTATTTTTTTCTTTTTTACTAGTATTGAATTGTAGTTTTAACCACTCTTCTTCAATCTCTTCATCCGTAATATCTATTTCTTCCATTTCTTCTTTAACTACTTTTTCCAATAAAGAATCTAATTTATCTTCATGCATTTTAACTATTCACCCCCTAGGCTTAGAAGCTTATACAATTTATTCTTAGCTCTTTTTATTCTCGATTTAACAGTGCCTTCTTTGATGGCAAGCGTAGTGGAGAGGTCTTTGTATGAGAGGTTATGATAATACCTTAACAGGATAACTTCCTTAGAGTTGGGGTCTAGTTGTTCTAAAGCTTTTTTAACACTTTCTTTCGCCTCATGAGAATGTATACGGTCCAAAACAATATCTTCAGGAGTTTCTTTCGTAATTTGCATGACTTCAACGTGTTCGGAGAATACTAGCTTTTTTTGTTTTGCAATATAGGTTTTAGCTAAGTTTGAGGCTATCGTGCAGATCCACTGTTTGAATTTCGTTATATCATTAAGTGTATGTATTTTTGTAAATGCTTTTAAAAAAGCTTCATTAGTTAAGTCTTTTGCTATTTCTTTATCTCGAACTATATAATAAGCTGTCCTAAAAACATCTTTATAGTATTTTTTATATAATATGTGCTGTAATTCTTTATCCTCTACCGCCGAACAGGTGCTTTCTACTCTTTTATAGTTGTTATCTATGACTTCCTTCATGCCCTATCACCCTCCCTACCTTTGTAGACATAGTTCCTATATATATTTCGTTACAAATAAAATTTCTCCTCTTTTAGATTATTTAGCAATACTCAGCTTCTATTATTCCTCAAGTTATTAATTAACAAAATCCCCACGGTAAATAAGATTAATAAAAACAATCTATTCAACCACTGAAAAATTGCAATTATACATTTCAAAAGGTACACCTTTTGAAACACTATGGCGACATAGTGTTTTTCTTATAACAAATAGAATTGTCATAAAAAAATACGCCAATACCCGAAGGGTAAGGCGTATTCTTAATGTTTAACTTTATTCCATATGGTTTACTGCAGATGTTCCGGCAATTCTACCGAATACGATGATATCACTTAAGGCATTTCCACCTAATCTGTTACCACCGTGAACTCCTCCAGTTACTTCTCCTGCTGCATATAAACCAGTGATTACTTCATCATCAGCTGTTAAAACCTGTGCATGGGTATTGATTTTTAATCCACCCATAGTATGGTGTACTGCTGGTCCTATTTCGATAACGTAGAAGCTTGAACTTTCTAAACTTCTAGGCATATCAGATCTTTCGAAATCTGTATCTTCTCCAGTAGCTACAAAACCATTGTAAGTTTCTAAAGTAGCTGTAAGAACCTCAGCATCTATTTCAAGAGCTTCTGCTAATTCTGCTACAGTTTCACCTTCTACTGTAAGACCTCTATTTACATAACCTTCAATAGCACTTAAACTTTCTCTTACGGATTCATCAAATAGTAAGAAGGCAGTTTGTCCTTCTTGAGCCAAAATAGCTTCAGAAACAACGTCTCTTGTGGAGATTTCGTTAACAAATCTTTCACCATTTCTATTGATGATGATAGCACCGTTACCTCTAACCGCTTCAGTAATCATATAACCGTTTTCAGGTACAACTGTTGGGTGAGTTTGGATTTCTTCCATATCTACAAGTCCAGCTCCTACAGCCATAGCCATAGAGATACCGTCTCCAGTTGATCCTGCTTGGTTTGTAGTACCGAAACCTTCAAGAGAAGCATCGTACTCTGTTAACATTGTAGTATTGGCACCGAATCCACCTGTTGCAACAATAACAGCTTCAGCTGTAATCGTGAACTCTTCGTTGTTTTTGTCTGTAACCACAATACCTGTTACTTTGTTGTCTTCTGCTAAAATTTCAGTAGCAGTAGTTTCAGTTAAGATAGTAACATTTCTTTCATCAGCACTTGCACGTAATACTTCTACTAAGTGAGCTCCAACCGGTGCACCACCAGTAGGTCTATGGGATCTGTTGTTTGTAGATCCACCAAGTCTTCCTACGTCACTTAAGTCAGCACCTAAGTCAATTAACCAATCAATAGCACCTGCAGCTTCAGATGTAAATACCTCCACCAATTCAGGAATGTTTACATCATAACCACCCTTCATGGTGTCTTCATAATGAATTTCAGCACTGTCTTCTATACCAAGCTCCGCTTGAACAGAAGTACCAGCTGCATTAATTCCTCCAGTAGCTCTTAAGGTATTTCCACCTACTAAAGGCATTTTCTCAACAATAATAACTTCCTTACCAGCATCGCTAGCTTCAATAGCTGCTGCTAAACCAGCTCCTCCAGAACCAATGATAACAACATCCGTTGCCATATCTTGTACTTCTACAACTCCATTATCTTGAGCTGTATCCGTTGTATTTCCTCCAGTACATCCCACTAAACTAGTTAGCACTAAAGCTGCAACTAACAAGCATGTTAAAATCTTTGTTGTGTTTTTCATACTTAATGTCCTCCTTTGATTTTAGTTAAATTATTAACATCACTTATTAGTTATACCATATAACCCTGTCTTTGTAAATGTTTAAACAGGAAGAATTATTATTTAGAAAAATGAGGCATTGCTATAAGCAAGTTTTACAGGAATTGTTAAATTATGTAAAGATGGTAAAAAAGGAAGTTTAGGAGGAATAGTAAAGAGATCATTCAAGGCTCCGATAGTTTTCTTCTCTTGCTGTACCTCTACATCTTCTTTACCTATATCCCTTTTAAAGGAATAGATCTTTTTCAGTAAATCCTCCGGTGTATAATCTCCCCTAACATTAATTCGCTCCAATGCTAATAAATCACTTTCCTTTGTTACAAGACCAGGTCTCGTGGTTAAATGTAGGGTAAAACCTAATTCCTCAGCAATAGATTGGGATGTTTCATTATAGATACCATAAGGGGGACAATAGATATAGGGCTCTATAGCTAGATGCTCCCTTATTAAATCCCTTGAAAGCTTAAAGTCCTCATAAATTCTTTGGGAGTAGGCTGTAAGATCTTCTTCAGGTTGCATTCTAATCATTGCATGATGTAAATCATAGGTGTGGCTACCTATTTCTATTAAACCACTCTCTAGCATTTCCTGTGCATCAGCCCATGAAAAATGTTGATATTTCCCTGGCTTTTTTCCTCTAGAGGATACAACAATATTAATATTAGCCGGCATATTCAGTTCCTTTAGGATAGGATATGCTAAGGTATAATTACTTTCATAACCATCGTCTATGGTGATGACAAAAGGGTTGGGTGGAAGGTCTGTACCTCCAGTTAAATATTCCTTTAGTTGAGACAAAGAAATGGCATGAAAGCCTTTTTGTTGTAAATACATAAGTTGCTGTCTAAAGACCTCAATAGACATAATGGATCCCTCTGTTCCTTCAGGAACAACATCCTCAACAAAGTGATGATACATAAGTATAGGTATCTCGATATTCTCTTGCTGCTGGTATTCTAGGGATATAGGTGTGGTTGTCTTTGCGGCTGCAACAGAGAAGTGCAGGGTGAAAAATAACATAACAATAGGTAAGATTAAAAAATTCCTTTTAAAGCCCATGGAAAAGTTCCTCCTCATAAGATGTAGTAATATAAGTTATAATAGCATCTATTTCCTATTCGACAAATATTTTGAAAAACCCTTCAAAAAATACACTCTATTCTAGAAAAGAGTGTATTTTCATGAAGTCTTACTCTTTAGTTTTTAAAAACCCATTTAACATCCCCCTAAGGTAAAGTAGCTCCCGCTTGAGGGTGTCTATGTCTTCCTTGGTTGCTGGAGCCCCATAATCTACTGTAGATTCCTTCACATAGCCGCCACTATGATGGTCTTCTTCATAAAGTCTACTACACAAAGATGCTTGGTGGTAACGCTTCCTTAAAGTAGCACTGGTGTTTAGGCTAGGAATGATTCTCCCATTATGTAGATGGATAGCATCCTTTGAAGTGTCAACCTTCTTTACATGAAGATAATTGATATAGCTGGTGGAGGAATCATTTTTCACCTTTGGTACCCTTGTCTTTACAGGAAATAGCAGTAAATTCCTGTGAAGAGGTAGGGGAACATAGTATTTGGTATTCAAAAGTTTTTGTTGTTTTCTCCGCAGCAGTCGTAAATGCAATGCATAATAGCTGGCTATAGCCCGCAGTGTGGAGTCTATTGACTGGGGAAGTAAAACATCTTCTCCCTCCTTTAGGACGATTTGTGTTGCATTCCCTAGATTTTTTTCATAGACCGCCAAGATACAGGCAATCTCCCCTTGTTCTTCTAATATTTTCTCTAACCTCATAAAATAATCAACTCCCATTGTTTACTCAGTGGATAGCGGTGAATAACTTTATTATAACACCCTGAACATATGTTCGTAAATAGTTTTTACAAATATTTTAGAATTGTTTGATTTTTACTGCGGTAAAATGTAAAATGAAGTTAAAGACAGAAAAAAGGGGGGCGTGGAGATGACCATAAGAGAGGAAAAAATGTCTAGAAAACAGCTTGTAAGAAATCTAGAGGAAACCTTAGCATGGGTTGAAGAGACGGAGGAATTACAGAAAAAAATAAGGGAGGCCTATAGGGTGCCTTATCCTATTTCCTTTAAGGTAAATGTCTTGGCGGTAATCTTGCTTTATATGTTGTATAAAAACAGTGGGGCAATAGGTGGAATATTGTTAATGGGATGGATTGGGTGGCAATTAGCTGTGAATGTCATCTATCATATGGTAAGACTTCGACAAAGAATGCCTGATATCGTTAGATGGAAGGATACCGTCAACCTTAATCTAGAAAAGCTAGAAAGTCATAGTGCAGTACCACAGAAATATTGGTATTCCCTGGCGGTACAGCATTTTATAAAATCTATAATGCAGGGTGATGGCGATACTATAGAAGAATGTATAGCGCAAGTGGAGGTATAAGCAGTTTGGGACTTTAGGCAGAAGTTGCTGAAGCTTGCAGGAAAATAATACCTACGTGTAGAAGAATAGTATATTGTGTTATAAATCAAAAAAATTACGATGCAGACTAAAGGAGGAATTTATGTGAAGGGTTACAAAGGAATTTTGGGACTGGCTATAGCACTGATGATGGTGATTTCCAGTTTTGGATTAGCCTTTGCTTCAGGAATGGTACTTACGGATATTTCAAACCATTGGGCAAAGGAATATATTGAGGATATTTACGAAAGGGGCATCACCCGGGGTTATTCTGATGCCACCTTTAAACCAGGGAATCAAATTACAAAGCCAGAGATTATAGCTATGGTGGCAAACTTACTGGAATATGATGCAGAAAAGCATGGTCATTATATCAGTAAGTATAGCAGTGATTTTAGTCAAAGCAATACTGCTGCATGGGCACAGGGACCGGTGGCTTATGCTATTGAAAAGAATATTTTATCTAGAAGTGATATAAAGAATCTAAGTGGAAATGCTAGGCGACATGAAGTGGCGGTTTATATAGGTAGAGTATTGGAACACCATGCCGGTGAATCTCTAAATAGCTACTATGTCCTACCCTATAGAGATGAAATGAGTATACCACAAGGAGCTAAAGTTTACATAGATTTATTGCTAAGAAAAAATATTTTGAACCCAGAAAGTAATGACAGCCGTTTCTTGCCTGTGAACCTTATTACTAGAGGAGAGGTGGCAAAGATGATTTCAGAAGCCGCTGCCATCCTGGATAAGACGGAGGATGTTATAGTTATCACTATTCCAAAGGAGCATGACGGTATCTTTCTAAAGTTGATGAAGGGAAATCGAACCATTATCAGTGTTCTAGAGGAGGGTAAAGAAGTTTTTTATGATGTAGCAAAGGATGTAAAGGTTAGCTTGGACAGAAAGAGAGTTTCTTTAGAGGATTTGACGGAGGGGCACTTTCTAAAATTAGAAAGTACAAACAATGAAGTGGTTGTTATTGATGCTACCACCAATGAAGAAACTCTTAAGGGTCAATTCTCTAGTTACATAGAGGCAAACCCATCCATCGTTACCCTACGGGATGAGGACAGAAGGTCCCATGTATTAACTCTACTGGATAGCACCCTAGTCACCTTGGACGGTGAAAAGGCTTCCTTGAGGGACTTTAGAAATGGAGATGAAGTAAAGGCTGTTTTAAGTGGAGATTATCTACTTATTTTAGAGGGAACTAGAAAGGATAGAGAAGTAGAGGGAATTATTACGGCAAAGGGTCCTAATCATAGACCTACCTTAGATGTAAAGACAGAGGATGGAGAAACAAAAACCTTCTCTCTCGGTAGGGATGCAACTATCCGTAGAAATAGAAGCAGGTCAAGCTTTGAGGACCTACGCCTTGGGGATGACGTAGTACTTCAGATGGAATATGATGAAATAACAAGCTTAACAGCTTCCAGTGTAAGGGGCTCATCAGAAGGTATCCTAAGACAAATTGTTATAGGGGATGAAATAAAAATTACCATTAGGGACCGAGATGGTGATCTTGAGGAGTATATCATCACCAACAACACTATCATTAGGATAGATGGCTCTAGGGCAGATGTCTATGATCTAAGATTAAATTATGATGTGGACGTGGACCTAGAGAACAATGAAGTAACTAGACTAAATGCAGAAAGCTTTGTTGCCAACGATACATATACTGGAAGGGTGGCAAGTGTTCATAGAAGTGCTGATGTGCTGGAAATGGAAATAAGTGATGATGAGATTCTATCTGTGAATTTAACAGGAGATACCATTATCCTAAGAGATGGAGCAGATATTCGCCTAAGGGATATTAAAGAAAGAGATAGAGTAACTGTGATAGGACAGCAGGAGAGAAGTATCTTTATTGCTGACACCATTATCGTACATTAAGAATAAAATAATACTGAATCCATACAAATGAGGGACGAGAAATCGTCTCTTTTTTGATGGCTTTTTTATAAAAAATTTCACCGAGAATTCACTTGACAAATAGCTTCATAGGGTTTAGAATATTTCACAAGTACTTTAATTTATCGCTTTAATTAATTAAAGAAGTAGATTAGTAAAATGGGGTGGAGGAATGAAATCAAAGAAGGTGTTGTTGCCGGAGGGGGTACAGGATTTACTGATTGATGACTGTATTTATCGGAGAAATATTGAAGATAAACTGATGGAGGGCTTTGAAAAGGCCGGTTATATGGAGGTCAGTACCCCTACTTTGGAATACTATGATATTTTTACAAAGGACTATTTAGCCAGTAATGGAGAAAAAATGTTTAAGTTAATAGATAGCAATGGAAGTATTTTAGTCCTAAGGCCGGATTGCACCGTACCTATGGCTAGAATGGTGGCTAGCAAAATGCGGGATTTTGTTTATCCTTTAAAGCTCTGTTATGTGCAGAATATATTCCGTATAGATGAAGAACAGGCGGGAAAAAAGAGAGAGTTTCGTCAAGCTGGAGTGGAGATCTTTGGCATAAAGTCCCATAGGGCAGATGTGGAGATCATTATTACAGCTATAGAGAGGCTTAAGGATTTGGGACTAAATAATTTTCAAATCGATATAGGTCAAGTAAAGCTACTGAAGGGGATTCTTGACACCTTAGCTATAGAGGAGGAAGAAGAGGAGAAATTTGTTTATCATATTGAAAACAAAAACTTTATTGCATTGGATCAAATGGTGGAGGATATAGAGGCCAGTGAAGATACTAAGCTTATTCTAAGGAAAATACCAAGGCTCTTTGGAGCACCGGAGGAGGTCTTTAAAGAAGTACAGCAATTACCCTTTACCGATGTCATGTTGGAGGCGGTGGAGGAGCTAAAGAAGGTATGTAGCAGTATAGAGGCCTATGGATTAGGTCAGTACATATCGGTGGATCTAGGCATGGTGACTTCCCTAAAATATTATAATAGCATTATTTTCAAAGGCTTTACTAGGGATTTGGGCTCCATGATTTTAAGTGGTGGCAGATATGATGGCTTAATGGAGGATTTTGGTATGGAGTGTAGTGCCACCGGATTTGCCTTTGTTGTAAATAAAATCACTAAGGCATTAAAAATACAGGAAAATATAGAAGTAAAGAGGAAAAAGCATATTTTACTGTTGGAGGGCAAGGAGGGCAATGACAGAATACCTGAAATCGTAAAAGTCCTCAGGGAAGAGGGTCATATTGTAGAGATCGCCCTCCTGGAGGATTGGGAGGATGTCCTAGAATATAGTAGACGAAGAAAAGTAGATGAAATCCTTAAGGTAGATGAAGCGGGGAATCTGAAGGTGCCGGAGGAATTAGGGGGAGTCGTTTATGGAGAAAATTAAAATCGCTATAGCTAAGGGACGGTTGGCAAAGTATAGCATAAGCCTCCTGGAGGAAATAGGTATCAATTGTAATGTATTGAAGGAAGACAATAGAAAGCTAGTATTTCATCTTCCGGAAAATAACCTAGAGGTAATTCTCCTAAAGGCTCAGGATGTGCCCACCTATGTAGAGCATGGGGTAGTGGACATGGGGATTGTAGGCAAGGATACATTGATGGAGATGGAAAGACAACTGTATGAGGTGTTGGATTTAAAGTTTGGAAAATGCAAATTCTCCGTGGCGGGAAGGCTGATGGAGGGGAATGGCAAAAAGCATTTAAGGGTTGCCACCAAATATCCAAATGTAGCAAAAAAATATTTTGCTGAAAAGGGGCAATCGGTGGAGATTATTCGTCAGGAGGGTTCAGTGGAGCTAGCCCCCATCATGGGGTTGACGGATGTCATCGTAGATATCGTAGAAACCGGTAGAACCCTAAAGGAAAATGGATTAGTAATTCTAGAGGACATAGCTGACCTCAGTGCTAGGTTAGTCCTAAATAAAGTAAGCTTTAAGACAAAGAAAAAGGAAATTACTGCAATCATAGACTTAATAGGAGAAAAAGTAGGTTAGGGGGACAGAAAAATGATGGAAATAATGGACCTAAAGCAGGGGAACAAAAAAGAAATACTTAAGACACTACAGGATAGAAGTACAGTGGATTTTAAGGATTATACTGAGGTTGTGGAAGGTATCCTTCAGGATGTTATGAAAAAAGGAGACGAAGCCCTCTTTGAATATACAGAGAAATTTGACAAGGTAGATTTAAGGGAAAAGGGATTGAAGGTAAAGGCGGAGGAAATGGAGGAAGCCTATAAAAAAGTATCCCGAGACTTTATAGAGGCCATGAGGCAAGCTATTAGAAATATTAAAAAATATCATGTAAGACAAAGACAAAACTCCTGGTTTGAGACGGAGGCGGATATCCTACTGGGACAGAAGATCACAGCCATCGAGAGGGTGGGGGTTTACGTACCGGGAGGAACGGCTGCCTATCCCTCCTCTGTATTGATGAATGTCATTCCTGCATTAGTAGCTGGGGTGAAGGGTATCGCCATGGTGACACCACCTAACAAGGCGGGAAAGATAATTCCGGGTGTATTGGTGGCGGCAAAGGAATTAGGCATAGAGGAGATTTATAAGGTAGGGGGAGCTCAAGCAGTGGGAGCCCTGGCCTTTGGAACAGAAACCATACCTAAGGTAAATAAAATTGTAGGTCCCGGCAATATCTATGTAGCCACCGCCAAAAGGGCTGTGTACGGCTATGTGGACATCGATATGATTGCTGGGCCCAGTGAGGTGTTGGTGATAGCCGATAGATCTGCAAAGGCAAAATATGTGGCGGCGGATTTATTATCCCAGGCGGAGCACGATGAGCTATCCTCATCTATCTTGATTACCACCAGTGAAGAACTGGCGATGGAGGTACAGCAGGAGGTTGATAGACAGTTACTTCTATTGGAAAGAAGGGTCATTGCAGAGAAATCTATAGAAAACTACGGAAAAATCATCGTGGTGGAGGATTTGAAAGAAGCTGCAAAGCTTTCCAATGAAATAGCTCCAGAACATTTAGAGTTATCAGTAGAACAGCCTTTGGAGCTATTGGGGTCTATAGAAAATGCGGGGGCCATCTTTTTAGGCCATTATTCCCCAGAACCCTTAGGTGATTACTTTGCTGGCCCCAACCACGTTCTACCCACCAGTGGGACTGCAAAATTTTACTCTCCACTATCGGTGGATGATTTTACAAAAAAGTCCAGTGTCATCTATTACAGTAGAGAAGCATTAGCGACGGTGAAGGATCGGGTTATGACATTGGCAGAGGAGGAGGGCTTAACTGCCCACAAAAATTCTATAAAAGTGAGGTTTGAATAAAATGGTGAATAATTTAGTGAAGGAAAGTGTTAAAAAGCTCAAGCCCTATGAAGTGAAGGAATATAAAAATGTAACAAAACTAGATGCTAATGAAAATAACCATATAGGTGAAAAACTAAATGAAAAAATAGCACAGGAAATTATGAATAGCTCCATCAACAAATATCCCGACAGTGATTGTACAGCATTGAGAAAACAGATTGGAGGGGCATTAAGAATAGCACCTCAACAGGTGATTGTAGGTAATGGTTCTGACCAAATTATATCTCTGATTATTGATGCCTTTGTAGGGGCAGGGGATAAAGTTGTAACCTCCACCCCCACCTTTGGTATGTACAAAATCACCACAGAAGCTGCGGAGGGTACTACGGTGGAGGTGCCCTTAGGAAAGAACTTTGAATTTGACTATTATTCTTTAATTAAAGCGGTAAAGAAGGAGGAGCCTAAGGTGGTGTTCTTAACTAATCCCAATAATCCAACCGGCGGCATCATTCCTAGAGAACAGATGATAAGAATCGTAGAAAATGCCAATAGTGTTGTGGTGGTGGATGAAGCCTATTATGAATTCTATGGGGAATCCATGGTGGATTTAGTGAATTATTATCCTAACCTTTTAGTCCTAAGGACTCTATCAAAGGGGTTTGGCTTAGCCGGTGCTAGGGTAGGCTACGGAGTAGGTTCTAAGGAAATCATCCGTATCCTGAATAAAGTAAAGCCCCCCTATAATGTAGGAAGCTTAAGCCAAGTGGCGGCAAAGGTATGTCTTGAAAATACAGCTATGGTAACGGAGCTTATAGAAGACATTATAAAGGAACGGGAGAAAATGATGAAACAACTAAAATCCCTTCCAAATGTAGAGGTCTATAAAAGCTATGGAAACTTTATTCTATTTAAGCTACAGGATGCCAAAGAAATCCAACAGTACCTATTGGAGCAGGGAATTCTAGTAAGATATTTTGGAGATACAGGTCCTCTAGCAGACTGTATTAGAGTCTCTATTGGAACCAGTAGGGAAAATGCTCTATTTACTAAATCCCTCCAGGAAACATTGACGATGGTGGAAGAAATAGCGGTGTAACAGCAGGGATGCAGAGGGACACAGGGACAGGTGGCTTGTCCCACTGTCCCGTAAGAAGTAAGGGGTAAAAGAACAGCTATAAAAACATTATATAAGTTTGTAAAAATCCTCAAACATTAAGAGAGTGGGATAAGAAAGATGTATTCAAGCCACACCATGTTGCACCGACAGGATATAGATATTATTCACAAGAGCAACTCAATCATTTTTTAGGCTTAATGCCAGACAAACAGGTAGACAAGAAGGTGATTGGCTACTGTAGGGTTAGTTCCCATAAACAAAAAGATGAT